>JAMDCA010000048.1 GCA_023489435.1 Thermoplasmatota archaeon
TTAAAAAAGGTGACACCGTTTATGGGCACGAATTCCATTACAGTTCAATCGATGACCCCAGCCATAAGGTTCTTTCTAACATTATTGGAAAGGGGATCTCGGGCGAGGATGGTTTGCAGAGGGGGAATACCTTCGGGTCATATTCCCACTTCGATTTCAGCCGTTATTATAAGAGACTTTACAAGAGCTTATCTTCGACTTAGGAAGGTAGGAGCTGCAAACCTTGTCAATTCCCATAGAGGAGAATCAGCAAACCTTAATTATAGGTTTATAATTCAACGCTATCCAGTTCGGGGAGCCCCATATGGCTGAGAGGACTCACAGTGAGTCGACCCTTGGAACCTGATCCAGGTAATGCTGGCGGAGGGAAGAGATGAAAGAATATTCTTCGTGTAACACAAAAGAAATTGCCTTGCCATTGGTTTATGATATTGTTCTCAGGGGGCCGGACAGGCAATGAGGAGTTCGAGAACATCCCTTTTAATGTCCACTTTCAGTGGAATGTTCCTGTGGGGTATTCTGGCTTCCATTGCCCCACTCTCCCAATCATGGCCATTTACTGCCAACATATCTGGCTTCTACACAGTCCTTCTGGTTCTCACTGGCCCTATTCTGGCCCTGTTGGGAAACGTGTCCATGGGGTTTGTGTCAGACTGGATAGGAAGAAAGAAGGTTTTCATCCTCACCATGGCCCTTTACATAGTGGGGATTGCAATAATCTCCTTCTCCTTCAGTGTAGTAACTCTCCTGGCAGGGATTGCCCTGTCGGAATTTGGAATAGCTGGGGAGGAAATCCCGACAATTGCCCTTCTTGCTGAGGATACGCCAAGGAAGAAGATGAGCTCCCTGATCACAAATGGAATGAATTTCAGCAATGTGGGAGGGGCGTTCATTGCAGGCATGCTCATCCTTGTCAACGTAAGCAACTCATCACTTTTGTTTCAGAGATTGGCAATACTGATCCCATCGATCTTCCTGATCGGTATCATGGTTTATGCAAGGATGAGCCTTCCAGAATCCTACAGGTGGCTTGATTCCAGGGGCAGGAAAGAGGAAGCTGAGAAAGAGGTTTCTGACCTGGGTCTTGAAACGGACTTTCAAGGTGAGAGCCCGGCACGGAAAATTAGCCCGGGTTTAAGCTACCTGGTCCTGACCTTCCTCGCCCTATCGCAGTATCTGACTTTTGGCCTTATGGTTTACATTGTCCCTTATTACGAATTCAGGTCTGACGTAGTTGACATACTGGTTTTCTTCGGCCTGCTTGGCTCTTCCATAGCGGGTCCCATTGCTGCAAGGCTTATATCAAGAGGAAGGAAGAACTACTCTGTCTTTGCCTATGCGGGGGGATTCCTTACAGTCCTTGCCATACTAATGGTTGTAAATGACCTGCAAAACCTGCTTGTATTTGTGCCACTTCTCTTCCTGAATATGGCATTCAGTGAATTTGCCTGGGCTTCACGCACCACGCTTGAACCCGAACTTTTTTCCACAAGAAACAGGGGAAAGGCCATCGGACTGGTAAGATTGGTACCCATGGCTGCTTATCCGGTAACCATTTACCTCTTCGCTAACTTTTCGCTGCAGCAGCAGATACTGAGCAATGTTGTTTTATGGGGAATTGGCCTTATTGGCGCTATTATCTGGTTCCTAGCCGGAATTGAAACAAAGAACCTCGACCTCGATTTTCAGGTCAAGAAAGCGTAGTTAACCGGTCATTCCTCTGGGCCCTTTAACATTTTTTCTATATTTTTTATGCCTTTAGCCACGAATTCAGGTGAACTTGTTACAACTCCATAGTGCAGATCCCGGTATCCTTCAAGCCTTAGGTACAGCTTTGCCCTTTCCATAAAATCTGCCGGGTCATTGTTTTTTAAGTAGAATCCCAGCACTTCCCTGGCATAATGTTCCCCATAGTCATATATCAGTTCAGCGAAGTCCAGTGCAGGGTCACCTATGCAACTGTCTGCCCAGTCCAGTATGCCATTGATTTCTTTTCTGTCTTCGTCATAAATAATATTCCAACCGCCAAAATCACCATGGATAAACTTCTGTTGAAAATCACAGTGAGTAATTCTTTCAATGGTTTCTGCCAACAGAGACCGGGCGTTAAACAGGCCCTCAGCATGAAAAACCTTTTGGAGTGCCGCATCGAATTTCTTTCCAACCCTTAAATAAGCCTCGCTCCACGTCTCATTTTCGAATCTGGCAAGAATTTCTGTCACAGGTTGCGATTCAATGCTGTGTATTGAAGATAGTATTCCTGCCAGTTGCTTCTGTATTGAACTGTAGAGTTTCCTGTCACTGATTTTTGTTGGGTCAATATGGCTTTCGCCGCCAGAAAGAGACATTGTAGTCATCATCTTGCCCTTGATTAGATTGTATGCAAATCCATAAATGTCGCCGACTTTAGCATTAGACACATACTTTGGCAATTGCACTGGCAAATGCTCTCTCAATGATTCAGCCAGAGCCATCTCCTTCTCAATACCCTCAATTGCACTCCTGGTTTTTGGTATCTTGATGACAAACTTCTGGTTTAAAATATAAACATGGCTGTTCCAGCCCACTGATATTTGTGTGAGTTCAGCAATCTCTTCCCCCGGGAAGAGGGTATGAATCAGTTCAATGGTTTCAGAGTCTACAGGCACAGGTGTCATGGTATGCTGTTTTTGGTTTAAAGCAACCATGTTTCAAAGTCCTGGCAGCGACTCCAGAAAATTTTCCTTTGAAAATCTTTTATAGCAAGATACCTATTTCAAGAAGCCGGACTTGGCCGGGGAGTTAGGCGCTCCCTGTTACCCGAAGTCTATATGCGGGGGTGACGGCCTGTTGAGGTCAACCAGACTTCTGTCAGGCCCTGTGGAATCAGTGACGTTCTGTCCCTTCAGATCGAAGGTTTACGAGGTCAGGATCGAAGGAACCTGTTCTCATAATCTACCAGGAGAAACCGTCAGGACCGGAAGGGAGCATCGGTATCCTGGACTCTTGATGCCGAAGGGGTGCGGGATAGAGAGGAAGCAGGGGGACCCTGGCAGGACATCTGGCCCGATTCAGGCAAGTCCGGCGTTTAAATTCGAGTTTGGCGGCCAAGCTATGAAGACCAGGGAATACAAAATTATTCAGGACCCCGTAAATGGCCCTGTAAAACTGCCTGCGGACATGCAGAAAGTGATTGACTCACCAGAATTCCAGAGGCTTAGGTACATCCGTGCACTTGGACTGTGCAATCTTGTTTTTCCCGGTGCAAACCACAGCAGGTTTGAACACTCCCTTGGCACCATGCACCTTGCCACACTTTTTTCAGAAGCACTTTCTATCGAAGATAAGGATCTGGCAGCTGTTTCTGCACTTCTCCACGACGTTGGGCACCCCCCTCTGAGCCACAGCAATGAAGACATCTTCCAGAAAATGACAGGGCATGACCATCTTCAGGCTGGCCTTTCCATTATTGAGGGAAAGGGGGAGTTTTCGGGGAGTTCGCTGCCGGGAGTGCTGGAATCCATTGGAATTGATCCAAAGGATGTTGCTTCCGTCCTTCTTGGCAAGAGAAAGGACCTCAGGGTTCTTTCCAGGCTTATCAGTGGGCCGATGGATGTTGATGAACTTGACTACATGAGGCGTGACTCGCTGTATTGCGGTGTACAGATTGGCAACGTGGACCACAGGCGAATCCTGAACGTTGCACTTGTCCACGACAACGACATCATGGTGGAGGAAAAAGGCCTTGGAACAATAGAGTCTGTACTCATTGCAAGGATTCTCATGTACGGAACAGTATATTTTCACAAGACTTCCAGAATTGCCCAGACTATGACAGGCTATGTAATCAGGGAGAACATGGAACAGTTCCCGCATCCATTCCAGATGGACGACAACGACCTGTTCCAGATACTGAAAGGCCTGAAGAACAACAGGATTGCCCAGTCTCTATTGAAGCGTGAGCTTTTCAAGCCCGTCTTCAAACTGCCATACAAACCTGAGCTTGCGGTTAACATAAAGGAAGCCCTGGAGAAGGAAAGTAGTCTCGGGGAATATGACTATATTGTCGACATCATACCGCCACTGGAATTCTCTGGCCCAGGGAGGATAAAATCTGATCTCAGCGTGCTTACACCTAATGGCACCATGAACATAACAGATGTTTCACCTCTGGTCCGCGCGCTCCGTGAAACACTAGAAAACAGGACGATTGTTGTTTCAGCACCATTATGGGCCAATGAAGGGGTCAAGAAAACAGTGGAAAAGGCAATTGCCTAATCGTGCAGTTTCTTCACCATTCTGTAGGCGCCTCTGGAACCCCTGAAAACCTGAGTATAATATGATGGCAGGTGTGTGACAGCGACATAGCCATGCTTCCTGTAGAAATTAATGGCTTCTTCATACATGTCTCTAACCTCAAGCACAGAATACTGGAATGAACGTTTGAGCATCCCTTCCTCAATGAGCCTGATCAATTTTGATCCTAATCCGCCCCGGTGCAGGTCAGGATCCACCGCAATGCTCTCAATGTCCGCAGACTTTTCGTCTAGGGGCAGTGCGATCACATATCCTATAACTTTCCCGTTTTCTTCAGCTATGAAGTTGAAAGAACCCTTTGTGTTGAAAATCTTCCTCAACATTGACCTGGTGTACGGTCCGACGGGGAATGCCCTCTTCTCAAGCTCAACTATAGAATCAAGGTCCCTGGGCTCATATTCTCGGAAGATCAATTATAGGTATATTTTTCATAAGATAATAATTATCTATTCTAAAATCCGGTACCTCTTATGATCTTATTCCTTCCAAAATCCACAGTTCATTGTTTTCGCTTAGAAATGGATAACATTTATACAATAACCTGACATAAACTGAAGAGCCGAAAATGATCCGAGTGATGGCAACTGGAGTTTTTGACATACTGCACATGGGGCATATCCATTACCTCAGCGAGTCTAAGAAACTGGGAGATGAACTTCTCGTTGTAGTGGCAAGGGACAGTACTGCCCACAGGAATGGCAAGAACCCATTATTTGATGAAAATTCAAGGCTGGACCTGGTCAAGGAACTAAAGCAGGTGGATCGTGCCATACTTGGCCATGAAGGTGATATTTTCAGGACCGTCCTTGAAAACAAACCTGACATAATCACTCTGGGGTATGACCAGAGATTTGATGCTGAAAAAATTCAGGACAAATGCCGCGAGCTCGGCCTTGACACAAAAGTTGTAAGAATATCAAAATATGACGGCAAGAGGTTCCAGAGCAGTTCGGAAGTCAGGCAGAAGCTCTATGAACTAATAGAAAGCCAGATTTGATCTCTACGCTTCTGGAAAGATTATAATCAACCTTTCTTGATTAACCATTGATAATAATGAAGGTCTCAGACTCAGTTACAAGAATCGATGGCACCATGGCCCATTCATACTCTGTGGAACACGAAGGCCTGGTAATCCTAGTAGACGCCGGCATGAAATCGTCAGGTAAGAAAATCGTTGATTATTACCAGCAGTCTGGGAAAAAACCTGACATTGTACTCATAACCCATTACCATCCGGATCACGTTGGGGGGCTTGGCATTCTCAAAGGGAAATATTCTCCAAAAATCTATGCCCCGCGCGATGAAATTCAGGTCATAGAAGGAAAGAACAAACCTGTTCAGCCTAAGGGCTTTCTGCCAAAGCTTGTTTCTGTCCTTGGCAAGACTGATGCTGTTTCTGGTTTGATTCCGGCGGATGAATTTTCATTACCGTGGATGAAAGTGGTTCCAACCGAAGGACACACTCCCGGAAGCACTTCTTACCTTTTTGAACCTGAGTCCCTGCTATTTGTGGGAGATGCCGTAACTGTCAAGGGGACGGAAACCACAGTAAATAGGCAATTCTCGCTGGACATTGAAAAAGCTGAGGAATCAAGAAAGAGAATAATTTCAATGTCAGGAATTACAATATTGCCTGGTCATGGGGATCCACTCAAGCTCTGAGCGATTTTCTGATTTCACCAAAATTTGTGTCGACTGCAGCAAATGCATCATGCGGATGTATACTTTCCTCGCTTCTGGATTCAATGTAAATCTTTGCGCTGTCAGGAAAATCTTTGTATTTCCCCAGGGCAAGGCTCGCTAACTCCCTTACGATATCCTCTACAAACTTTGGGTTTTTGTGGGCGTTATAAACAAGATTTCCCTCATCAATCCTTTTCAGAAGGGAATAAAGTGAGCCACCAAGCACTTTTTCAGCAAGCTCTATGAGTTCGTCTGCTTCTACGTTACCATTCTCCGGAATCTCTACCTTGAATGTCACAAGGTTCCTCTGGTTGTGTGAAATGGACGGTATTCTGGAGAGAAGTTCCTCATTTCCTGGAAAATCCCTTGAAATCAATGCCCTGGTGGTCTCCATTGCACAGGGGCATGCATTCATGCCCTGCACCACCACTCCAACTATGGTCTCTTTTTTTGTTCCTTCCCTTATGTGTGTCTCTCCCAGAATCTTATAATTCACAATAATTGGTGAATTATTCGGGCTCCTCTTCTCCACAAGATAGTCCGCGGAGACAGAAACATCACAGGAGGATGAATAGTTAAGTTTTTCAAGAGTTCGTTCAGCAATCTCGGCACTCAGGTCCTCAATGCTTGGAACGACTTTCCTTGCAAGTATTATTTCGTTAATGGCCTCAATCTTTCTTGAGAAATCGGCCCCTTTCCTTGTGGAAGGAAGATCAACAAAAATATCAATCAACGTAAGCAGATCTATTTCCCGGTCTCCTCTCTTGACACGGACAGGGTACTTAATTCCCCGCACACCGACTTTGTTCACGGGAATTGTATAAGTTGGCTTGCCTGCCTGTACGTCGATAAGATCGATCAACTGTTTGTTCCTCTTCTCTTGGTTTCTTCCTCATACCTCTGCTGGATGCCGGCTTCAAGTTCCTTGTATTTTTCCTCAAGGGTTTTCTGCTGCTTCTCGAGGGTCTTGATCCTAATTTCGCTGAGTTCTTTCTGTTCTGAAAGGTCTTCCAGCAATTTCTTCTTGTCAGGAATCTGGTAGAGGATGTTACCCACACTCTTATAAACTGGAGTTTCACCTGTGACAGCTTCCAGTTCCTTGATTGTCTTGTCCAGTTCCTTTATCCTCACGTCAAGCTGGTACTTCTGGTTTGCCACCTGCTCAATCTGGCTCTCCATCTGCTGTGCCTGCCTGATCTGGTTTTGGATGTATTGGCTAAGATTCGGCTCCATTACTCAATTTCCTCCATTATATCCTTTATTACCTTGAACCATCGTGTCAGCGACCCGACAGCTGCTCTCAATGCAACTGTATCGGGCGAAGATATATAAATGTAAAAAAAGTCCGCATCCTCACTTATCCTGGCCCGTGATCTTCCCACGGTCTGTGATATATCCGGCTTGATGGCCTTCACAAAGTCTTCGTACCTGGACTTCTCAAGTCTGATGGCCACTTCAAACTTCATCCTGTGTTCAGTGCAAAACTGTTAATAAATCCAATCAGGGGGACATTCAGAGTTTCCGCTGCATTTCCAGCGAAACTTTAAAGTTCTTTGCGGCGTTAAAGCGCTCGGGCCCGTGGCCTAGTCTGGATAAGGCACCGTCCTTCTAAGTCGGTGATCGTGGGTCCGAATCCCACCGGGCCCGTCCAGCATATATTAAAGAAAATATGAGCTTTTTACTTGAGCGCCCCGGAACCCCTGTCCTGCCGGCCTATTTTCCTCCGCACTTTCAATGATGGAACGCTGCCTGGCTTTTTGCTATTACTATACAGTATTTACTTAGAAAACAACTATTTATTCCGTACCAGATTAAAATTTCAGGGGGAATTTGGTGACTGCTTATTCAGACGCTAGGATCTATGGTGGAACTGGTTCTATATTGGTTATTCTAACAGTTGTGCCTACAGTGGGATGGGTTCTGGGAATTGCAGGTTTTATCCTCATTTTGCTGGCTCTCAAAAGACTTTCATCCGAACTGGGCGACCGGCATATATTCACCAACGCAATTATTTCCGTGATCTTTGCAATAATCGCTGTTGCTGTATCAGCAATATTGGTTATAGTGATATTTCTGCACTACGTTGGCGTAAATTATCCCAATGGTTTTTCATATATGCTTGGCCAGTCCCCGAATCTTGGGACAGTAAACTGGTCTGCGGTAGCAATTGCCCTAATCCCCTCACTGCTTGTGACCTGGATTTTCCTTATACTTTCCGGGTACTTCATAAGGCAGAGCTACAGGTCCATTGCAACAAAGCTGAATATCCCACTGTTTGAAACAGGTGCACTTATATATTTTATCGGCGCAATAACTGTCATTATCATGATTGGGTTCCTGCTGCTCCTCGTTGCCCAGATTATCATCGCAGTTGCATTCCTCTCAATTCCAGACAGAGTTAGTGCAACTTCCGGGCCTATATCGAATGCATAGGGGGAACTTTTGGGAAAAATGGGTTTTGAGGCAACCTTCACTGTACAGGGGTACTTCCTATGGAGCCGCCAGTGAATGTGTCGACCAGTGCAATCCGGCTAATGTTGCTTTGGGAATTATGGAGATAGAGATTGACAAAACTTGTACTGGTAATATAGCCTGCACTGCTCTGTAGCGAAATGGTCAGGTAGCTGCTGAAATTCAGTGAATTGGAGTTCAGATAGACCGGCCCAAGGCCTATTTCATCTACAGTATTGTTTGTGAATGTCACTATGAGGTTAATGTCCTTGACGGAGACATTCCCGTTCAGGGAATTGATGTAAATGGTATAGTTTCCATTGTATGCGCTTCCGCTGGGCTGCGTGTTGTAAACCACTTTCAGCGCTGCTGAAGGTGTGTTGGGTACAGGGCTTGGAATGTAATTCTCCAGCAGTGTGTATGCAGTTGCTATCATAGTTACTGTGATTGCAACAAGAAGTATAGTGGCAATAATTGGAGAGACTGCCTTGTCTTCCCGGTTTACTATTTTCCTCATATACACGCTTTTAAGCACACATCATAATTTAATATTTTTCACCGGCCGATGAACATGCATTATTTCATACATAATGGCAGGAACTTCGCCAAATATTGGGCTTTAACATAATATTTTAACTCCTTTGCCATATGTGTCATAATGACTTTCAATATAGGGCTCACTTCTGCAAAGCATGGGGAAGGCCTTAGCCAGAAATACACATGCGATGGCCAGGATTACTCACCTGAAATTGCCTGGTCTGATCCACCATCTTCAACAAAGTCATTCATTCTCATTATGGAGGACCCGGATGCCCCGCGGGGCACATTCGTGCATTGGGTTCTTTACAACATCAAACCTGATGTCAAGCAACTCCATGAAAATGTTACCAAGGAAAAGGTCACCGATGAAGGTTGGGCACAGGGCTTGAACAGTTTCAAGAAAATCGGCTACAACGGCCCATGCCCCCCAAGGAAGAAAGTTCACAGATACATCTTTTACCTTTATGCGGTGCTTCATAAGCCTGACCTTGAACCTGGGCTTTCCAAGAACGATTTGCTCAATATAATCAATGACGAAACAGTAAAACAGGCATCTATAATGGTGAAGTACGGGCGCTCTTACGAATGATGCCTGCACGCCAGAAACTATAGGGAGAATCTATGGCTAACCTCAAAACAACAATTACCGGGATTGGACTGGAGAATCCACTCATGCTTGCTTCAGGAATTCTTGACGAGAACGGCTACACCATGAAGAATATCCTGGAGTCCGGAGCAGCGGCGGTTGTCACGAAATCAATAAGCCGCAGCGAGAGGACTGGATACAGGCCGCCCATTGTAGCTGAAGTTCCCCATGGCCTCCTCAATGCAGTTGGGCTTCCAAACCCGGGGATAGATAATTTTGGCAATGAGATGAGGATTGCAAGGGAAGCGGGCAAACCTGTTATTGGAAGCATATTTGGCGGAACAGCGGAGGAATTCACTTATGTTGGCAGGAAAATGGAGGAATACGGGGCAAGCGCACTGGAGCTCAACCTGTCCTGCCCCCATGTTGTTGGTGTTGGTTCCGAAGTGGGTTCCGATCCGGAGCTTGTTGAGGAAATAATCGCGGAATTGAAGGGAAAAGTCAGGATTCCCGTATGGGCAAAACTTAGCCCAAATGTCACTGATATCCTCGAGGTAGCCGAAGCTGCAGGCAAGGCAGATGCATTTGTTGTAATCAACACAGTCAGGGGAATGGCAATCGATATCCATGCCAGGCGCCCCGTACTCTCAAACTCATACGGCGGGCTTTCAGGCAGGGCCGTCAAGAATGTGGGCATCAGATATACCTATCAGCTTTACAAGGAGACTGGCAAGGTTATCATAGGCGTGGGTGGCATAGAGACACACGAGGATGCAGTTGAATACATCATGGCAGGTGCATCAGCCGTGGAGATCGGCACAGGAGTCTATACCAGAGGAAAAACAATTTTTCCGGAAATCTGCAGGGGAATCTCCTCATTCATGGATTCAGAAGAAATTTCCAGCATCAAAGATATGGTGGGGGTCGCGGTACAGTGATACACTCTATCATTGAAAGGGTAGACAGGGAAACTCCGACAACCGTTTCGTTGTTATTCCCATGGGATCGGGATGTACTTCCGGGCCAGTTCATAATGGTCTGGATTCCCGGCTTTGGGGAAATACCGATCTCACTTTCCTATACGGGCAAGATCAAGGGAATAACAGTCAAGAGATTCGGCCCAACAAGCACTGCGCTGACAGAGCTGAAAGCCGGGGAGAAAATCTTCTTCAGGGGGCCATATGGAAATACTTTCCGAAAGACAGGCGGTGAAACACTCATCGTTGGAGGAGGTTCTGGAATGGCGGGATTACTGCCACTTATCACATCCGGTTCCCATGGAGTTGTATCGGCCAGGACCAGGACAGAGCTCCTTTTTGCGGATCGGTTTTCACCGGAAAGGTTAACCGCAGTCACCGACGATGGCAGTGAAGGAATAAAGGGCTTTGCCGTGGAAGGCTTGAAACATCTGGATCTGGATGAATTCTCCATGATGTATGTATGTGGTCCGGAATTGATGCTGAAGTCGGTTCTGGACTATATCTCAGATAAGAAAATAGATGCTGACTTTTCACTGGAAAGGCAGATGAAATGCGGCATTGGTGTCTGTGATTCGTGCTCCATGGATGGCTTACAGCTCTGCACTCAGGGTCCTGTTTTCCCAAAAGCGAGGCTCCTCAATTCAAGGGAATTTGGCAGAGAAAAGCTCAGCTTAAGCGGGAAGAGAGAAAAACTGTAATGTTAACCTTTGTTAGACACATCATGCAGTGAAAACAGGAAATAACTATTAAGTACTCTATTCAATACTTTGTGGCAGATGCAGAAGGTTTTCAATTACAGGGGAGCTCATCAATATTTCTTGGAACAGCTGGCCAATGGCCAGATGATAGGCCGCTCCTATGTTTTCCTGGGGAAGGAGGGTACTGGAAAGACCCAGGTGTTCAATGAAATCGATACTAATGCCAAAGCACAAGGATACAAGGTCTACAGGACAAGGTCCTACGCAACCAGCGAGGCATTGATGTATCAGGCATACAATGAACTTCTGAACCAGCTGCATAATGAATTCAGGGAAAGGACGCTGCCCCAGATAGTGGAAGAGTTTTCCACTCTAAAAGAGGAAGTTGCCTCCAGATCCATCTTTATCATTGACCAGCTGGAGAATATGCCTCAGCATTCAAGGGAGCTCTTTATTTTCCTTTCCAGGCTTGCGCCAAAACTTGGGTTCACCGTTTTCGGCTCCATAATGGAGGATAACGTTGAAGACGGGCACTCCATTGTGAGATTCCTCAACCTTGTGGCTTCAGAGCCGGAGATACAGATTATAAACTTCGAGCGCGCCAACCTGGAAGACATAAAGGCATTGCTGAAGAACCTGAAATACAATCTGCCATCAAGCTTCATCCAGGAACTGTTCCGCCTCACAAATGGAAATGTGCGCTCACTAGTATACACGCTCAAATATTATGAGGAACAGGGTATCATAAACACCAGTGGAGAACTGGAAGAGGTTACATACAGGTATTTTCCCATTCCTCCAAGTTCTGAAATTAGGTTTGACAAGATCATCAGGGAACTGAGCGACGCTGAGAGAAAAGTCATTGAAATTGTTGCCCTAATTCCGGAAGAGATGTCCCCATCTTTTATCTCCAACCTTTCCCAACTTGAAAGAAGCCAAGTTCTGGATGCCCTTGCGAGGCTCATAGACCTGGGCCTGGTTGCTGAAAGAAACCTGAATTACAGTATTGTCAATAACAGGATTTCCGACATAATCATGAATTCTGTTTACTCCAATGGCGGATATATCATAAGCGAGACTTTCCTGAAACAGTCGGGATTCACAAATCTCCCATTCATAACAAAACTCAAGGTTTTCGAATTAAGAAAGGACCCTCAGAGGATTGAGGATCTGGTCAATCAAAACTGGAGAAAGTTCATTGACCAGATGAGTTACGTAGGTTTTCCCAAAGACCTTTTCAAGGATCTGTCAAAGTTTGTCACAGGCAAGCCTGCCCGTGCACATCTTGCCATACTTTCGGCTCAGTCCTCACTCAACCTTGGCAACCTCGAGGAAGCCATTGAGATTTACAACAATCCGGACCTGCTCTTAGTCGAGCCTGTTTTCACAAGGCTGAGCGCTGCAAAGCTTGCACAGAGGACTGACAGATACCGGGAAGCCATCAGCATGTGTAAGGAGCTTCTCAAAGGAAATGATCTCCAACCCTATGACAGGGCGTCTGCCTGGCTTACGATTGCAACTGCCCACTCTTCACTTAACCAGACTGATGAGGGAGCAAGGGCAGCTGATGAGTCCATAAAGATATCAACAGAAAATAAAATTTCAGAATTACTGGCGGACGGTTACGGAACACTTGGGACTATTAAGATAAAGAAATTCGATCTCAAGGGGGCTCTCCTGGAATATGAGAAGGCTCTGAAAATATGCCAGGAACTGAAACTGTACGACAGAGAACTCCTGATGCTCAACAACATTGCAATTATTTACAGCTACTGGGGAGATTTTGAACAGTCAGCAAGTATGCTGACAGAAATCATTGAAAAGTCGTACATATCGGGTGAACTGGTCTCGAGAGCATATTCTACTTATAACCTGTGCGAAATATATTTTAACATAGGGAGGAAGGAAGATTTCCTATCTTACTTCCCTGGTGCTGCCGGCCTTGTGAGGATGCTCGGCGACAGCAACCTTTCTTATCCATTTTTCAGGTTTGCCACAATGGCTTCCTTCGAGATGATGAGCTATTCAAGCGGAGTCAGGTATGCAGAAGAGCTTCTGAAGATATCAAAATCCATCGGGAACAGCATGAAAGAAAAACTTGCCAGAGGACTGTATATAATTGTCCAGACATCGCTAAACGAAAGCATCCAGAAGGAACTTGAATCCATAATGGATACTGAAATTACCGAAGCAGATGATTTTCTACCCATGTGGTACTTCCTCTCCGGAATCCATTACAGCCTGAAAGATAAGCCTGAAAAAGCACATGCCGCATTTGAAAGACTGACCCGTACGGCCGACAACCTGGGGGATTCAGCAGGGATCGCCATAGCCAGGCTGGGACAGGCATTTGAGTTGATGACTAAGGGTGAGAAGCAGAAATCCCTAGAGGCAATTGGCGATGGATTCAAAATTGGACGGGACACAGCCATATATACTAAATTGACAGAGCAACTCATCAAATACTGCATGGATGAGCTTTCAAATGCTGACAGGGAAAGCATGCCTGAGTCGACCATTCATCTTGCCGCCATGATCCTGATGGACATGAAACCCGCAGGAGTGCAAAAGGAAAAGGAAGATGACAGATACTCTTACTTTATTAAATGCCGTGAGATCATAGGTAAGAGGATGCCACAGGTATGACTTCAGGTTCACTTCAGTCACAGTGCATGTTTTTTGAGGATTCGAGGTGTTATTTTCACACCGATTACCCCACTGAGTGCACGCTCTGTTTCAATTTCTCAACACCATACAAGGTTGTGGACAAGGGCAAGACAAAGGCAGTATACACCCTAATGGATGTGCTGATCTCCAGAAAGGACAATGAATTGGTGTTCCCGAAGAAAGATGGCTTCCAGAAGACCCTTTAAGTGCTTCAGGATTTATTTTAATATCTCATTAAACATATCAAGTGGGGCCCGTGGGGTAGCTAGGATATCCTTATGGCCTTCGAAGCCGGAGACCTGGGTTCGAATCCCAGCGGGCCCGT
>JAMDCA010000046.1 GCA_023489435.1 Thermoplasmatota archaeon
GCTGCCCAGTACGGTTCCGGCTTGATGAAAAAGCTAAAAATGCTGCCAGTCTGGAACACTTTCCCTCAATAGTGCAACTATCAATCCATGATTGCTACGGGAATTATTTATAGAATTATCAAATAGCCAAAAAACCTGAAATTGCAGTGATAACATGGCTTACATCGGTATAATAGGCGGTAGCGGGCTCTACAATCTTCTGGAAAATCCAGAATCGCTGGACATTGAAACACCATTTGGCAAACCATCTGGAGTTATTGAAGTTGGAAAGATCAACAATGTTGAAGTGGCATTTCTGCCGAGGCATGGGAAGAAACACACAATACCTCCGCACAAAGTGAACTACAGGGCCAATATATGGGCTCTTGACAGCATTGGTGTAAAGAGGGTCCTGGCAGTCAATGCTGTTGGCTCCCTGAAAGAAGGTCTTGCGCCCGGAACCATTGTAATACCGGATCAGTTCGTCGACAACACAAGAAGAAGGGAACTTACCTTTTACGATGGGCCGGAAGTTTATCACATTTCTGCAGCAGACCCGTTCTGCCCTCACATGAATAAGGAACTCCATGAAGTGGCATCTAAGATTACTGAAGACGTCCATCTTGGAGGCACATATGTTACGGTGGAGGGTCCGAGATTTTCCACAAGGGCCGAGTCAATGATGTTCAGGCAGTATGCAGACATCATCGGCATGACACTGGTTCCAGAGGTCAACCTTGCGGACGAAAAATCCATGTGCTACTCAGTCATCGCAACCGTAACAGATTACGATGTCTGGGCAGACAAGCCCGTGGAAGCTGCAGAAGTTTTCAAGACCATGAAGGAAAATGAGGAAAAGGTAACTGAGCTCATCAGGAATGTTCTTCCCAAAATCAGCAGGGAGAGAGCATGCCACTGCAAAGACAGGCTCAATGACGCAAAAGCATGAGGAAATAGAATGAAAGTCAAATTTTTAGGCGGAGCCGAGGAAGTCGGCAGACTTGCAATAAAGATACACGAAAGCAACACGAACATAATGGTGGATTACGGTGTAATTCCGGAAAAACCTCCAGAATACCCACTCCCGTATGAGAAAGTTGAGGGGATATTTGTCACACACGCACATCTTGACCACATTGGAGGCCTTCCAATGTGTTACCAGTCCCACAGGCCGGACCTGTATGCAACCACCCTTACAGCAAGCAGCATGAGGCCTATGCTGGAGGATTCAATCAAGATCATGGATATTGAGGGATACCCAAAGAGATTCGCAAGGGATGACATCAACACGCTCTACGAAATGGTCCTCACTTCAAGGTACGGCGATTCCTCGCAGGTTGGGGAAATGATCGCTACACCATACTCAGCGGGGCATATCCCGGGCTCATCCATGTGGAAATTCGAGAATAACATGGATCTTCTGGTAACCGGTGATCTATACACTGGAGACACTTACCTGCTCAATGGAGCCAAACCGGTCAAGGCAGAGAATCTCATAATTGAATCCACATATGCGGGCAAGTTGCACGAGGATAGGCAGCAGGTTGTCAACAGATTCAGGGAAAGGGTAAGAGAAGTGGTTGACAACGGAGGGAAGGTTATCCTTCCTGCATTTGCCATGGGAAGATCCCAGGAACTCCTGATGATTCTTGCAACCATGGACCTGAAGGTGGCATCTGATGGAATGGGAAACACCATCACAAATATCTACCTGGACACTCCAGGAGGTTTTCTGAGGTCAAGGTCTGAACTCAAGAGGGCTGTTGGCAAAGCAAGGCAGATCAGGAACAACAGAATGAGGGGTGCGGCACTTGAAGAGAACGACGTCATTGTGACCACTTCAGGAATGATGGATGGTGGACCCGTTCTCAGATACGTGCAGGAACTTGCCGACGATCCCAAGAGTGCCATCTTTCTTACTGGATACCAGGTTGAGGGTACAAACGGAAGAAGCCTCATTGAGACGGGTATCCTGAACATAGCCGGTGCACCGGTAAAGCCAAGCATGCAGCTGGAATTCTTCGATATGTCCGCCCACGCCGGCCACGATGACCTTGTTTCATTCATAAAGCAGGTGGATCCCCAGAGGGTAATACTCTGCCATGGAGAACAGAGGGAAAAACTGATTGAGGCCCTCCCGGACTATGAAGTAATCCTTCCAATGAACGGACAGGAATTCGAGTTTTAAAGGGCGTTCCCAAAGCCCCTTCAACGGGGCCCTTTTTTTACGGGGAATCGCACAATTTTTCTCATTTCGGGTATTGCAACGGAGCCGTGGCGCAAGAAATATACCTATATATAATCATGATACCAGAACCATGGAAGAGCTACTGTCTGTGAAAAATGTCCATATGGAATATTCCACAGGCAAGAGCAAGCTTATTTCAATTCAGGACGTTTCATTCAACATTCACAAGAATGAATTTGTTTCGCTCATTGGTCCTTCAGGCTGCGGCAAGTCGACTATACTTAAAATGGTGCTCGGCCTGATCAACCCCACGTCCGGAACCGTGCTTATGGGTGGAGCACCCATTGGTGAGGACAACAGCAGGGTATCCGTGGTCTTCCAGAATCCGGCTCTCTTCCCGTGGCTTGATGTGCAGAAGAATGTGGAGATCGTCCTGGAGCCCATTATGCGTGACAGGGAAATGAGGAAAGAGACTGCCCTCAAATACATCAAGATGGTGGGAATTGACGGTTTTGAGGGTGCTTATCCAAGGGAACTTTCCGGCGGGATGAAGCAGAGGGTATCCATCGCAAGGGCAATATCCACTTCTCCTGAATTGCTGTTGCTTGACGAGCCTTTTGCAGGCCTTGATGTCTTTTCAGCCCAGGCACTCAGGGAGGAATTGCTGGACCTGTGGCTTCCACCGGACAAACCACCCCATGCAGTGCTTCTTGTCACGCACAACGTTGATGAAGCAGTTCAACTGAGCGACAAGATCGTTATACTGAGCAGGAGGCCAAGCACGGTCATCGACGAGCATCCTATAACGCTGGAGCGGCCAAGGAATACAAGAAGCGATGAATTCTACCAGACAGTGGATGAAGTGGTCAGGACCATGTCCCCGTGATTACGGTATTGCAACACCAAGTGCAATAATTGCATTGATAAAGTACTGAATTGCAAATCCTGCAACAAGAAGCCCGAATATCCTGGTCAGAGCCTTCAGGGCCTTTTCCCCCATTATCCTCGTAATCTTGGCTGAATAGATGAAGAAGACATAGATGATCAGCATAACCATAATAATGGAAGCAAGGGTGAAGATATCGGTGATGTAATTGGTCAGGAAGCTTCCTTTGATCAAAATTATGACTAGGGATATTGCACCTGGGCCCGCGATAAATGGGGTTGCGAAGGGAACTATTCCCAGATCCGGGTCTGTCTGGCCTCCGCCCATGGACTTTGGTCTGTCGCCCTCCCTCACCATTTCAATACCCATTATCAGGAGAATGATGCCTCCTGCTATCTCCAGCGCTTCAATGGATATTCCGAAGAAATAGAGAATGTACGAGCCAAGGATTGCGAAGAAAACCAGAATAAGGCCGCCATAAAGGGCTGCGTCCACAGTAATGGTTCTTCTCGTTTTTACGTCTGTGCTTGCAGTCATGGCAATGAAGAGCACCAGGCAACCAAATGGGTCTATGACTACAAAGAGCCTGATGAATATATTCAGAAACTCCAGCAGCTGGGTTGCCATGCTATCCCGTACCTGATAAACTTGATGAATATGAGACCTCGCATTTCTGGACTGAAACACCATTGCGTCTTACAGTTTAGGCTCCCTGATGAATAGTTCTGATCATTGCAGCCAAGTCTTTTATAAAAAGCAATAATCTGTGATCATGCAGTTTAACCTGGCGATTATGCTCGCGGCGCTGGGTATCACTTTACTTGAAATGTCGGAGGCTTCCGCCATGGGAATGGCACTCTATGCAGATTCCAAGCGGATTGGAGCCTACGGTGCAGTGGTCCTCGGCGTAATCACAGTCTTTATTCCAACAGTTGTGGCAGGGAACTATATGGCCCTTCTTCCCATAACCTATGTAAGGATTGCATCAGCCACTCTCCTCCTCTACTTTGGAATCAGGCTTATCAGGAGTGCCCGGAGATCTTTCAGGTTTCAGAGGCTTGGCCCGCCCACAGGTGGAGGAAAACATGAGGAACCGGAAAGGGGAATTATGGCCACTGGTTATTCTGTGGGGGTGGTGGAAGCTTTTGAGGCTGCAATTGTTCTTATTGCCCTTTTTCCCCAGAATTTCGATTCCACGGGCATCGGCGTAATAGTTGGATGCCTGACCGTAGTCGTGGCAGCCTATGTTCTAAGGTCACAGATAAGGAAGGTAAAACAGGCTACTGTGAAGAC
The DNA here is from genome assembly GCA_023489435.1 of Thermoplasmatota archaeon. Taxonomy (GTDB): domain Archaea; phylum Thermoplasmatota; class Thermoplasmata; order Thermoplasmatales; family Thermoplasmataceae; genus JAJZOM01. The sequence goes on from JAMDCA010000046.1 coordinate 4,347, forward strand.
GGCGGTATCCTCCCTTCTGCTGAGTTTTGCTCTGTTCTGGTACATTGAGACTGTGTATGCCATCAATGACGTATTCCTCATTCCAATGTTTGCTGCATTCTATCTTCTGGTGTATAGCATAGCCACAAGAGGCATTCCCCGCAAAGAGAAAGAGCCACTCGCAGCCGATTCCTAGAATAAGCCCGAATGAAGAATATGGGAAACCTGGACCCGGCTATTCGTGCCACAGGTAGACTCTTTTTACGAAGATTATCCTCCCTTAACGGAAAAATTTCCCAGATTCCTCATAATTTCGGCAATTTTATTATGAATTGGTCAAGGGAACAGAAAGGGGAGCAAGTGCAGTAATAACTGGCATTATTATGGTCAAGTGGTTTCCTAACCATTTATGTTTACCGTTCCAATAACCGGTTCTCAAAAAAAGCATATGACGGAAATAACAGGAAGAGTAGTTTCAGAGCGTTGAGCCTGTTGCAAGCATAGTATCAGGGAAATCAGAGGGGTGGTATAACGTTCTTTCTCTTTATTATAGTCAGGGAGGCACGTCTTTTCCCGGGTCTATTGGAGTTGTATCCTCAAATTCCTTGCCAAGAACAAGGAAGTAATATTCCAGTATCTTGAGGGTGATAATATGGTGAAGAGACAGACTTTGTCTTATAATAACGCTCATTCATTGGGCCCGAAATACTCAAGACGTGATTCTGGATAGTTGACGGCCTTACAAGGAAAACATACTATTCTGCAGATTATCCATGGGAGTTGATAGTTTCATTAGTGCGTAAAATTTTATACTGTCAAGTTTTAAATTCTCATGGCAAAATTTTGTTCAAAATGTGGATCCGAGAACGATGACTTCGCACAGAATTGCATTTCATGCGGGTCACCATTGACGATTTCTGCTGGCAGTATCACTGACACGCCAGAAAAGAAACGCCTATACCTGCAGGGAATGATGAACTTAAGATACTATACGATAGTCGGGTTTCTGGCGCTCGTTGCGGGAATCGTGCTGGATTTCGTGTTTATGAGGACCTTGTCCTATGGGTACCTCGTGGGCCCAATAGGCGCTGCTTTCGGTGGTGTATCTCTCAATACCGCAAATGTTGGGGCATTGCTTGTCTATTCCGAGATAACGCTCATAGTTTCTGCAGTATTGACACTTATTGGCGTTTTTATGCTTTACAGGGGCTTTGCTGTCCTAAAATCACTGGATCCGGAATTCTCTGTCGGGAGAACCGGCGCTATGCTTGAGTTCATTGGCATGATCCTCGTAGTTCTTGGCGTAATAGCCCTTCTTGCAATAGTACTGCCTTCTATAAACCTGGGAAGCGCTACCACTACTGCAAGTATTTCCCCATCAGAAATTGGGACCTTGCTAGGAATTGCGCTTCTAGTCCTGATAGCTGCTATTCTTCTCCTTATCGGAGTGATAATGGTCCTTATTGGGCTGTTCAGAGTCGGCAGCCACTTCAACAACTCACTGGTTAAGATTGGTGCAATTCTTACCATCTTCCTTGGAATAGTTGGAACAATATTGCTCTTCATAGGATTTACAGATATAATCAAACAGCTGAAAAAGAGCATAGGAGAGTCATAAGAAGGTAACTCATTTGCAGGAAACCTGAAAGCTGTTTATAAATTGCCCATGCAAATATGGGCGCATTTACTTTTAACTTTTATGAACGGCAAATTCCTTCCTATACAGTAGATCAAGATTCAACTCCTGACATTTTGTTTTTCAGTCGAAGTTTGATTATGAACTGATTCTCCTCCTGTGGATTTAGAGTCTGATTTTCTTGGGGAGAACTTTTGACTGATCTGTCTAATGAATATTTCATAGCAATGAGTTATCAAAATTGTGCAAGAAATGAATGAAAAAAATTAACTGTGAGTGGGCAAAATTTTATCCTTCTCGATCAGAAGAAAATTGCATTAGTTACAAAACTGAGTTGAACTAAATTTCAAGGATCAAAAATACCACCTGGGGGAATGAAAGTTTGCTCTTGTCGTGGTGATTGTGATGGCCATCTAAGAAACATACACTTAAACTTTATAAGAGAAAAAGAAGTTATTTATTTGAGACACTTGGTAAGCGACTACAACCAAGCACCTAAATCGCCTGCAGTACGATTGAAAGTGCTGAAAGCCGGTGAGATTGGCCTCTCCTCTTTGGGGTTATCGTTCCTTTTCTGGGCAATCTTAATGGGAGGGTCCATGGGTGATGGGGGCCCAATGGTGTTCATGAACTCAATATTGGGGCAGATTCTCGGCATATCCAGTATTGGTCTGACCATTGCTGGAATCATTCTAATGTGCTCTATGGTGACCAAGATTTCTCTTTCAAGAAAGTATCTACTCCTAACATCCTCATTCGCATTTGCAATCTTAAATCTTGCAGGATATTACTTTTTCATTCATTCAATATATCGCGGAATAGCCATCCCCTATACGTCAAATTCGTTTGTAATTTATCTCTCCATTGGCTCCTTGATTTATTTCACGTTTATACTCATTTTCAATTTTTTCATCTGGTCTTTTCTTAACAAATCCGGAAGGAGACTTCTTTTAGTTGCGTCCCTATTTGCAGTATTGTACCTTGTAGCAATAACAATTTCTACAGTGTATGCTCCAAATAATTTCTCAACATCATCAATTCCAACAATGCCTGGGGACAACATGCTTTCAAGTGTTTCTTTTCTTAGCCCCTTTTTTGGCATTCCAGGGTTTCTGTTGAATGATGGCGTGCTGAATCAACCTAGTTGGGCAATGGTCTTTCCAATGGTTTCAAACCTGATTTATGCTTTGCTCTTTTTTTCCAGCAGCAAGGCCTTGAAGTTAAGTGTCACAAAGATTGGTGTATTCGATTGAGATGGGCCATTTTTCTGTAGGCTGGTACAGATCAGATTTACAGAAGCGTGGTAATGTGCACAGAGAGGCTTTTAACCCATAAAGGTCACAAACAAAAGTTACGGAAACGTCATCAATGCACCAAAATACCGTTCAAAACTGGATTGGATCACTGTAGCCCCGGATGGATCTTTCGCATCATATTGGCTTATCCGGTACGACAAGAATTCAAAAATAGATCTTATAGAATCCGTAGGCGCATAATCTGGATTCATAAGGCTGGGTTTTTCCAAAGTAGTGTGCATCGCGGTTTTAATGGAGCTGAAGAAAATGGGTGGAAAAGGAGCAATTGTGAATTCACGAGGAGGCCAAGGGGATCCTGTACCAGCTTTACTTTACCACTCTATGGGCTTCAATGAAATATCCCGCACTAGATCATTCGTTAAAGAATAATAAAAGAGAAGTACCTGAAGAAATTTTTCTGTAGACGGGACAGCAGTTTTATGGTCACTCCAACCACGGATTAAATTTACTTAAGGAAGTATATTTATTGGCATATCTGTTAAACTATTTATGAAAATAGAAGGGAATGGTACTCCTGCAGGTACGCCGATTTGGATCGGATACAAAAGCTATAGCGTTTCAACAACAGACGGTAGAAGTATTTATGTGGTTATCCAAAAAAAGTGTTAGCGAAAACTCCTGAAAGGATTAAGGTCACAATTGAGTGGGATTAGGAACTGTATTTATTTAAATCAGCTTGTTCGCCTTAAAAACGATTAGAATCTAATAGTGTAAAGTCCTTATTCGAGCAGACTGTTGTATTATTGTCCCTCTAACAAATTAAGTAATGATTACATTAGGATCTTCGCCGATAATGCTTGAATTTACTTCCTCTGCATGGATGCGAAGCCTTTATTACTGAAATCGGGTGAACTCTTTATTTGATTTCATCTAAGATTAATAACCCATCTTCTTTCAAACTGTCCTTATCATGAGTTCTTCTGTGATACAGACTGAAAGAAGCATCAAATCCTCACACGCATCAAAAAGTTAACAATGAAAAAGCTCTCAGAAGTAAACAGGTATGGGGGATTCGAACCCCCGACCTATGGATTAAGAGCCCATTTAATCCATTTTAATCAAATCCGGCAATCTTTTTAGCCTTTTGGGAAATGCGGATAAAATGAAGGTAATGATTCTAGGTATTGATGGCTATGTTGGCTGGCCCCTTGCTTTAAGAGAGTTAATGAAAGGAAATGAGGTTGTTGGGGTCGACAATTTCTTTACCCGCAAGAGGGTGAAGGAAGTCAGTTCACAATCCATAACACCAATACCATCCTTCCAGCAGAGACTGACCAGACTCAAGGAAAAGACTGGCAAAACAATCTCTTTCCACCAGGGAGATGTTGCAGATCCGAAGTTTTTCCTTGAAGTCATGAAGAAAGAAAAGCCGGATGCAATAGTGCACTTGGCTGAACAGAGATCTGCACCTTATTCCATGAGGGGTCTAAGGCAGGCTACCGATACAATGGTGAAAAACATTGTCAGCACTCTTAACCTCATTTATGCAGTAAAGGACTATGTTCCAAATGCCCACATACTGAAGCTGGGCACCATGGGTGAATATGGGACTCCGAACATTGACATTCCGGAAGGCTTCTTTGACATTGAGTACAACGGCAGGAGAGATTATTTGCCATTCCCAAAACAGGCTGGTTCCTGGTACCACTGGACAAAGGTCCATGATTCAAACAACCTCATGTTTGCAAACAGACTCTGGAAACTCAAGATCACCGATGTCATGCAGGGAGTTGTTTACGGGACAAGGACAAAGGAAATAGATCAGATAGGCCTGTTTTCCAGATTTGACATTGATGAAGTCTGGGGCACAGCGCTGAACAGGTTCTGTGCACAGGCCACGGTAGGTCTTCCCATCACACCCTACGGAAAGGGCGGGCAAACAAGAGGGTTCCTTTCCCTTGAAGACAGCATTACCTGCCTGGACCTGGCATTGAACAACCCCCCCAAGGAAGGAGAGTACAGGGTGTTTAACCAGTTCGATGAGCATTATTCGGTCAATGAACTGGCCAGCAAGGTCCAGAGCATATATTCAGAAACATATGGAAAAACACCCGAGATCAGAAGTGTCCCCAATCCTAGGCTTGAAGCTGAGGAACACTACTATAACCCTGCACATGAGAAACTCGCAAAGCTTGGCTACACGAAATCCAAGGAACTTGGGGATGAATTAAGGATAATTCTAAGGGACCTCAGATCATACAGAAGAAGGATTGAGAAGCTCAAGGAAGTCATAAATCCAAGAACTATCTGGAAAGACAGCCCTACGAAATAACTTTCCCTCTGGCTTTTTCAAGGGTGGCCATTAACACATCAACATAGCTCTCGGCCTTTCCCACACTTACCCATTCTTTTCTTTCTAGAAAATCGGAAAATATGGGGCTTCCTTTCCTGATAACCCTGTCGATTGCAGGTGTAAGCTCTATATTTTCACTGGATGCATCTATCTCGTTGAAAATTTTTGGAGTCAACCGGTACAGGGCACATAGTGCAAAATTTGACGGCGGGTTGCGGGGTTTTTCAATCACTCCCTTAACGACAAGATTTCCATTTTCTCGGGCAATGACGGGGCATCCGTAATTCTCAGGATTTGGAACTGGAATCAGTGCAAGGTATATACTGGACTCACTGGCAGAAACCATGTTTTTGATGGTATAATCATTGAGGACAAGTCCATCTCCTGCGTTAAGAATAAAATCATCAGTCCCGATGAAATCCTTAGCCATGAGGACCGCATGGCCATAGCCACGCCTCTCTTCCTGTAAAAGAAGAGTGGCCTCAGGAAAATTTGATTCAAGATATTCCATGGTCCACCTGTCATCGGGTTCAACCACAACAGCGACCTCTTCGATGTCATTTCTTGCAAATTCAGTGAGAATGACATCAATTATGGGCCTCAAGGCGATCTTCCCATTCCTGATATCATAAACGGGAAGCATTTCTTTCCTCAATTTCCCGTCCAGGCCGGATCTTGTCCCAAGTCCGGCTGCCGTAATCAGCCCCTTCATTGGGAAGAAATTAACAGGGCTATTATCTTATTTTCCATCTGTTGCGGCATCATTCGAAATGAATATATGTTGTATATACGATAACCTAGAAATGGCTTCATCTCCGGCTAAGTTTTTCACCCTCGACAGCTTCGATCTTGAGGGGAAGAGGGTATATTTGAGGGTGGACATCAACTCGCCAATCAACCCAATTTCAGGCGAAGTGATGGGGCTCAACAGATTCATGTCCCACCTGGATACAATCAGGGAACTTCACAATTCAAAACTGGTCGTGGTCGCACACCAGAGCAGGCCTGGTAAAGACGACTTTACTTCACTTAAGACCCACGCGGAACAGATGGAGAAGATCACCGGAAGGCCAATTGAGTTCATCGATTCCCTGTTTGGGTCAGAGGCCAGGAACAAAATCAGGCATATGGAAGACGGGGAGATCATTATGCTGGAAAACACCAGGTTCTACACTGAGGAAACAGATATTGATCCCATGGACGCAGAACTTGCAGAATCCACTCATTTCGTCAAGAACCTCAGTGAGCTGTTCGATTACTATGTTATTGATGCATTCCCGACCATTCACCGGGCTCAGACTTCACTTGTTGGGTTCAGGAGAATAAGGCCAAATATAGCAGGCAGGCTGATCGAAAAGGAAGTCTCCATGATAGACCGGTTCACTTTTGGCAACGACCATCCCAAACTTGCAATTCTCGCTGGCGCAAAGATAGATGACAGCATTAACGTTTCAAGCAGTTTTCTCAAGAATGGCACAGTAGACAGCATAATTGCCGGTGGTGTGGTAGCGAATGCTTTCCTATGGGCAAAGGGCATGGATATCGGGAAGAAGAACAGAGAGTTCATCATGAAGAATAACAAGAATCATTCAGAGATCATTGATCAATGCAGGAAAATACTTGAGAAATATCCTGGCAAACTAATGCTCCCGGATGACTTCGTCCTTAACCCCACAGGAAGGAACCTTTCAGTTAAAGACAAAGTCCCCGATGACCAGATTCTTGCGGATATTGGACTCAACAGCATTTCTCGTTTTGTGGAGGAAATCAGAAAATCCAGGGCAATATTCCTTAATGGCCCTATGGGAATGTACGAGATCGAAGAGTTTTCTGTGGGTACGAGGGAAATCCTGGAGGCAGTGGCCGATTCTCATGGACTGACCATTGCGGGAGGAGGGCACACATTGAATGCGCTGGAAAAGCTGAGGCTTATGGACAGGATATCACATGCTTCAACTGGCGGGGGTGCACTGATAAGCTATTTATCAGGTGAACGAATGCCTGTATTGCAGGCTCTTGAAGAGAGTCTGAACATCTTTCAGGGACAAGGTTATGGAAAACGAAGGAAAAATTAACATTTCAGAGGAACTGGATTACCTCAGGTCGCTTATGGAGTCTCTCGATTCCCAACTTTCAGTCCTGGTAAGGGGTATGGACGAGATCCGGAAGGCCTATGCAGTTTTGAAGGAGGAAGGCCTATCAGCATCAAAGGATGTTCGGGTTTCCATAGGAGCAGGAATTTTTGCAAAGGCAAAAATAGACTCCAAAGACAAGCTTTTTGTCCCCATCGGCTCAGATCTCTATGTGGAAGAGGATTCAATTAAGAGCATTTCCAGGCTTGACCAGAACCTGAAGGAACTTGATTCCTCCATCCAGAATGTTCAGGGCAGGAGATCAGAGATTTCCAGCAGGTACAATTCACTTGTTTCAGTGCTCCAGCAGGCACAGGAACAGCAGAGGTCCAAGAATTGATATGTTTGAATCATTCAAGAAGAAATTTGGAAAAGCGCTGAATGAAGAAAACGGCCAGGAAATAAGGAAAACAGAAATAGAGGACAACATCAGGACAATTCTTCTTGAATCTGATGTTTCATTTGATACAGCTGAACGGATTATAAGCGATCTGGAGAATTTTATTTCAGGCAGCAAGAAGCGCGTAAGCATGAAAGATGTCAAACACGAACTGAGGGCATCTGTGGAAGAGATTCTCAGAGAAAATGAGACGGACATTGATTTGCTCAACCCTCCAAAAAAACCGATGGTCATACTTTTCCTCGGCATAAACGGCACGGGAAAGACAACCACAGTGGCAAAAATCGCCAATTACCTTAAAGCCAACAACAAGAGGGTTGTTGTTGCAGCTTCCGATACATTCAGGGCAGGCGCAATTGAGCAACTCAGCATACTCTGCGACAGAATTGGAGTTCACCTCATAAGACACGAAACTGGGAGCGATCCAGCTTCAGTTGCATTTGACGCAATTGAGCACGCTCACGCAAGAAATCTTGACTTTGTCCTCATTGATTCTGCGGGAAGAATGCAGACAAACAAGAATCTCCTTGAAGAAATGAAGAAAATGAAAAGAGTCGCAAAACCCGACCTGACAGTTCTCGTGCTGGATGCTATGATTGGCCAGGATGCTGTCCACCAGGCTGAGACTTTTAACAAAGAGACACCATTCGACGCAGTCATTCTAACGAAACTTGATACTGATGCACGTGGAGGGGCAATTCTCACCATATCTGACCAGTTGAAGAAGCCCATTCTGTTTGTGGGTGTTGGCCAGGAGATGGGAGATCTCCAGCCGTTTGACTACAACTGGTACCTCGAAAGAATAATGCCGTGACCTCTTTTCATATTTCCAGGAAAGAGCACTCCCGCTTGGGATAGTTAAATCCTACTCCGATGTGTCCGCCTCAAATTCATTCCCATGGTTGTCAGAGACTTCCATGGAATCAACAAATTCTGGGCCATGGGGCTTCTTCTTGAAATCATCGGAAATCGGCTTTACATCGAATTTTATTCCAACCCTCGTGTTGAGCATTTCCAGGTTCTTGCGCACCATCTGGGAGAATTTCTGGGTCTCCGCCATGAAGCGGGTTTCCCACTGTATCTGCTGCTCCAATATTTTGAGCTGGTTTTCTTGCTTTACCAGGTCTGGCATGGTCTGGCTCTCCTGTTTTGGGGAAACTGTTTCATGAGAGGCTTCGGGTTGTTCCTCTATGGTTTTCTTAACTGGTAGCTTCGCCTGGAAAAAGAAAGTGTAAAGCCACAGGAGAATGGCTATTATGGACAAAGCAAGGGCCACAATAGATACTGGATTCATGTCCTTCCATCATAACCTATTTCTTATGGTTTTTCCTCTCATCCCTCTTCATGAATTTAGAATATGGGAATAATACGAGGGAAATAATGGCTAACATTGATATCCCGAGGTATTCATAGCTGAAGTTTGGCACGTCATTTGAATACTGCCAGGTACCCTGCAGCCTCATGATGTTGAGCTTTATGAGCCCGAACCATGGTATCTGGCCCTGGGCTTCACCAACTATATCAGAAGCGGTGACAGGATGCCCGATTATGCCTACATTCTCATCCGCAGCAAGATATGCCTTCATTGAGGAATTGTAAAAAAACTGGGATGCAGTGGCAAGATTGTGGTCTCCCATTGTAATGAAACCGCTCTCGTTCTTGAAACCCCCTATCTTGACGAGGAGATTGCGGTGGGCATATCCCACATCCTTTATCAGCACATAAGACTGGGTAACTGTGATCCAGCTCTGGTTACTGGCGCCTGAAACAACAGGGTTTCCGTTTGACCAGGAAAGGTAGAACATAGCTCTGTGTATCACAACAAGGTTTTGCGGGGCATTATAGAGAATTACGTTCCCGAAGTCTCCATATGTGGAAAAACCCGTCTCCCTGCCCTGCACATATGTTACAATATTTTTCTGTGGGTCACTGACTTTCTTGACAATTACTATGTCACCGGTATTGATAACGCCAAATTCCCAGTTGTTCGAATGCTGCATGCTTCCAGATTCAACAACCGATGCGGGTGGAAATATGCCGGAATAAATCGTAACGCCTGCTATGGCTACAATTATGACAATGACGGCAATTACTGGGGCTGATAGGACCTTCATGTCAAATGGGGATATGGTTATACCCTATTATTATTGTGTAGGCTTTATCCAGCCAATTTCTCCATGCTTACATGCGCCTCATTTAAGTGAAGACATGATCTTCGAGAGTTCCTGTACATCAAGTTCCGTCACTATGAGCGGGATGTTTTCGACATCTGCAAGTTTTATTGCCAGGTCGTCTATCCTGTCGGGTTTGATGTAAACCACGGCTGCAGGTTTCAGTGGATGGACTCTAATGGCAATCATGGGGCTTCTTCCAAGTTTTACCTCTGTGAAGAAGATAATTCTCTGGCTGGACCAGCCATAAAGCTTACTGTACTCTGAATAAGAGAATGAAAGGATTGCCTTAATTCCGTCTACAATCGTGTATCCGCGAATGTACCTGTTAAGTCCCACGGAAGAGTAGTTGGTACCGCTGATCAACCTTATAACGCGTTCCAGTGAAATGTCATGGTTATAGTCGCTGATGTCTATCACTGCATCTGAAGGCATGCCACTATTGTATCGCCTCAGAACCTGTCCTCCCCTCTTTAGGTCGAGCTCCACAAGCGCGTGGACAATTTTTTTGATTGAAGACACGCCCGGGGACTTTCTTCTGCCAGATTCATAATCACTGATTACTGAAGGTGAAATCTCCAGGTACTTTGCAAGATCCAATTGCGATACCTGAAACTCTTCCCGCCATTTCCTGATAGTTTCACCAGGGTTCTCAGCAATGGTGATTTCTCCCGCAATCTTTTCCTGTATATCCACAAAGCAGGAATTTATCTTTGTTTAAAAATATGTCGAGACTATCTGTCGTGAAATGCCGATTTAACATTCTAGTCAATAATAAAATACATCCGCATTATCAAAGTGCAATGCACTATCCGGAGTTGGTTGATCCAAGAGTGTTAAGGGCACGAAAAGGAGTGTCCGCTGCATTTCTGATCCTGGCTCTTGGTGCTCTGCTTGACCTGAATACATACCTTTCTGTGGTGAGCGTTTTCCTTTCCATAATTGCCATATTTTTACTTCTCGTGTTCAGGGATTATTTCTCAAGAAGGCAGAAGAGGGCAGTCTATGGGAGCATCACACTATACGTGATTATCTCATTCATAGTCATTGGCGGACTTGTTGCAGTTACTTTCACATTCATACAGGGCCTTCTGGCACAGGGCTTCTCGGTAGTTATACCTCCTCAGTACATAAACAGCGTATTCAACGAGATTTTTCCACTTCTCATACTCAATGCAGCCGCTTCAGAAGGTTTATGTTACTACCTTCTTGTAATGAGGCTCCTGCACAGGGTCGACCATGCTATCTATATTGGCGCACTGGCTGTATCAGTAAGTCTCAGGATACTCCTGCTGGTGCTCACCCATCAGGGCTCTCTGCCAATACCTCAGCAGGTGGGCGGTTATCTTTCGCTCATCAGGACGGACTTCTACGATCCGTACCAGGCTGTGCTGTCTATTTCAGCTAGTGTGATCCTCGGATTGCTGCTCATTTATGTTGCCGCCCAGATTTCCAGGGGAAAAGTCCTCCACAATTGAAATTTAAGGAAATGTTACGATTGGGAAGATTGGCAATAATTTATCCGCTTACTGACATGAATTTTCAGTGGAAAGACGAATCAGAGTCATCAAAGATTATGCCAGAGAATTTGAGAATCCAATATCCATGAAGAAGGGATCGCACATCAAGGTCATAAGGAAAAATGAGGGAAGGTACAAGGAATGGTTCTGGTGCAAAAATGAAGAGGGAATCGAAGCATTTGTTCCCTCGGAAATTCTGGAAATTGACGGCTCATCCGCTGTTTTTCTGCAGGACTATGATTCAAGGGAGCTCACAGTCTATGAGGGAGACATTTTAATTTTCATTTCTGAGATGGGTGGATGGGCATGGGTCAAAAAGTCCTCTGGGGAGTACGGATGGGTACCCAAAGAGAATACAGAGCCATATGACTCGTTATGAGCTCATTTTCTCATTTTTATGCATTACCAATACTCTTAGGTACGGGTCTCCCCATGATAATTTATGGTAGAGTTTATCCAGAAGGAAAGAGGTTATGTTTCAGGTTTCAGAGATGGTAAAATGGAGCAGTTGAGGACAGATATTTCCCTCATTCGGGAACTTGCTGTTGAGGCAAGTAACTTCGAGGATTTCAAGCTCCGCCTCAGGGACCAGATTAAAAAAATGGACAGGAAGAGCTGGTTCTGATCAGTATATCCACTTTAATGGTCATTTAGTGAATAAATTATTTACGTCAGTATAATTTACAAACGTTTTTTATTGATTTTGGCATATCTACCGAATCCAAGATTTGATCTGGTTCTTGTAGTATGGGAACCTTGCCGCAGATGAGAAAATCTTCGAGTTCGAGTGAAAATAAATGGAGTACAAATGGGTTGCATTGAGCAATACCACAATCGGCATTCTGATGGCGTCATTAGACATCAATATAGTACTCATCGCCCTGCCAACAATAGGCAAGGACTTGAGCGGTATGAACGCCTTCAACGTTCTCTGGGTTATTCTGGGTTACCAGCTTGTCATCGCAAGCGTACTTGTGAATTTTGGCCGGCTGTCTGATATCTTTGGCAGAGTCAGGCTTTACACAATTGGATTTGCCCTCTTTACAGTAGGATCCGCCCTTTGCGGTTTTTCCATGAATGCAGACCAGTTGATTTCATTCAGAATAATACAGGCAACTGGTGCCGCTTTCCTGTTCTCCAACAGCGCTGCAATCATAACGGATGCATTCCCAATCAATGAAAGGGGAAAAGCACTGGGCATCAATCAGATTTCCATAGTGGCAGGTTCGGTGACAGGTCTGATCCTGGGAGGTGCCCTGACAACTATTGTCGGTTGGAGGTGGATATTCTGGGTCAATGTTCCAATTGGCATATTCGCTTCTACATGGTCGTTCTTCAAACTCAGGGAACTCTCTGCACTTTCCTCTGACCACAGGCTGGATGTGGGTGGCAACATCTCATTTGCGTCTGCACTTCTCCTTCTGCTGCTCGCCATAACAATAAATGCGATTATAGGGCTTCCACTTTATGCCACAGCTTCAATGGTTCTTGGGGCAATGGCACTTTTAGGATTATTTGTGTTCATCGAAAGAAAGAGCCCTAATCCCATGTTTGATCTATCACTCTTCAAGAACAGGGTTTTCAACGCTGGCAACATGACAATATTCCTTAACTCCCTGTCGAGAGGGTCTTTCACCCTGGTTATGGTTTTCTACCTTCAGGGCCCCCTTATGAACCTTACCCCTCTGGAGGCCGGAATTTTCCTCATACCAATGTCAATTTCCCTGTCAATAATGGGTCCAATAAGTGGTTCTATTTCGGACAGGATAGGATTCAAGAAACCTGTAATCGTTGGTCTCCTTGTATCTGCGGCCGGGTTCCTGATTATGGCTAATATTGGAACCCACATTACAGAGATCCAGATGATTCTCCCTCTTGTGCTCATAGGTGGAGGAATGGGCATTTTTGCGTCCCCAAACAGGTCCTCCATAATGAATGCGGTTCCCGGGCCAAGGAGGGGAGTGGCATCTGGCATCAGTTCAACGCTGGTCAATGTAGGAAACACTATGAGCATTGGGCTAGCGTTTCTCTTTATGGAATTCGCAACACCGAAATTCGTTCTGGACGGGATTTTTGCCGGAACCGGGGCTACACTGAAGACCTTCTCAGCAAGCAGCTTTGTGGACTCAGTGCACCTTGTGTTCTACATATCCGCTGTTTTGCTGTTACTGTCTATACTAATCTATTTGGCAATATCGGTGCGTAAAAGGATTGAGAACCAGGCGCTGCCATCCAATACAAAGGCATAGGTTTCATCTTAAGAGGAAGTTGTTGATTGCGTTCTCATAATGGCCTTTTACAGGTTCAGTCTGTGAGAATTGTTTATACCCTTTCATTGCAATTCATACATGCTGGTAGTCTTCCTCTCAATGGTAATGCGCCCTCTAGGAACAGAATGGAGGAGTGATGTTGGCATAATAATCATGAGCCCATTTATGCCTGCATCGAATTGCATATTCCAGTTTCAGCTCGTATTGTTTGATTCCAGGTGCTCCATTATTTGCAATGCACACTCTTCTGCGGTGTTTTTCGAACTATCAACTTCAAAGCTCTCAACAAATGCTATTTTGCTTGTAATATCGCTCTTGTAGAGCAATTCCTTCATTTGATCAGGATCTAAGATCTTGCCTTTCCCTTCTCTGGATTTCTCTGACACCCTCTTCAATAAAACACCCTCAGCACACTTCACCCTGACAAAATGAATTTTACCACCTTCGCCAGTTACTGCATTTATGAGTTCTTTTATGTAATTGTCATCTTCCCCGGCAAGATAAACTAGCGATGTGATGAGATCCACATTATGGGTGGCAGCTTCCCTGCATATATCCAATCTTAGTCTACCAGTTATGCGCTTGAACACAGGGGTTCCAAAGGGGAAAACCTGTAATGGTGCCTTATTTATGGCATTTTTCTCTAGAAATCTGTAACCGGTCAGTTTTTGCAACTCTTTGCCAATTGTAAGCTTTCCCGAAGCAAACGGCCCGTAAATGAGCACAAGATTCATGTGTCCATTCAAGGCTGTCAGATCATTTAAGTCTGTCGCATTCTGGATCATTTGTCTTGTTATATGGCCGGCTTTATTCTGTCAGAAATATGGGAATAATGTAATTGCTGACAAATTGAACAAAAATTAGTTTGCCTTTCCAATAATTGCCTGAGCAGAAGGTCTTCAAGAACCAATAATGTGAAATCACGCGGAATGGATTTTTTGAAAATGCGCCGAGGGAGAGATTCGAACTCCCGATCCACAAGGGAACCAGATCTCAAGTCTGGCGCCGTACCGCTGGGCCACCTCGGCTTAGAAAGAAATTATCTCCTGAGCCTGCCGTTTGCTCTTATGGACGGGCGGCTCTTTGAGCTACCTGTTCTTCCTGTCATGAGTCCCCTGCTCTTGTATCCGGCTGAGGTAAGACCTCTGTAGACTCTTCCGGTATTCTGTGGTTCTGCAATCCAGGAAATGGTTGGGTCATGGGTAATTTCAGGCTGGTTCTTGTCCACGAGTATCACTTCGTAATACTTGTAGTATCCATCCTCTCCAACATAATACGAGTTAAGGACTTCCATGTTCGGGTATTTATCAGCAGTTCTTTCTTCGGCGATCCACTGGATGCTTTTCTTGGGGGTAAGTTTGGAAATACCCTTTCTTCTGGGCCTTCTTCCTCCCATTATGTGCTCCTTGTTTCTGCCTCCGCGCCTGACCTTCGACCTGACAATAACAAATCCTTTCTTGGACTTGTATCCAAGTGCCCTTGCTCTGTCAATTCGTGTAGGGAATTCAACTCTCTCTAGAGCAGGGCCGTTTCTCCATGAGATCATTCTCTGCTTGTGAAGATTGTAAATTTCAGACTTTTTGAGACTTTTCCATGCGTCCCTGACTACTGTGGTGGTGCTCTGTATTTCTGGCATCTAAATCTAACCTCTATCTATCGTGAATGATGCTGTAGACTAACTGCCTATAAATATGTTAGCAGAACGCATGCAATGTTGTTTATCACGGTCTCTGTGTGACGCTGCCAATTCTATTCAAATGGCAATTCCCCATATGGCGATACATAAATTAGGGGGATTTTAATCCAACCTCGTTGAAAGGATCAGAGCTCAGGAAGAGATACATCGTACTGCATTCCCATAAATTATCATCATTGCTTCCAGATCTTGAAAAGAACCTTTCCCGAATGTTCAGGGCCAGAAGAAAATTCCTTAACGGCACATATGCAATTTTCCTCACCAATCAGTTCCAGAAGGATCAGGTCATTTCTTACATCGGAGAAAATTACAGGGACGTTGAAACCCTTGTGACAAGTGGCACCATTAAGAAATGCAAGAAGTTTATTGATCTTCACAGGGAATTTACCGGGAAAGAGGAAAAAGAGATTTCAGCGCTTTTTTAGAATGTTGATTTCCTTATCCGAAAGATCAAGCCTGAGGGTGAGTTCCTCAAGATTCTTCCTGTCCTTTATGAATCTGGAGAAGAACCAGAGGTTGTCATTTGTCCTCTTCCTGCCGCTGTGTGTCAATTTTGAGAATTTCGTCATGAGCGACTTCCTCGCTTCCCGGGTTTCCCTCATTCTTGACATCTTCATAATATAGGATGGAAATTCGTATTTTACGTAACTCTGGTTCTGGTTTTCCAGTTTCGTGTATATTCCCGCTGCAATCTCCTCAGCAAAACCCTTGAAAGCGTAGTGCTGTTTCTTTATGACCCTTCCAATGAACCTGTCCGACTGGGACAGCATGTCAAATGCTTCCGACAGGTCTTTGAGGTCAGGGGCCTCTGCAGGGAGGTTCTTATCTATCCACATGAGGTAATCCTCAGTGGTAAAATCCTTGTCCATCAGCTCAGACAGTGTTTTCTCGTACCGGTGATCCTTGAAAGTCGTGTGGATTGTGTTGTAAATGTTGGTCTGGATGTCTCTGTATGTCAGTTCAGAAGAAATTTCAGGCTCATCGGTGTAACTGAATGCGCTCAGGGAATCATTTATAGTGCCCCTGATATCATCTGAATTTTTTTCCATGATCCTGTCCACGAGTTCCTGCGAATATCTAAGTCCTTCAGTCGTTGCAATTTCCCTGAGGCGTTGTGAAAGCCTTGTCCTGAACATCTTGTGGTCACTGTCGCCGCGCCGCTTGTATTGGCGGTATTCAAGCACCACTGAATTATTGATAATATCCCTGGCTGCTGATTTTCTCCGGAATGCGTAGAAATCGTTCATGGTAAGTATGATGGGGTTCTGCGTCCTGCCTATTATCTTGGAAAGTTCGGTTATGCCTCCGGAATCTCCACCAGTTGCCCTGCTTCTGCCTTCAAAGATATTGTCTGCCTCATCGATGAGTATGATTTTGGCAAACCCGGCTTCGTTTGTGGAACCTATGTTCATAAGATCACCGTACTGGGATGCCATCAGCGCAATACGCTTCATTGCGTCCGCATTTCTTTCATCGGAAGCGTTCATTTCAATAAGCGGGACTCCAGCCTCTTTGGCAAGAACTACTGCAGTGGTTGTCTTTCCAGACCCAGGTGGGCCGTAAAGGATAAGGGCCCTCTTTACCGGTGTGCCTTCCTTCCAGAGGTTGATCCAGCTCCTGATCTCCTGGAGTATCTTCTGGCTCACAATTAGATCGGATGTGTTCTTTGGCCGGTATTTCTCAATAATTGCAGTCATATCAGGAAACTCTCAATCCCGAAGGCACTTCCCTGTCTGTTGTGAGTAAGGAAAGCAGGTCGTCCCTCTCTACAGCAAGAAGCATCCCCTGGCTTTCAAGTCCCATGAATTTTGCTTTTTTAAGGTTGTTGACAATGACAATGGTTTTGCCAACAAGTTCAGACGGTTCATAATATTCGGAAATGCTTGAGACAATCTGCTTTTCATTTCCGTCAACATCCACAAGTATCTTGAGAAGGCTTCTAGACTTCTCAACCTTTTCACAGTGAGTAACCTTTACTGCCCTGAGATCAAGCTTCCTCACTTCATCTATGCTAATTTCATCAGCTTCAGACATCGATATTGCACCTAAGATTTCATGAACTCTTTTCCAAGGGCTTCCCTTGCTATAATGGTTTTCATTACTTCCCTGGAACCCTCTGCAAGCTGGAAAGACCTTATTCCCCTGAGGGCAAGTTCCTGTGGGTTGTATTTGGTGTAACCGTAGGCGCCATGCCACTGGAGTGCGTCGTTGATTGCGTCAAAGGCCCAAACTGTGGAAAGAAGTTTTGCTATTGCAACCTCCTTGGAAACTTCAAATCTTGAGAACTTGCCATCCTTCTGCTCCATGTCATACATCCAGAGTGCTTTGTATCCAAGTGTTCTTGCGGCCTCCATCCTTGCCACATGGTCTGCAAGCTGGAACTGGAGCCCCTGGAATTTTCCTATTGCCTGGCCGAATGCCTTTCTTTCCTTCATGTATTCCATTCCGTTCTCCAGTGCAGTTGTTGCTGAAGCAGCAGAAATGACTGCAATCATGGCTCTTGCGAATTCAAAACCGAGATGCACAATCTTGAAACCTCCGTTCAATGGGCCAAGGAGATACTTCTCTGGAACCGGGTAATCCTTGATCCTGATTGAACCCCAGGTTGAGCCTTCTCTTCCCATTTCCTCAAGAGGAGTCAGTTCAAGGTATTCATCGCTGTGTGGAACATAGAAAAGCGATACGCCAGAAGTTCCCCTGGATCTGTCTGTTTTTGCAACGGTGACATATCCTCCGCCCATCTCCTTGATGTCCTTGACTAGGCTGATATACGCCTTCTCCCCGTTTATGATGTAATTGGTGCCTTTCCTGTCGGCCACAGTGGTCATTGACCCGATGTCTGAACCAAAGTTGGGTTCTGTGGACGCAATTCCTGTAAGGATCCTGCCTGCCGCGACCTGAGGGAGTATCTGCTCTTTGAGCTCTTCCGTCCCAAATCTGCCCAGGAGATAAGACCAGGCGTTGTCAACAAGGAACATGACAGGAATGGATGCCGTTGGATCAACACGGGCAATCTCTTCCACCGCAATTCCAGTGGTAACAGCATCTGCCCCCATCCCTCCGTATTTCTCAGGCACGGTCATTCCAAGAAGGTTCAACTTCCTGAGGCCATCCATTATTTCCTTGGGAATGCGCCTTTTCTGGATCATTTCAGGCAGCCTGGGGGCAATTTCCTTTTTCGCAAATCTCCTAACAGAATCTCTCAGTATTTCCTGTTCTTCTGAAAAGGTAAAATCCAACATATATGCACCGTTTCAGTATCCAGTACACATATAATTCAATTCTTCATAGGTTATTTTTCAAAAATCGTGAAGAAAAAAGGCAGTAAACAATGCCTTGGTGGCTCATTACAGGGAATTTGAGCCAATGGCTTTAAAATCGATTTTTGCCATAGACGGATCTTTTGCGAGGAGCGTAACTCTACTGTCCCTTCTTTCAGAGGTAAGCTCGTAGCCTAAGTTTTCACCAAGCTGTCTGCTGAATTCCAGAATAAGGTCATGGGAAGGCATATTGTCAATGCCCAGCCTGTTTATCGACTGGCCCACATGCACATAGCCCTTTGACTCTATGAAATGTGGCTCAGCAATTCTGTCCATTCTGGTATATTCCTCTATATAGGGCATGTTGACGTCCTTCACAAGCGTGTGCCTTATGACTTTCCTGGTATCAAGTGAAGGAAGCAGTTCCAGAGTGCGGTTGAAGTTCTCCCACGCATTTCCTATGGACGGGTTCAGGAGATCAAAGAAAATCTCTTTTGTGGGTCCAGCTGTGGTAACGTAAAGCTGTGTGGGCAACGGGTCAAGTTTTTCCAGCACCATTGGAAGCGTACCGTTAGTAACCAGAAAAGTCGATATCCCTCTCCTTTTTGCAAGTTCGATGAATTCTCCAAGCCTGGTGTAGAGGGTTGGCTCTCCAGTCAGGGAGATGGCAATATGTTTCGGGTCTTCCGCTTCTTTCCACTTCTCTTCTGTTACTTTCGGATTTCCCTTGAAACCTGAAATGAGTTTTTTATGTGCCTTTATAGATTCCTCAAGAATAAATTCCGGATCGTCCTCATCAGAAATATGCATGCTGTCAAAACCCTGAAATCTCCAGCAGAATGAGCAGTTCTCTGTGCATGAGCTCAGTGCAGGGGTCATCTGGACGCACTGGTGGGACTTTATTCCGTAGAAATCTCCCTTGTAGCATCCGCGGCCACCCGTCAGTTCGTTCTTGGTCCAGTGGCAGACCTTGACGGCGGAGTGTTTCCCTACGAGACCGTAGTGTTGCTTCTTGTAGATTTCTACATATGGGGTTTCCACGAGGCAACAGAATTTGAGCTTATATAATCTTTATCTTATCTTCAGTGTCACAAAACCACAGAGGATCAGCATTAATTGGATGTTTCCATACATAAATTGATGGCTGAATTCACCATTGAACCATTATCAGCTGATATGGAAACAAAGTTCAGGGACTTCCTGAGAGAATATCAATTTGCATCCTCCGATGAAAATATATTCAGGTGGTACCGAAGTCTTAGGGGAACCACCATGTTTTTCTCCGCAGACAGAGGAAAAATCATAGGGACGGGAATGTCAATATCAATGGGCAGGAGTGGTTGGATTGGATCTATTTGTGTCCACAGGGAATTCCGTGGAATTGGCCTCGGAATGGCACTAACACAGTGTACAATTGATCGGCTGAAAAGCCAGGGTGCAGTATCCATTCTATTGAGAGCAAGCGAGGATGGTGCTAAATTGTACAGAAAAATGGGTTTTATGGATACAGCAAGTTATGAGAATTTCTCCGTGGCGAATGGTGATATCAAACCTTATGAAAGAAAAAATTTCAGGAAAATTGGCCAACTGTCTGGGCGGCACTTTTCAATGGATATGGAATTCTCCGGTGAAGAAAGAGGTTCAGCGCTCTCTGGTCTCCCTGTTTCAAATGGTTATGAAATTGTAAATGGAGAAGAACTCGAGGCATTCGTTTACCCGTCAATCGGGGAAGGAATTGTGGGAATTTCCCGAGATGAGAGCTACATACCAGAAATAGTTTCCAAGATAATGTCAGGAAGGGCCGGCAAAATACGAACCCTGAAAGGAACAACCCTGAACAGGTATATGCACGAACTTGGTTTTGAAACAAAAGATGGTGCAAAAAGAATGTCGCTTGGGGGAGATCCGGTAATAAACAAAAATGGGATTATTGGAACCTTAAGTTCCAGTATTGGTTAGAAAGTTTAATCCTCTCCGCCACCCATTCCGCCTGGTGGCATTCCGCCGGCTGGTCCTCTTGATCCTTTTGTGGCGATTACATCGTCAATCCTCAGGATCATGACAGCGGCTTCAGTTGCTGCTTCTATTGCCTGTTTCCCTACCCTGACAGGCTCAATGACGCCAACTTTGTCCATTTCCTCGACTTTTCCGCTGTATACGTTGATTCCCGCGGTCTTCTTTCCCTTTGCGTGCTCGTTCCTTATCTTTATGAGTATATCGATGGCATCGAGGCCAGCATTCTCAGAAAGGGCTCTTGGTATTTCTTCCAGTGCGTTTGCAAATTTTTCTATTGCAAGCTGCTGCCTTCCGCCAACTTTCGAGGCATATTCCCTGAGTTTCAGAGAGATTTCTGCTGCGGTTGATCCTCCACCTGTGACATATCCTCCATCCTCAACAGCTGCTGCCACAACATGGGTGGAGTCAGTTATTGACCTGTCAATCTCGTCCACAACATGGTCGGTTCCGCCTCTGACAAGTATGCTCACTGCCTTGGGATTCTTGCAACCCCTTACAAATGTAAGGTAATCTTCACCGATCTTTACCTGCTCCACTTCATCAGCAGAGCCCAAGTCCTGTGGGCTGAGTTCATCCACCGACGATGCAATGGCTGCACCAGTGGCCTTGGATAGCTTCTCAACATCGCTCTTCTTGACTCTCCTGACTGCGTAAATTCCTTCTTTTGAGAGGTAATGCTGGGCCAGGTCATCGATTCCTTTCTGTGTGATGAGCACGTTTGCCCCGCTTTCCTTTACTTTCCTGACCATGTCCTTGAGGACCGTCTCTTCCTGGGTAAGGAATTTCTGGATCATTGACGGGTCATCTATCCTGATGTTTGTGTCAAACTCAGGCTTCTTGATTTCAAGTGCGGCATTGAGCAGCGCAATCTTTGCTCCCTTGACGAAGTCCGGCATGCCGGGGTGGACTTTTTCCTTGTCCACTATGATGCCGTATATGAGCTGTGTGTCCTCGATGTCTCCTCCCTGTTTCTTCACGATCTGGATGTTGTCGAAGTCCACAGAATAGCCGTTTTCAGTTTTTTCTGCAACTGCCCTGATTGACTCGTACGAAATTTCAGAAAGTTTATCCTTGCTTGAGGAAGCGCTCTTGCTGCTCAGGGATGTGGCTGCCATCTTCATCAGCAGTTCCTTGTCTGTGAACTTCACCGGCTTCTTAATCTCTTCAAGAATCTTCTTGGCCTGATCTGCGGCCATTCTGTAACCTGCAGAAATAACTGTCGGGTGGACATTCTGGTTAATAAGGCTCTCTGCTTCCTGTAGAAGTGCTCCTGCCACAATAACGGCAGTGGTAGTCCCGTCACCCACAAAGGTGTCCTGGGTCTTCGAAACTTCCACCATCATCTTGGCAGCAGGGTGTTCCACGTCCATTTCCTTGAGAATAGTAACTCCATCGTTTGTTATTACAATGTCACCGAGGGAGTCGACCAGCATCTTGTCCATTCCTCTTGGGCCAAGACTTGACCTGACCGCATTTGCAATGCTCTTTGCTGCGTCAATATTGTTTTTCATGGCGTCTTTGCCGGTTTCTCTTCTCGTACCTTCCTTTAATATGAATATTGGTTGGCCACCTATCATAAGTCCTCAGCAAGTAAAAATAAACTTCTATATAACCATTTCTAATCTTTATTAGTTCAAAAACGCTTTGTTTTACAAGCTTTTTACATAATAATCTCATGCCGCTTTTGCAGTGCAAAATTCCTTTATTTCAGCATAACATGTAGGAGAATGATCGAAGCAGACACTGTAGAAATTTCAGGCTCTAAGTACGAATACATTAGGGTACCAATGTCTAAAGCGCCACTCCTTCTCCTGAAGGGCAGGAAGGGTTTCGTGATGTGCGGATATCTTAACCTGGAGGCCGCAAATAAACTCGGGGACTGTGCTGTAAGGGTTTCCGGAGTGAACGATTTGAAAACACTATTAGACAGCAAAGCTGCTGGTGTTTCAGAAGAAGCCAAGAAATTAGGGATAACTGAGGGCCAGAAAGTATCAGATTTCATACATCTTCTATCTTAGTATGATATGATTGACGGAAAGGCTGCAGTTGGCATTCTAAGGAACGGGGACCTTTCTCTGCTCATAAAGAGGAGGGAATATCCCGGTGATCCGTGGTCCGGCAACATAGCATTCCCGGGAGGCCACATTAAGAATGGTGAATCCATTGAACAGGGCCTTCTCAGGGAGATCAGCGAAGAAGTAAACCTGGAACTGTTGGAAAACCAGATCGTGAAAGCGCTCCAGATGGTAACCTCCTTCAGGGCACCGGACCTGTCAGTCTATCCATTTGTTCTTGATGTGGAGGACCTGTCCAACGCAAGACCGGGGCCGGAGGTGGCTGAGATCAAGACTGTCAACCTTCTGGACTACAGGAGAGCCTCTCATCCGCAAAACGGTTTTCCAGCTTTGGATTATGGCGGATGGATTGTCTGGGGCTTGACCTACAGGATTATAACCGAATATCTTGGCATCAAGCCCTAGGCTAAACGCTCCACAAACTCCTGTTGAGCTGACTTTCCCATTTCAAGGCCAGCTTCCAGTGCCTTGAGATTGATTTCAAGAGACTTTTTTGAGAAAATAGTGCGGATCTGGTTTCTTGTACATTCAAGTGAAAGGTTAAGCCAACCAGTTCCAATGGCGAATCCAAGAATGGCTATATTTGCCGCCCTGAAACTGCCGGATTTTCTCGCAACTGAAACGGCATCTATAGTTCCCAGGTGGAAATTATCTGAAATCGATTCAGTCAAAACACGCAGATCAGGGTATTCCTCATGCCTGATGCTTAAAGACACAGGCGCAAGTTTCTCGGTGCTCATAATAACCCTGGATCCCGTTGGGGCCCTTGACAGGGAACGCATTGTTTCAAGCGGTTCCATGCCAATAGTGAGGTCCACATCGCCATCGGGTATGATTGGGGCACGGAAATTCCCAATTCTGACTTCAACTGTCACAGAACCTCCTCTCTGAGCGAGGCCGTGTATCTCTGACATGATTACATTTTCTCCCTGTTCAAGCGCAGCCCGGGATATTATGAGGCCCAGTGTCAACACTCCCTGCCCTCCCACTCCTGCAAGCAGTATGTTAGTTTTCAACGTTGCTCACCTCAATGGCTTTGAAGGGACACACGTAAGGCTGGGAACACACACCGCATCCATCACAGAGCACGGGATCAATGGTTACTTTTCCATTGGATATCGAAAGTGCAGGGCACGCGAAATTCTCAACACAGTTGAAACAGGATGAACAGCTCTCAGGAACTACGTGGTACTTCACTTCGTGCCCTTCTTTCCTCATTCTGTTGTCACGGAGGATTGCACATTCGCGCTTTGCAATAACTACTGACACGCCCTCATTCTTCAGGCCTTCCATTATTGCCCCCAGTGTTTCCTTCAAATCGTAAGGGTCCACTGTCTTGAGGCTGTCAACACCGAGTGACCTGACTATATTTTCTATGGACTGGCTTTTCTGCCTTCCTGCAGTTTGCGAAACAGGAGTCCCGGGATTTGGTTGCCGGCCTGTCATGGCTGTGACGTCATTGTCCATAATCACCACAAGCATCCGTGAATTGTTGTTTACAGCATTTACCAGTGCAGGAATTCCTGCATGGAAGAAAGTGGAGTCGCCAATAAATGAGATCACCCTCTGGTCGGTCGCCCTTGTGAACCCTGATCCAACGCCAATAGATGAACCCATTTCAAGCATTATGTCTGCCTCACTGAAAGGCTCGTAATTGCCAAGAGAGTAGCAGCCTATGTCTGTAGAATATACTGGATCGTCCAGTTTGAGCATCTTCACTGCCCTTTTCACCGCAAAATATGTGGCCCTGTGTGGGCATCCCGCACAAAGTACAGGGGGTCTTGGAGGCAGTTCCTGTTCCTGTTTGTATGGTTTTCTGTCTGTAATATTGAAGTCAAGAATACCGGCAAGTGCTTCTTCCAGTGTGTTGGGGGATGTCTCATGGCTCATTGGCACTGTACCATCCATCTTACCAAGGACAGTCACTTCAGGAAAACCAACATCTGCAATTGCCCGTATATCTGATTCTATAATTGGGTCAACTTCCTCAACAACAATGATGGTTCCATGCCTCGAAAGGAATTCTCTGGCTATGTTTTCTGGCATAGGGTTTGTAATGCCAAGTTTCAGTACTTCAGCATTAACCTGGTGCTTGTCGAGCACGTCCCTGAGGACGTTGTAAGCTTCTCCCGAGCTTATGAATCCGATCCTGGATTCCCGGTCTCCTTCACTTCTGTTCAGGATTCCCTGGAAATCATGCGTGCCAATGCGTCTCATTTTATCGATAAGCTCGTCTTTATAGTCATATGAGTTTGAAGGTAGTGATACAAAACTCCTGCCTCCTTTCGCGAATCTTCCCTTTAAGTTTGGTGCAGAAACAGGTGAAAGTGTTACCGTACCCCTCATATGGCTTATCCTTGTGGTAGTCCTGAATATCACTGGAAGGCTCTCCATTTTGGAAATCTCGAAAGCTACTTTGAGGAAATCCTTTGCTTCCTGAGGGTTTGAAGGTTCAATTAGAGGGACATGTGCAAAATGTGCGTAATAACGGTTGTCCTGTTCATTCTGCGAGGAGAACATTGATGGGTCATCTGCAGACATGATGACCATTGGGCCACGGATTCCCGTATAAGATATGCTCATCAACACATCCGAGGCAACGTTAAGTCCCACATGCTTCATGAAAACAAAGGATTTCAGCCCTGCCAGTGAGGCAGCGAATGCCGATTCCATGGCCACCTTTTCATTGACGGAAAATTCGAATTTCATCCCTGCTTCTGCCCCTATTTCATAGAGAATGTCACCAACTTCGCTGGACGGGGTTCCAGGATATGTGGTAGCGACAGCCACTCCCGCCTCAATTGCTCCACGAGCTATAGCTTCGTTTCCAAGCAGGAACAATTTATCACCGGGTTTGCCGGAAAGCAGGGTCTCATATGCAGACATAAATAATCTCATATGTTCAAAGAGATTTGACTATATGAAGTGTTACCCAGAAATATGTAGCATGTCATTGTTTGTCAGGGCTTATTTTCAAGGTTCTGTGAATAAGTGTCATGCAATGCTTAAAAAACATTTTCCATGATAAAGAGTGTCATGGTAGATTGTTCCACTCTTACCTGTAAAATGAGATTTTTGCATCTGCTGCAACAGCTCCAGATGCAGATACGATTACTGGATTGAGGTCCAATGACAGAATATCCACTTTCCCCCCGGAAATCATGCCATTCACCTTAAGAAGAAGGCCAACTATCTCTTCACAATCTATCCTTGTTCCCCTGAACCCTTTGCAGAAAATTCCTGATCTTATTTCCTGAATCATGTCAAGTGCATCTTCCCTGCCAATTGGCAGCTTCCTGAATGCAACGTCCTGATACAGTTCGGTGTATATTCCGCCGGTTCCAAGCATGATCACAGGTCCGAACACCGGGTCACGCGTCACTCCAACAATGAATTCAACACCCTTTTGAGCCATCTCTTCCAGAAGGAATTCTGAATTGGGGAACCTCTTTTTCATTGCGACGTATTCTTCAATGAGATCGTAAAGTCCCACTATTCCCGCCTTTACCCCGCCGACGTCGCTCTTATGGATGATGGAAGCGTCAGAGACTTTCAGAACAAGCGGAAATTTGAGCTCAATTTTATCAGGCAATGATTCAAAGACTATCCCTCTCGGGGTCACTATTCCGTATTCCCTGAGAATTGCCTTGGCTTCAAATTCAGTAATATTCCTCATTCCCGGTTTAAGCCCGGTCTCAGTGGTCATTTGACAGCCTCCTCAAATACATCCTCCTCAGGTAAAGGGCCTTCATCGCAGACACAGTCCTCGGCACAGATGGGTATGCGGGTATCTTCGCCTTTTCAAGATCAACCATCAGATCCCTGGTGAGCCTGTTTCCAATCACTCCCACCACAACGGTCTTTTTCCTGGCTGCGTTAACAATTGGCCCTATTACTGATGTATCTATTTTCGGGGTCTGTGGCAGAGCATAGGCGATAATTCCGTCCACATTACCGGATTCAGCCAGTATCTCAAGGATGGAAGCATACGACTGGGTGCTCCCGTCTGCTGTCAGGTCAATTGGGTTGTTTAGGGACGCAATGGGAAGTGCGTGCTCTTTCAACTGGCCTATTTCTTCCTGGCTGAATCTTGCCATTGAAAGTGCAGGCCTCGAATCTTCAGTTGTAAGCAGGTCGGTGGTGAGGACTCCAACTCCGCCTGCTGTGGTCAGCACTGCAATCCTCTTCCCTTCAAGTGGCCTGGCATATGCCAGTGCCCGGCCGAAGTCAAGGAGTTCAACCTCACTATAGGCACGGACCACTCCTGCCTGCCTAAGAATTCCGTCAAGAACCCTGTCATCAGTGGCAAGCGCCCCTGTATGGAATGACGCTGCTGCTGATGCCTCACTTGTCCTACCGGTTTTCAGGATCGTTACGGGCTTCTTCATGTTTACGTCCCTAACGGTCCTGAAAAACTTTTCACCATTGGAGATGCTCTCCAAATATGCAACAATTGACCTGGTTTCATCATGTTCGAGGAACATTTCCATCAGGTCATCCTCATCTATATCCGCACGGTTTCCAATATTCACAAACCCCGATATCCCTGTGCCATTTTCTGCCAGGGAATCCATAATAAGAAGCCCCAGGGCACCACTCTGGGATATGAAACCTATCTGGCCCTCGCCCGGGAACCAAATTCTTTCCCCGGGTGTCAGTGCAGTATTTACCTTGGAATGAGGGAATATGATGCCTACAGTGTTTGGTCCGATTAGCCTTGTTCTTGTCCCCTTTAGCTTTTCCTTCAGGCTGTCTTCAAGTTTCCTGCCCTCCTCTCCCAGTTCAGAAAAGCCTCCGGCAACTATTATGACAAATTCAACATCCTGCTTGATGCATTCCTGCAGGACGGAAGGTGCGAGCTTTGCTGGAAGTGCAATGACTGCGAGATCCACTTTTCCCGGGACTGAAGAAATTTCAGTGTAGCATTTTAGCCCAAGGATCTCATCACAGGACGGGTTGATGGGGTAAATCTTACCATGGAACCCCTGATTCACGAGATTTTGCAGCACTGCATGGCCAATCTTGGAACGGTCAGGGGATGCGCCGATAACGGCAATTGCACTGGGGCTGATAAGATTATTAAACAAGTTCTAACATAATTCTAGTTGCTTATGGCGTATTAAACCCGCACCTAATATTTTCATGATTTGCCCATTTGGGTAATGAAAGAGTTTGAATGAGCAACTCCCATTGTCGTGAAAGTTATTCTGCTTCGCTCGACTGGAATGCCCGTGTGCCATTCCTGTCAAATGATACCCTGACGACAAAATTTGATGAATCCATCAGAGCTTTCTGCAGTTGCTGAACACTTCCATGCCTGCTAATTACCAGAAGGAACCCGTCTGAGCCACCGCCCATAAGTTTTGCTGCCTGGGCACCGTTTTCCAGTGCGAATGAGATGAGGGAATCAATTCTTTCATTGGAAACCTTCTTTCCAAGCTGTTTCTTTATGTCCCAGCCTGCATTAACAGCAGAGGAGAAGCCTTCAAAGTTTCCTGAAAGTACGGAATTCTTCATTTCGGTTGCAAGATTCTTCATGACTTTCAGGTTCGAAACTATGTCACTGTCGCCGTGACGGGATTTTTCCACCTGTTCCTGGAGTACCGAAGTGCTTTCCCTGGTGTTGCCTGTGTACACGAGAAGGGTCCTCTTCTCAAGTTCCGCCATAAAATCCGGGTATCGTGAAAGATCTGTTGACAGTTCCTTCCCTGAGGCAAATTCCATATACTTGAAATTGCCAAGGCTCACTGCGAACGGGTCCTGTTTTCCCAGTGTAATGCCGAAATAGTCGTGTTCAAGGCTGAAAGCCTCCCTTGCAAGGTTCCATGGGTCCACGCTCTTCCCCTGGATAAGGTAAATGAGTTTAAGAAGTGCGGTGGTAAGGGCACTGGACGATCCCAGGCCTGATCCTGGCGGCACGCCGCTGTTTATGGCGATCCTGCCCTTGGAGATTCCCTTGCTTTCAAGGAGTTTTGTCATCTTGCTCAACACTTCATTGTCGCCGGTGTCCTTTCCTATGAGAACGCTCTTTAGGAAATCCCGTGAAGATATCTCCAGATCATAATCATCCGGTGTGTAAATGACGGTAACTCCCCTGTCTATGGTAGTGTTGACCACTGCTCCCCCGTAATTGTCGCAGAAGGGGGAAATATCAGTGCCTCCACCGCCAAAGCTTACCCTGAAAGGACTGTAGGCAGTGAATCTTTTTCCGGGCATTGCAGCATGCACATGATCTGCTATCTCATAAATGTGAAGCATGAAGGTTTCCCCGAAATAATGGATATATATTCTTGTGGCATGTTGTAGCAATGGAAAAAAACAACAGCTTCTGGCATACAATTTCTGCTGGGCCCGAACCACCTGAGCACCTTTACGTAATAGTTGAGACTCCAAAGGGCAGCAAGAATAAATTCGAGATTTCAAAGAAGTTCCCCATGGTTGTCCTTGACAGGGTGCTGCACTCATCTGTAATGTACCCCATAGAATATGGTGCAGTTCCACAGACCCTTTATGCAGATGGCGACCCCCTGGATGCGATGGTTCTGACCAGTGAGCCAACATACCCTGGAATAGTCATTGAGGCCAGGCCGGTTGGAGTTATGAAGATGATTGACCAGGGTGACCAGGACAACAAGATCCTCATGGTTGCAGAAGGCGACCCAAGATACAGACACGTAAAGAGCTACAGTGATCTGCCTGAGCACACGCTCAAGGAAATAGCCAACTTCTTCCAGACTTACAAGATTCTTGAGAAAAAGAAGACTGAAGTTCTGGGATGGGAAGGCATGGATTTTGCCATAAAGGAAATAAAAGAATCCATGGAAACCTACCGGAAGAAATTCCCGCAGTAAGTATGGACAGCAACACAACCATTCCTGTTGGAAAAGGAAAAGTCACCATCGAACGATCCCTCAGGGAGTACGGTGAAAAGGGGTACTACATAATCCTCAGGATGGAGACTGTCCCCGGCCCCTGCAATGATGTTGACTGCGAAAGGATTCCCGTTGGAGTCGTTGAGGTTGCACAGGTGCCTGACCAGTCATACAGGATCTATGCAGGAGACGGATATTTCCTGGCAATTGAACCACCGGTCCAGATGTACATAGACAGGGACAGGCTCTCGGTAGTCCTTAAGAAAAGTCCCCTTGGGAAACTTGTTGCCAAGGGGCTCAATTTCTCCTGAACTGCGCTGCACTATTACTCCAGAGTGAACTACAGCCAATGTTTTTAATGATTCCTGCGGTACCCCCATACGCCGTTTGAAGAGCTGAGGGAGAGGTTCCAGATTGGGAACAGAGAACTATGGGGAGTGAGTATAGCTTCAGGCATACGTTCAATCGGCTTCGGGGCCACCTGGCCATATATGGCCATATTTCTCAACAGAACCCTTGGCGTTCCGGTCTATTTTGTTGGTGTAATTTTCACTCTCGGGTCTATAGTGTCCATTGTCTTCAGCATTGGCGGCGGGGCCCTTGCGGACTTGATTGGAAGGAAGAAAGTGCTAATGCTGGGGAGCGGCATTTCAGGAGCACTGTTCCTGACAGTTGCAATCCTGCTCCATTCTTCAGCTCCCACCATCGATATAGTTGCTGTTTTCATTTTTACGTCTGCCGGTGGGTCGCTTATATTCCCATCGGCAAACGCCCTTGTAGCAGACGTAACTTCTCCGGCGGATAGAACAAATGGTTACGTTGTTTACAGGATAATGTCAAACCTTGGATGGGCCATAGGGCCCCTAAGCGGGGCATTCATCTATGACACTGGAATATTCTGGATTTTCATGCTCATCACTGCATGCAGCGTGATCCAGGGCCTTATGGTCCTCTTCATGGTGAAGGACAGGTGGAAAGAGAGAAGAAAGAAAGAGAGCCTTATGAAAACAGGCAAAATCAGCATTCTTTCCTACGACAGGTTCCTTATAGTCTTCACCGTGGGCACATTTTTCCTCACACTGGTTTCATCCCAGTTCGCTGTCACCCTGCCGGTTTACATAAAGGGTAGTGTGTCTTTTCCCACGAGCTATATCGGTTATATTTACGCAGTGAACGGGATTGTCGTGGTAATCGGCCAGTATCCAATCACAAATCTCATGAAAAAGTACCCGGAGATCATCTCAATGATACTGGGCACAGTTGCCTATGCCATAGGTTATCTTTTTGTTGGTTTTTCCTCGAACCTGCTGGATCTCATGGGAGACATGCTCATCATAACAATTGGTGAGAACCTTGTATCGCCGGTAATGAACAGCATTGTTTCAAAGATAGCGCCAGGTGACAAGCTTGCCCGATACCTCGGGTTCATGGGCATGATGAACTCATCAGGAAGGGCATTTGGCCCATCAGTTGGAACATTCCTTATCTCGCTTTACGCATTCAATGGCCTGAAGCTGTGGTCCACAATGGACCTTTTTGGAATTGCTGGAATAGCAATGTTCCTTGTTTTTTCCAGGATGCTGGCCCGAAGGGTGCCTGCCACTAAACAGGATGCCCTGAATCAGAGTGCCTGAGAGCCGACCGATAGAAGCACCCCAATGAGGAAAATAAATCCGATAAAAGTGTTGGAATTCTGGAATGATACCTTGATGCTTCTGGGGTCGTCCGGGTTCACTATGTAATGCTGGTAGAAGATCAGTATGGAAATGGGTATAAGCGAAAGGAAGTAGAACACCGACCTGAGGTAGAAGCCGAGGATAAGGAAGAAAGTAAAGGTCAGTGCATGGATAAGGTTTGAAAGGAGCAGCCCCCTCTTGATTCCATAATCCGTCATCACTGTCCTGAGGCCAAGAGTCCTGTCATGCTCCATGTCCGGTATGGTGTAGATCATGTCAAACCCTGCAATCCAGAGGGATGAAGCGAAGAATATGAGGTAAAGGGGCCATGTGACAGGGAAGGCTGGCGTGATTGCCAGGTACCCCGCAAGCACCCCCACTCCAATTGTAAGGCCCATGTAGATGTGCCTCCACGGGGTTATTCTCTTCAGGAATGGGTCTGTAACAAAGAGGAAGAGGACTATTGGTGAAAGGATAAAGACGAATCTGTTGAGAAGGAATGCTGAAATCTCGAATATTGCACCGAATATGATTGTAAGGGCGAAAGCTGTCCTGACCCTCATCTTTCCCGTGACAAGGAGCCACTCTTTCTTCCGGGGGTTGAGCCTGTCAAACTTGAGGCCCTCAATTCTGTTTACAGACATTGCGGTAGCCCTGGCAAATGTTGTTGCAACCAGTATGAGCAGCAGCTTCACATAGTTATACTGTCCCGCCGAAGCGAGCACTGCCCCGCTGAATACAAACGGAAGGTCAAAAACTGTGTGTTCCAGCTTTATGTAATCCACAATGTCCTTCAACTTCATAGTCCGTATTCTCTCCATCTTTTCCTGACTGTATCTTTTATTTCTTCGGGCACATCCATTACTTCAGGCCATTTCCTGGTAAAACCTTCGGCTTGCCCCTTTCGGGTGGCATCTATGCCCATTTTTGACCCATAATTAAACTGTTGGGATGCATGATCCAGGCTGTCAGTTACTGTTCCAGACACAATAAACACATCCCTCTGCGGATCTATCCTGGTACTCAGTGCCCATATCACCTGTTTCCTGTCATGAACATCAATGTCTGAATCCACGACAACAATTATTTTAGAAAACATCAGCTGGCCAAGCCCCCACAGTGCAAACATTACTTTCTTGGCCTGTCCCGGGTACCTTTTCCTTATGGAAACTACAACCATATTGTGGAAGACAGCCTCTTCCATGGTGTTCATATCAACTATCTCAGGTA
Source organism: Thermoplasmatota archaeon (assembly GCA_023489435.1). Lineage (GTDB taxonomy): Archaea > Thermoplasmatota > Thermoplasmata > Thermoplasmatales > Thermoplasmataceae > JAJZOM01. Next base: position 36,889 of record JAMDCA010000046.1, read on the forward strand.
TCTGGAACCTGATGATGGGCAAAAACATCCTTTCTATGGCTTTTCCAATGATTACATCTTCATGCCACAGCTTACCAACTATGCTTGTTGGGTAGATGGGGTTCTTCTTCTCTATGACTCTCTTTACATGGAAAACAGGAAACTGCTCCTCAAGGGAATAGTAGCCAGTGTGGTCCCCAAATGGTCCTTCAAGCCTCGTTTCAGACGGATCAACATACCCTTCCAGGACAATTTCAGCGTTCCTTGGGTACTGCAAATCAACAGTCTGCCCCTGTGCAAGTTCCATCTTTTTCCTGGAAACAAGTCCTGCAAAGGAGAATTCATCAAGCCCATTTGGAAGGGGGGCCACAGCGGAGAAAATTGTAAGGGGATCTGTTCCCAGGACTACCGCGACTTCCATGGGCTTCTTCTTTTCCGAGTAATCGTGATAGTGTTCTGCACCGCCTTTATGGATCTGCCAGTGCATACCGAGGGTCTCGTCATCGTACACCTGTAGCCTGTACATGCCAACATTCCGGTGTCCAGTTACGGGATCACGTGACACAACAACCGGTAATGTGATAAATCTGCCAGCATCTCCCGGCCAGGTTTTGCAGATAGGGTACCTGGAAAGCTCGGGTTTTTCCATAACCGTGTGTGATGTTCCTATGGAGGAGGAAACCTTTGGTTTTATGCCTCCCAGCTCTTTCATCATCTGAAGGCCTTTGGATAAAAGTGAATCTGTGTCGCTGGGAACCTGAACCAGGCTGAGAAGCCTGTTTCCTATATTCTCAGGTTCGTCCCCGAGAACCATTTTCATTCTTTCCCAGTCGGAGAAAAGGTTGCCAACGGCTGGTATTTCTGACCCCCTGACTTTGTTGAAGAGAATGGTCATCTTCTTTCCAATCCTCTGTTCCTCACTTAATATATGGGTCAGTTCCAGTTCGGGATCCACAGGGACATTTACATCCCTGAGCAAAGATCTGGTTTGAAGTGCATCCAGATATTCCCTCAGGTCAGCGAAAACCATTATGCCTCCCCATTGCAACTTTAAATATCATCTTTTGTACGAATTTCTTTCGATAATTAAAAAAATTGGGGAGGGGCACTCCACATACCGGTTAAGGTATTCCGCGGGCTTTCAGCGTTTTCCATCCTCGAGGAAAGCCCTGGCCGCGGAGAGCCTTGCAATGGGTATCCTGTATGGGGAAGCTGAAACATAGTCCAGCCCGATCCTGTTGCAGAAATGTATGGTTGAAGGATCGCCTCCCTGTTCGCCGCAGATTCCGACTTCCAGATTCCGGTTGGTTTTCCTGCCTCTCTCAACAGCCATTTTCATAAGTTCCCCCACGCCTTCCTCATCCACTGTGGCAAATGGGTCTGTTGGAAGTATCCCCTCTTCGACATAGTTAGCCAGGAATTTCCCTTCAGCATCGTCCCTGCTGTATCCAAATGTCATCTGTGTAAGGTCGTTTGTTCCAAATGAGAAGAAATCTGCAAATTCTGCAATTTTGTCAGCAGTGATGCAGGCTCTCGGGATTTCAATCATGGTACCGAACTTATAGTCAATGTCCTTGTCGCCTGCGGCCTTTCTGGCTACCTCCTCAAGCCTCTCCCTGAGGCGTTTAAGCTCGTTCATGTGCCCAACCAGGGGGATCATTATTTCAGGGAGAATGGTGTGCCCCTGCTCTTTGACCTTGATGGCTGCGGTTATTATTGCCTTGACCTGCATTTCATAAATTTCCGGGTAACTCAGGCCAAGCCTGCACCCCCGGAAACCGAGCATGGGGTTGAATTCTTCAAGATTCTTGACCGTCTGCAGCAGCGTTCTCAGATCAGAAAGCTTGCCTATTATGTCATCAAGCTCCTTGGATTCCTTGGTGTTCCCCAGTTTGAGCTTCAGATCAAATATTTCGGAAAGAATTTCCTCCTTGTTCGGCAGGAATTCGTGCAATGGCGGGTCCAGGAGCCTTATAATCACAGGGTATCCGTCCATTGTTCTGAGGAATTCAGTAAAATCCGCAACCTGCATAGGCAGAAGCTGGTCCAGGTATTTCAGCCTGTCAGCAAGAGTGGTGCTCATGATCATGGCCCTCATTATCTGGATTCTTTCATTTCCAAGGAACATTCTTTCTGTTCTTGCAAGGCCGATACCTTCTGCTCCGTTCTCCCGGGCAATCCTCGCTTCCAGCGGGGTGTTCGCGTTTGCCCTGACTCCAAGTTTCCTGTATGAATCGCACCATTTCAGGAGAACCTGTGCCTCAGGTGTAATTGATGCAGTTTCAAGGGAAGTCTCGCCGAGGAGGAACTGGCCATTTGTTCCGTCCACAGTTATGGTGTCGCCTTCCCTGTAGACCTCATCACCAATTCGGAGGGTCTGTTCCCTGAGGTTTACAGTCATGCTTTCCACTCCTACCACCGCAGGTTTCCCCATAGCTCTGGCTACAACTGCTGCATGCGAGGTCATGCCTCCTTTCTGGGTAAGGAAACCCTGGGAAACCGACATCCCCCTCACATCATCGGCAGTGGTTTCTGGCCTCACCAGCACGAGTTTTTTCTTCTCCTTGGCGAGTTCGACAGCTCTCTCTGATGAAAATACTATGGTTCCCGATGCAGCCCCCGGGGATGCAGCAAGGCCTTTGCCTAACACCCTTTCTGAGCCGTTATACTTGACCTGCGGATGCAGCAGGGTGTCAAGGACCTGCGGTGTTATTCTCAGAATTGCCTCCTTGTTATCAATGAAACCCTCATTGACGAGGTCTACTGCAACTTTGACAGCTGCCTTTGCACTCCTCTTTCCGTTCCTCGTCTGGAGCAGGAAGAATGTTCCCTTCTCAATTGTAAATTCTATATCCTGCATATCCCTGTAGTGTTTCTCCAGGGTATCCGCGGATTTGATCAGTTCATTGTAGGCATGTGGCATTTCCTTCTGGAGATCCTTTATTTCCCGGGGGGTCCTGATTCCTGCAACAACATCCTCACCCTGGGCGTTGGTCAGGTATTCCGCAAATATCTTTTTCTCTCCATTGTTGGGGTCCCGTGTGAAGGCAACTCCTGTGGCAGAGTCATCCCCCATGTTCCCAAATACCATCGAAACGACACTCACTGCAGTCCCAAGTGTTTCAGGTATGTCATTGAGCTGCCTGTAGGTTTTGGCGCGTTCTGAATTCCAGGACTTGAACACTGCCTCCACTGCCACCCGGAGTTGCATCATAGGGTCCTGTGGAAACTTCTCCCTGAATTTTCCGTAAATTTCCAGATATTCCTTGATTAAATCTTTCAGGGCTGTTGTGCTGAGTTCATTATCCCCCCTGACTCCATTGCGCTTTTTTGCCTCAGAGATCTTTTCTTCGAATTCATCGTGAGAAATGCTCAGAACCACTTCTCCGAACATCTGGATCAGCCTTCTGTAAGAATCATATGCGAATCTTTCGTTATTTGTCAGATCCGAAAGTGCCTTTACGGTATGGTCGTTCAGACCCACATTGAGTATAGTATCCATCATACCTGGCATGCTGATTGCTGCTCCAGATCTCACTGAAACCAGAAGCGGGTTCTGCGTCCCTCCGAATTTTTTCCCTGAAGTTTTCTCCAATGCTGAAAGATGGTCTAAAATTTCGGCCCATAACGTTTCCTTGACTTTGCCAGTCTTAAGGTATTCGACACAAGCCTCAGTAGAGACCGTGAAACCCGGGGGTACATTGAGCCTGATCCTGGCCATCTCAGCCAGTCCAGCTCCCTTGCCTCCAAGGATATCAACCATTTCGCGGCTTCCTTCGCTAAAATCATACACCAATTTTCTGGGGCTGTTCACGAACAATTATAGGGGGGGTTTAAAAAGGTTTTACCAGACTTCTAATAGATTCTGATCGAAATCCGTAACACTATTGGCAAATTTCAGCCAAGAATGTTCTGGAACCTGTTTTTTTATCCAATGCTGCAATAAGCTTTTAATATGGAACGTTCATACCTGCCGCTCACCAGTGGCGGGATTTCCTATCTGGAACGCAAGGGGCAGTATCCTGTCATCTTTCTTCATGGCCTTGGAGGCACCGGCAACAACTGGTTGAAACTTGCAGCCCATCTTCCTGAAAATACCAGGATGATCATGCCTGACCTCTGCGGCCACGGGCGCACGGACATCCCTCTGTTCGAGTTTTCCATAAAAGAGCAGGTTGGGGCTCTCTTTGAATTCATCGCTGCGCTTGGCATAGAAAAGTATTCCCTCGTGGGAAACTCTTATGGCGGCTGGGTCTCAATGAAATTTTGCATTTCCGGCGGAAATCCGGACAGGCTCATACTGGTAGATTCAGCAGGGATCAATCCAACCGTTGGGGAAGACTTGCCAGAAAATGAGGAAAACTTCGTTCAAAGGGTCATGGCAATGAATCCCCGGAACAACATCGACTTCATCAGGAAGTTTGTTAAGGAAAATGCCACAGGGAAGGAAAAAGTGACCATGGAAGAGCTTAAGTCAATCAGGGCAGACACACTCATCATATGGGGTAGGAAAGACAGGCTCATACCATTGAAGTACGCAGATGAGCTCAACCGTAATATCCCGGGGAGCAGGCTTGAAATACTTGAGACTGCTGGGCACACTCCGCACGCTACAAATGCCGATGAAGTTGGAAGCCTGATTTCCTCTTTTCTTGACCAGCAGAGGTTCTGAAGCTATCTTTTCTTCAGGTTATAAATCCCCGGGTCCTCTGCCTGGCGCGAATCTATGTATTCTCTCATGTCTTCGGGGTTGGTTTCCACGATCCTTGCCTCGTTTGTTCCCAGCAGTTCCTCTTCAAGGAAAATTCCTCCATTCCGGGGTCTCATCCTGGTTACAATTGATCCGCCGAGAAATGGATTGGACAGGGAGTTTATGGATATTACGGGCAACCTTGTTTCAAGGGATCTCCCTTTTACATATATGTGCCACATTTCCTTAAACTCTGAGGTTATAAGCGAAGGATTCACAATCAAAGACCCGCCGTCTCCCGCTACCATCTTAGCGAAATATGGAAAGTCAAGATCGTAGCAAACAGCTATGGATATCTTGAGGCTGCCTGAGTTAAAAAGCCCAATCTTGCCACCGCTGGAATACTTCCCGATCTCTCCCTTGAACAGTGAAATCTTGTCCTGAAAGCCCATAACTTTTCCTCCTTGTATAAAGGGGGAGGAATTGTACATTTTCCCGTTGCGTTCCAGAGAAAAACTTCCCGGAATCACGTCGCAGTTATATTTAACAGAAACTTCCCTGAATGCGTCAATTAGGTCTTGAAAAACCGGATCTTTTTCATCCAGGCTATCGATGATCCACTTTTCCGGAAGAACCATTATCTGGAATTCATCATCAGCGTATTTTTCCAGTACCCCTTCCAAATAAGTTTCAGCATCGCCAGCAGGAATTCTTGGGGCCTGTACGCACAGAACCTTCAAATCTTATCATTCCTCAATATTTTCGATACCTCCATTAAAAGATTCCAGGCCAATTTGGGCTTGTACAACTTCCCTGCCCTAATTGTATCACTCTCTGTAATGAACGTGTACTCGTTGCTCACAGATCCAAACGGGAGTTTTTCGTCTGTAAATGGATTGAAGACTATTATGTCAGGTTTCACGTCCCTGAATCCAATTCGGATTTCTCGAGGTTCCTTTTCTCTGGACAATTTGAACACCACAAGAATCCCCTTGTGGTGTTTCCTGATCTCAGAATTGAGTTTCTTTCCAGTTACAAGTTTAAGCTCAACCGGACCTGAGCTGTCTAGCTTCTCCTTGAAAGATTTTTCGAGCTTGTAATCCGGCAGCGAAGCTGAATTTATGACAAAGTCGAAGGAATCACCCGAAAATCCTTCAACGGTATGTTTTTCATACTGTTCCATGGTGGAGGCGGGATGATATTCAACATAATCTGGCAATGCCTGCTGGCTGTTCCCGATGAAAACAATCCTTTCAGCCCCCATGCGGAATGCGCTTCTCACCAGCCAAAATGCCGTAGTTCCTGTGCCTGAGTTAGTTATGGTCCTGACAGGGTCAATTTTCTCCTCTCCCTTGCCGCCTATGATCATTGCTCTCCTTCCCGTGAGAATGTGCCTGTTCAGAGACCTGATAGCATAGTCAACAAGCTTCTCAGTTTCAGATATTTTCGCCTTGTCTGAGTGCATTTTAGGGGGAACGATTGCAACTCCTGCTCCCTCAAGCTTTTGGAGGTTTGCCTGGTTTATGGGATTCACCATCATGCCTTCATGCATTACAGGGACAATGAGGACTGGGTTTCCATTTCCCAGGGCGAAGGAAAAGAAAAGGGAGGGTACATCATCTGAGATACCGGAGGATGCTTTTCCTATGAAATTATAGGAAGCGGGGCAGACCATCAGGAGAGTGTCATGGGGATCACCATCAAAGCAGCTTATGTGCTCAATGTAACCTGTGATTTCTGTAACAACTTCCTGTTCTGAAGCCCACTTCATGATGTTGGGGTTGATCATTGATGCGGCTTCCCTTGACATCCCGACAGTAACTGCAGCCCCTTCCCGTCTCAAGTCACGAATGAGATCTGGAATCCTGTAAATGGAAATGCTTGCGGTTACAGCAAGGACTACTTTTTTCCCGGAAAGGGCTCCTGCAAATCTTGTTTCATCTATGTCTATCATATATCCCCTGGTTTAATTATAAGCCATGATCCTGTGGCTTCGGCACAGAGTTTCCTGTCTCCATCATGCAATTCAATCTTGCAGAATATTATTTTTCTTCCTCTCTTGGTTACCTGGGCAGTGATTTTAAGTGGGCCCTTTTTCACCGCACGAAGGAAATTGGTGTTCATGTTTATGGTAACTTCATTGGCAACATCACCAAACGTCATAACGCAGAGGCCACCCGCGGCATCAAGCACAGTCATTACCGCACCACCGTTCATGAAATCGCCAGGCCTCATCAGCTTCTCATCAAGTGGAACGGAAAGTTCCAGGTGGCCAGGTTCGGCACTTTCCACTGCAAAATCAAAGTTGGCAAGAAAGTTGTCCGATTTCAGAAGGTTGAGAATAGCCTCTTTCATTCACTACAGGTATTATGGAATGATTAAAATATTGCATGATCTGATTGAATAACAACTCATTTTATAGTTATCATCGCAACAAAATCAACACATTTGAGTAGATTAATATTTTACATCTAAACAGAAAATCATTGTCTTCAGGGGTGCATATCTTAAAGAAAATCATATAAACAATCAGGCTATTATTAGCTATGGAAGCTAATGCTGAGCAACTCAGCAAAATAGCAGAAATGCTCAAGCTACTGGGTCTTTCATCCTACGAGGCTCAGGGCTTTGTTGCGTTGGTATATCACGGCGTCGCCAATGCAGATACGGTAGCTGATACCGCAAATATACCCCGAACTTCTGCATATAAGGTAATGGAATCCCTTGTTCAGAAGGGGTTTGCAAAGGAGACTGACGGCAGGCCGAGGATGTTCAAGCCAGATGACATGAACCGAATCAGGTCTGATTTCCAGGAGAAATTTGACAAATTATTCAGGAGCCTCAAGGACCTTCAGGATATGCTTCCATCCAAAGGTGAACCCCAACTCGTTTACACAATTTACGGAAATCAGCAGGTGATGAGCAAGCTGGCGGAGATGATCAACCTCACCGAGAAGGAACTTATAATATGCACTCCAAAGGTGAAGGAGATCAGGACAGACCTGAAAAAATACATAGATAATGCAATAAAGAGGGGTGTGAAAGTAACTTTCGTCACACCTCCAAACAAGAGGATACCTCCAAACACACAGGTGTTCAGGAAGGAGGGTCTCATTGCCACCGACGTAGTCAGTGACCAGATAAGGGCGATGCTGGCTGGCCCTGAGATGGATGCCTGCGGCTATACTGACAACCCTGCACTTGCTCTGCATGTTTACCAGTTCATTAACATGATAATAGAGAGCGAGAAATCAGCGTAGGATGTTTGAAATGGCCGTTACGAAAAAGATGCTGATTGGCGGGCACATATCAACTGCTGGGGGGATTTACCTCTCGCCAGAGCGCGCTTTCAATTTCTCCTTCAGGACGTTTCAGATTTTTTCAAAGAACCAGATGCAGTGGAAGGCTAAGCCACTGTCTCTGGAAGATGTTGATAAATTCCGAAGTGAAGTGCAGGAAAGGAAAATGAAAGGAATAATGGTTCACGCCTCCTACCTGCTTAACATGGCAACTCCTGATCAGGAACTTAAGGCAAAGGTGCTGGATGCGTTCAGCGAGGAGATCAGGCGCGCCGATCTGCTGGGAATCGATTACCTCACATTCCATCCTGGCTCTTCTACAGGAACCACTGAAAAGAATGCGCTCAAGAATATTGCAGATAACCTGAACTCCCTCATTACCAAAGAACAGGGGTGCACTATACTTTTAGAAACATCAGCAGGGCAGGGGAAAACCGTTGGTCACACATTCGAGCAGCTTGCTGAAATAATAGATCAGGTCCAGATAAAGGAAAAAGTGGGGATATGTTTTGATACCTGCCATGTTTTTGCCGCTGGATACGATATAAAGAGCCGGGCGGGATACGGCGAAACCATGGACAAATTCAGTTCTGCTCTTGGCCTGGACAAATTAAAAGGTTTCCATCTGAACGACTCCAAGAAAGGGCTGAACAGCCGGGTGGACAGGCATGAACAAATTGGGGACGGAATGCTCGGGATTGATGGCATCTCCAATTTTATCAGGGACCCCAGGCTTTCTGAAAAGCCAATGAATCTAGAGACTCCGCTTGGAGAAGGCGGATATGAGAAGGACCTTGCAGTCATGAATGCAACTCTAAACGAGGACTGAACATTTGATAGTAAAAGCATTTCAACCTCTTGTTTTTCGCCGTGACATCAAAGATGTCACTTCTCCGCCATTTGATGTCATAACGAAGGATCAGGAGGCAGCATTGAAGGAAAGCAGGTATAACATAACTCACCTAACACTGCCTGAACTCGGGGTCCCTGGAAAATCAAGAGAATTATTGATGGAATGGCACGGGCAGGGAATAATTGCAAAGGAAAGCGAACCCTGCCTGATTGTCATAACTCAGGATTTCAGGGGAAACGGCAAGGATTACAGCAGGATTGGGCTTATCGCACCAGTTGAGACTTCCCCTCCAGCAGGCATAGTTATGCCTCATGAGGACACTTTTGACTGGGCCGTAAAAGACAGGCGGAACCTGATGGAAGCGACAGGTTGCCAGCTTGAACCAATATTTCTCGCGGTCAATGGCATCAGCTTTGAGAGAATGCTGAGGGCTGCTATCAGGGAAAGAGAGCCTTTCAGGAAATTTGAGGAACCTACAGGAGTCAGCAATACCTGTTATGTAATCAGAGATGAACATTCCATCGAATCAATTATCAAAGCCGTAAGCAAGGAAACTGCTGTGGTTGCAGATGGCCACCATCGGCTGAAGGCAACCATGGAACTTTTCAGAGAATCAGGCGAAGAAGCCAGGGATTTCTGGAAATACAGTTTTTCCTACGTGACCTCGCTTCAGCAGGAATCCCTTATGATATCAGGAATCCACCGACTTATGAACAATGAATTCTCATTCCCGAAAATGCGGGAGTCAATCGGGGAATATTTCACAGTTGAAGATTCTGCCCATTATGATTTCCCGGATCGAATTACCATCTACGATGGGAAGTACCATTCCCTGACTCCAAAGGACAATGCGTTTCATGAAAACGCGGAGTTGGGCAAATACGAGTTTAGGGCTGATCCCGGACTTGTGAATTATCTGATTTTTAATAAAGTGATGAACATGGGGATCGATGACGTTGCAAGAAAGGTATCCTACACTCAGAGCGTACCATTTGCAGTTGAGGAAGTGGACAAGGGAAGATCTGGCTTTGCAATTCTTATGCCTGAATGGGAAAAAAGCGTATTCCTGTCAATGATAGAGAAGGGTCGCATAATGCCGCAGAAATCCACCTATTTCTATCCGAAAATTCCGTCCGGGATTGCAATTTACTGCAAGGATTTCCAGTAATGCCAACATTTTTCTAATCCTGTATTTATGCCTAAGCTACATTATGGCTGCAATCACCCTCTCCATTCCTTCTCTGGAAGCTTTGTTCTATTTTTACCTCTTCACATATAAGATCGAATTTTTTACAGCTTTCGTGGGGATTTTTGTAGGGAGGAAAGTAATTAGGGCTACTGCAGGAGGTAAATACACTAGGTCTGGACTCGTGATCTCCCCCCTGATGTATCTTGCCTTTACGGCTTCAACATTCATCGACCTTAACTTGGTCGGCCTTCTAGTATGCGCCGTATTCTTTGCCATTGGGATTGGCCTTTCCGGTCCATTGAGGGGACAGTTAAAGTTCTTCGAGAAAAATGGTCAACTGTATTACAGGAGGTCTATTTGGGTCACTATGGGTTGGACAGTTGCATTTGTCCTTAGATTGTATATGCTTATTTTCTTTGACATAACAGTTGGGCTGATACTGAGCGCAATACTGTCATACATTACCGGACTCATCATCGGAGAAGCATTCCAGATTGCAGTGCAGAAACGTATGTTTGACTTCAAAAAGAAACATCTTGAAGAGAGAAAGGAACTAAAGGATGAACTTGATGTTTTCTGAAGATGCTTTTATTAGGGTTCCAAATATCACAACTTTCATATGCATAACCATGCCACTGTAGCTCAGCAGGTAGAGCAGCTGATTCGTAATCAGCAGGTCGGGGGTTCAAATCCCTCCAGTGGCTTTATTGCTGAAAATATTGTATTTCCAAAATATTATGCACGGTTATTTTTGATGTGTTGCAAAATCTATATTCTCGTGCTTTTATTGTGGAATGTTTAAATTAATTGTTGAATTTAACTCTTGTAAAAACAAAAGTCTCAATTCAATAATGCCTGTTACTAATTTTGTGGTATCAAAGAATTGAAGGTTTTTATCAAACCTCTTTATTCTTGAGGAGGTCTATGAAGTTGTCGATCCATCATCTGATAGGATTGCAACTCCCCATAAACTGCTTTCATTGATTCAGCTGCGCCAGAAAATTCATAGCTTTTGTTGCCCATCTCAATGGTTATAAATGCCTTTTTTCTTGCGAGACCCTTTTCTTGGTAGCCGATGTTCTTAACCTGTTCTATTGGTACGCCTACAAAGTTGTTTTTCTTAAAAAGCAGTCCCTTTGTTTTGTGCCACAGAATTCTTCTATCCGTGATTAGCAAGGTATAAACGTCCCCTTGAAAACTTACTGAAGTTGGAGAAGTGTACCTTACGTTTTCCCCCGGTGCTAAAAACTGTTCTACGCCCATTTACTATCATGACTATCATTCATATAAGCATATAAATTCATGCAAGATATAATGTATAATAAATAAATTTATTCAATAAATCATTAAGACGGAATATTATCGAATAAACTGATTGTACTTTTGTATAATTGTCTTGTTGGAACTTGGTTTTATTCTAGAGATAGAATCCAAAATATCTTCCTTAGTGATCTTTCTCTTTATTCCAGAGCCAACTGCTTCGTAAAACACTTTTTCTGCTGATTGTCTGATAATAAAATCCACATCTGATACTGAAAATCCATCAGTTAGGTCTGCAATTTCTCTTGCACTGATATCTTTAGAAAAAGCAGTTGATTTCAATAGTCTTTCTAACAAAGCTTCTCTATCTCCTCTGTTTGGTAAAGGCACATATATTTTGAGGTCAAATCTACCTGGTCTTAACATTGCAGGATCAATATCCCATGGTAAATTCGTAGCTGCAACCAAGTAGGTTTTGCTTTGTTCTTCACTCATCAACTTGTTGATTTCTATTAGCAGTTGAGTAACACCTCTTTTTACAACGCTATGGTCTGTATTCTCCCTTTTGGGAATTAATGTTTCAACTTCATCAAAAAATAATATATTCGGAGCGGTCTCTCTTGCAAGTTTAAAAATTTCTGATATATTTTTCTCGTATTTGCCAAAATATTCATTGTATAGAAATGCTGGATTCAATTCAAGAAAGCTTATGCCTGCTTCCCCAGCTAAAGATTCGGCAAGATAGGTTTTTCCATTTCCAGGGGGACCATAAAACAGAATGCCCCCATTTGTCTTTAAGCCAAATTCCTCAGATAGCTCTCTGAATTGCAATGGGTATATCACATTTGTCTGCAGGGATTTTTTAATTTCGTCCATGCCCATTACGTCTTTAAAATTTCTAGTGGGATGTTTGACGTATCTGACTCCCAATTCATTAAACCGTTTTACATGGTCTATTTCGCTGCCATCTTCCGCAGTAGTCGATTTCAAATATTGGATTCTTGTCTGAATTAGGTCTGTAAGAGTGCTTATCTTATCTTCAAAAATATTTTTGTGAGTTTTCTTAAATTCTTGGAGCTCACCCAGAACATTCTCTAAACAAGGTAGGTTATGGAAGCCAGAGGATCCTTCATTCTCTGAAGCACATTTTAAAAATGACGAATATATTGATTGTATCTCAGTTTCCATTGATTCTTTTGGTTTTGGGGGCATCCTGATTAGTCCTCATTGTCATAAACTTGGGCCTGTGGGTATACTTTTCTTGCAAACAAGCCACTTTTTACGGTCTCTATCTCTACAGTTAGGGCAAATTCATTAGGAATTATGCCTACTTTGCTCAATTGTTTAGTAGTGCGTTTAGTTAGATAGAGAAAATCTTTGTGTTCATAAGCTGGATGGAAGATCATGAATATGGGTAACCCTCCAACACTCTCGTACATGGTATTGTAAGTTTCAAATTCCCCACTTTTGCCAGACGGTTCAGCGGAAATAATTTTCCCGAAAACTCCATTTAATGATTTTAATGCATAAGGGTTTTTGAGCTTATTCGGATGTACGTACAAGAACAGATTCGATGCATTTTTATCGCCAATAACGCCATCTGTGAAGTGTATTGTTGATTTCAGTGTCAAACTCATGCTTCACCTTTTTACTGTTTTTATATAGTTAATTTGGAACGTAGATTTGATAGGTTTTAATTATTATTCCTTCTGTCCGGATTTTTCTTCATTAGTCTCCAAGCTTTTCTTCGCTTCACTTATCATTTCATCGATCTTTGATTCGGTATCATTAGTCATTTTTTCTTTATTTGACACGAATCTCCCTATTATATCTTCGACGTTCTTATCTGAGATTCCTTTAGAATCAACAGATCGAGTAATCATTTCAAGTTGTCCAGATAACCGGTCCTCTATTTGCTCAGAAACTGACACAATGCTCTCTATATTCTGTTGAACTTGAGACATCTGGGATTCGGATAGTTGACTTTCTGCTAAATCTTTGGCACTCTGTTTCAAAGATGCCCAAATATCTTTGGTTGTCTTGGCGAATTGTAAACTGAGATCAACATTTTCCAAAAAAAGTTTATAATCTTTCAGACCCTTGATGGCCCCTTCCAAGTTAGCTATATTGGAAGCAAATAATTTAGCTTTCGGAGAATTCTCACTGTCTATCGCAACTTTTAAGTTTTGCACATTTTTCTCGTAATTCCGTTCATATTGACGTATGGCTCTGTCAATATCCCCTTTCCACTTTGAAATTTTGGACCTTTTCTCAAAATTTTTTTCCTCTTCAGATTTTCTAAGTTTTATAGCCATTGATCCTCTATCTAAAATAAGGTACAGGAATTATTTAAATTTGCATATTGCAAACTATCTCTTTGTTTTCCAATTTAAACAACGATCCAGTGAAAACAACGCCAGGGATAATGATATGGATCATAAAGGGGATATTGGCAAAGTCGCACCAGTGCCTGAAAAAGTAACATCTTATTATTCTTCATAAAAATCAATGTAAGTTAAAGTGAAAAACACTGTAGACATAAGGAAGGTGAGTCTATTTCTCAAGTGTTAATTGGAGGGAAAATGGATGTTCTGGGTAGCATTCAGCATTGAATTTCACTATTATCGACGAACCACAATTTAACAATTAACATCGGGGAACAGATGATTTCAAATAGCACTAAAGAAGATAAAATTCGTTCACCAAGCGTCGGTGTGAACTATAGATATTGGCTGTTCGGAGAGGAGAGAAGGCATTACCGAAACTGCATCCAATAATAGGGGCATTCTGAAGAACCCATTGAATTGAGTTCATGAACTACTTACCGTCCTCGATCTCGTTAAGAA
>JAMDCA010000015.1 GCA_023489435.1 Thermoplasmatota archaeon
TGTTCCTTTTCCGTAACAACCTGGATTACTAAATCTGGGAATGTGGTCTTTTCTTCCTGGAATGCATCAAAATAATAGTGGCTCACCCTGAGAATATACACGGCTTCAAATGCTTCACCATCCATGATTCCTGGAAGGAGAATCGCAACAGTTTCAGAGCCTGTGTCCTTTAGTTTTGAGAAGGATTCAGCATAACTTCGCCTTAATGACTCTAACTTGAAGCCAGCTTTTTTTCCGAGGCCTGTCAGCAGAAATGTGTGTCCGTTGGCCTCAACGAATGCTGTCTGTTTCAATTTGCCCTTGAATCCTGCCCTTGAAGCCATTTTTGGGATCTCATTTGATCCAAGAGCAGACAGGGTTATTTCCGGGATGAAATCCTCAAACACCGGCACAATGATAAGATCAGAGCTGAATGCCCTGTTCCGGTCTTTGGTTGCAGTTATTCTCATGAAGCCATCAGTTCTTGGATGAAAATTAAGGTTTCATTGTCAGCGAAAGATTTCACCTGTCTGTTCAAAATGTGTATAATTCAGATAGGCATCCACATGAGTGAAGTGCTCAAGATGCACAGGTGATGCCGTCTACGAGGCAAAGTACAGCGGAGAGATGTTGTGCGGAAGGCATCTTGAGGAATCGGTAGAGAAAAGGATAAAGAGGGAAATACGGGACCAGGTTGATTTTAAGGGAGAGGCCATAAGGATATCTGTAGCAATATCTGGCGGGAAAGACAGTTCTGTAACCTTGTATGCTCTTCATGAACTTTTCAAGGATCGGAACGACGTATCCCTTTCTGCTTTTACTATAGATGAAGGGATCAAGGGATACAGGGACAGTGGCCTGGAAAATGCAGCAAGCTTGTGCACGGAACTGGGAATCCCGCATTCAACAATTTCCTTCAGCCAGAAGTTCAACACTACCATGGATGAGATTGTGGAAAACAATCCTGAGGTGATCCCGTGTTCACGATGTGGGCCCATGAGGAGGCAACTGATGAATATAGAGAGTGCCAATCTCGATGCTGACTATGTTGCGCTAGGCATCAACCTCGATGACTACTCACAGTCAGTCCTTATGAACGTCGCAAGGGGCGATGTGGACAGGATGGCGAGGATGGCGCCACACCATATGAAAAAGGAAGGTTTAACCAGGAGAATCCTTCCGCTGAGGAGAATACCTGAAAAGGAGGTTGTTCTGTATGCTATCCTGAAGGGCATTAAGTTCGACTCCTCCTGGTGCCCGTACTATGGCAGGGCCCAGAGGAATACTTTCCGGGAAATTCTTGAAACGCTTGAGGAGAGGACACCTGGTGCTTCATTCTCAATCCTGAAATTCGCTGACGGGATTCGCCCTGCACTTGACCAGAGTGTGGAAAAGGGAACCATGAATAAATGCAGCATATGCGGTCAACCAACGTCAAGGGAAGTATGCACAACCTGTTCTTCATCCTGAGTTAAAGGCGCACAGCAGTTATCACCGGCATAGTTTGAGAAATCTTTTTTATGCTTGCTACGATTGTAGCCAACACGATTCCGGCATCATTAGATGTACTGGAAGGGGCCGTAGCTTAGCATGGTTTGAGCACCCGGCTGATAACCGGGAGGCCACCGGTTCAAATCCGGTCGGCCCCACTCAGTTCTAATCCTTCCCAACTGCACTTCTAAAAGCTCAATTTTTCCTTTCATATGGCTATTGCCTCCTCATATATCTGGACCTTTCTCATGTCCACACCCATTTTAGGGGCCTGGTGGCACGATAGTGCCTCATGGCATGTGGATGCAACTACGGCACTCCTGAAGCTGTGCCTGCTTCCTTGACCAGTTTCCTTATTACGGCGGGCTTCAACCTTCCATACTCACTAGTCCACAGTGCCTTTGTGTCAGTGTTTTCCCTAAACTCTTTGACATATCTGTCAATCATTTCTAAAGTGGGCGGCGATAATGCAACGAATCTGTCTTTTTCTCCCTTTGAAGAGCGAATAAAGTATCCCTTATTTCGTCAAGGTTCATTTTAAGGAGTTCTGATACTCTCATTCCTCCTTCTGCAAGGACCCTAATAATCAATGCACTTTTAAACCACTTCCTCCGATGTGCCGGTTCTCGCAGATAGTCTCTCAGATTTTCCTTGAACTTCAGGCTGCAGGCCCTTAGGACTTCTTTGTATTCCTGCTCACTTGGAAACCATGGATCCTGTTCTGCCTCTCTCTTGAACCTTGGTATTCTGACTGTTTGACCGGTAAAATCTACCCACCTGGCAAGATCATCTATCTCAATTCTCATGCTATTCTTCTTCTTTGAAGCTTCAAGTTAGGATGCGCAATATTCCCATAGCCAGGTTTCATCGATGTTGAAAGGATCCATGCCTCTTCTTGCAAGCATCGCAACCCTTGCAACATTTCTCCTGATGGTTTCAGGTGAGTTCGTGAGTGAAAGCTGCACCTTGAACTCACGCAATGCTCTGGTAAGCTTTTCTTCATCCACTATCAATTTACAACATGCCTCCTGTCTAGTTCGTTTCTAATGAGATCGCTGTCTGCCTTTACATCAAGTTGATACCTTGTGCAGCTGGACTGATAACACTGGCCTGTCAGTAAATGCTCACCCTTGACATGATCGCATATTCAGGTCATTTCTGGACACCTTTCCACTTTGGCCTGAATACTCCCTTTGCATCCAGGAATTCATAATCAAGCAGTTTGAGCATTGCCTTGAGGTCCTTCAGCTGAGCGGAAGTTAGGGGGCTTTCAATTCTTATTATTGGACCGTCTCTGGTGAGGCCGTATTCTTTAACCAGGCCTTCGATGATCCGACCCTCAGGGGATTACGTTTCATTCTCGCCGGTGGCGGAATCATCCTCCCTGGAGATTCCCGGCATCTCCTTCATCCACTCTGCCGGAGACAGGTGAGCATCCCTGTAAACTGATTCAAAGAACCTACCCGGCGGGGACTGGCCCATTATGGATGTCAGATCCTCATAGAGCCAGTTCTTCACGTTCACGGAATACTGGGAATATTCCCTGAGAAGCTTCCTGAACTCTTGCATTGAGGTTGAAGATTCAAGAGACATCATTCCGATGCCTCCAGGACTATCTCCACGTAATCCTCTTTGGATTCGTTCTTCTTTGTGTAGAGATCAGGCCTGTCAACCTCGTCGATGATTTTCTTCAGGTCCTGCGTTGAGTTTGATAGTTCCAGAGTACTGTCCAATTCTGTGTCAACCCACAATAGACTCAAAGAGGCTGTTCTGTCTGATAGATACAGTTGAATAAGCAGTTTGCTTCGCACAACCGGCCCTAAGCTATCTGTATAATTTTCCTGTTATAGTACGTTCCCCTTGTCACAATCTCCCTTTCGGTCAGAAGAACATTTGGGAAAAGAACAAAACTATCCGGGATTCCAATCCCAAGTGAACGGAAAAACTGTCTGGGAACCTCCGTTGCCATATTCAAGATATATGACGGTTCCAGCGAGTCAATCTGTCTTTGGTAATGATAAAGAAATGACATCTCTGCCAGCAGATTCGGAGAGGTAATCATTCCATTGTCAGTTCCAAGCATCGTGGCTATCCCCTTTCTTGCGAATCTTGAGTAATCAGGTCTTTTTCCATAGAATACGTTGGAGTGCGGAGTTATCACCACTGGAATCTTCATTTCTGCCAACTGTTCCAACTCGCTTTCACTGGTTTCAATTCCATGGACTATAAAATCAGGTGCGACCTGAGCCAAATTTTCAATGCTTTCCCTGACGTTTTCACTGAAGTGCATCGCAAAAATTTTTCCCTGTTTTTTAACCGCATTCTTTGTTTCCAGTATGAATGATAGGGGGAGATCATTCAGCGAGCTTAAGGCGATCCCCTCGGAAACTGACAGAACCTCCCCAGCGCGGTCGTCTCCTGATGGTCGCCCAAGTATAACCTGCCTCAAATTTTTCTGCTCCGTATTTCTGAGCAACTTAACTCCTTTCATTCCGGATTCCCTGAAATCCACAAAACAGGTTGTTCCAGTTGATAGCATTACTTCTTGGGCCCAGCTCATGCCCCTGGTTATTTCCTGTGAAGTGGCACCGGAAAGTGCCTTTTCCTTGAATCCTCCCGGTCCGACGGTTTCCGATATGGAGCCTGCAGGAACTTTGGTTATGAAAGAATCGCCCAGATGGGTATGTGCGTTTACCAGTGAAGGGATGATGGTTCCACAGATGGAATCGTTCAGGATTCCAGGTACAATCTCGTATCCGTCATCGCTTATTACAAGAGTTCCCCTTGCCATCTCTCCATTCTGGAAAATATGTCCGGCTATCCTTCTCTTCAACCCACGATCAGTCCCTTGAACATTGATTTCATGTGTTCATGCAAAATCTTTGCTGTTTTGTTCGTTGGCACGAGTCCGGCGATTGCCTTACATCTTTTCCGGAGTGCGCTAAATTCTGGGAACCGGATCTCGTGCTGCACCTTTCTCCGGCTTCTGCCATCGCCTATCGACAAGAACTGTCTGCAGGTTATCCTTTCAAGATAGCCTGGCAGGGATCACAAGTCCTTCAGGCGCAGAAGCATCTTGGAGACACTCTCGACGGCATCTTTTGCCATTTCTATTCTCGCCTGTGCCTGCAGTCTGGATTCGTTCGGGCCGGAAATCCCCAGTGAAACTGGCTTAGAATGTTCCACAGACAGATCCTCTATCTTCCTGGCGGCATTCTGCATGATTACCTGATCGTGGTCAGTTTCTCCCTTTATTACCGCCCCTAAAGTTACCACACCATCTATTTCTGGAATTTCAAGCATCTTCTTCACTCCGAGGGGTATGTCAAACGTACCTGGAACCTTGAGTACCTTCTTCACCTCAAGATTGAGGAACTTTGCATGTTCTTCTGCTCTATGTAGCATCATCATGGTTATGTCATAATTATATTCCGAAACAACTATTCCTATTTTCATTTGTTCACCTTAGTGTCTAATACCCGAGACCTTGGATTCGGAGACACTGCCGACATCCTCGTACCCCTGTCTCAATCCTTTTCCCGCATAGGCTGTCAGTTTTGAAGGGTCAAATACAAGATTGTAAGCGTTTACAGCGTGTTCTCTGGCCCTTCTGTCTGATATCCATGCCAGTTCAGCTGGACTGCTGGCTTCATCCTCGTGAACGAAAACTTCGATGATATGCCTGTTTGTCCTCAACTGAACCTCCATTATTCCCATGCTTGCAACTTGGGCAGATATCTTGTCCACAGCTTTTGGTCCGGGCATACCGCAGGCAATGACAATGTCGCACCCCCTCTCTTCGAACAGTTTCTTGGCTGCCACCGGGATATCCTTTATTCCCGGAACAGTGTAACGTGCAATTGTGTAGCCTGTTCCAGTTGCTTTAAGTTCGTCTATTATGGAGGAACCCATGTCGTATCGGGCAAATGTCGTGTCAACCACACCGAATTTCTTCATGATTCACCCGCCATTATCGAGGTTGATTTTAAACTGTTCAATTATCTCCTCTCCCTCTATAAATGTTAACGAATTCTGTCTGGCGAAGTCACTTGCCTTGTTGAAGGGCAAAGAATTCCCGTCATCACCAAGCATTTCGACGATAGTGGCCGACGGTATGAGGTTGGCTTTCTCGACCAGGTAAGTGCTCAATTCAGTATGTCCCCTCCTTGATAGAAAATAATCTTCCCTGGCAATAAGGAGTATGACATGGCCAGGAATCCTGAACTGCTCCACGAACACATTCCTGGCTTGTCTGTTGTAATTCGTCAGGTTTGACACAAGATCTGAAAACTTCAGAATAGTCGAGGAGCGATCCTTATCCGATATCCCTGTGAAGGTATCCCTGTAGTTTATTGTTACCGAGAAAGAACTGTCCTTGTCATATTTCAGGTCAGAGTGATCCACGGCCCTTTCCCCCAGGTCCAGATGCTGTCTGTAAAAATCCTCCAGGTAAGGCAGGCCCAACAGCTTCGCATCAGCCTCTTTCATAGTAGTGCAAATAAGCCCTCCACCAGCCTTTCTCATGAATTTTATTTTTTCGTTGTTAATAAACTGTGATGCCACGACAATATCAGTTTCTCCCTCCCTCTCTCTTGAATCGAATACCAGTATGGGTCTCCCAGCCCTGAGATCGTCTATGGCCTGTTTTAGCATGACATGTTATTTCATCACGATATAAATGATTGTGGTAATAACTCATATCTGCGTTAATAGCTTGATTACTTTTTCACTGGCAGAACCTTGAAAAGGATCAGGGTCGCAAGAATGGATAGAAGCAAAGGTAACCCGTCCTGGTAGTGATAAAATGTTTCCATGGGATTCTGACCGAGAAAGGAAGCAATACCATTGCTACGATTGAGATAACAAACAATCGAATCCTTCCTGCGCCGTCCTCAAGAAAGTAATTCATAACGGCCGCGACAGATACGATATCCCCTCCCCGATTATGACGTGGGGATCGTAGTAGAAGTACGCAGTATTAATGTACATATATACAGAACCAGCAGGCATCCCTCCATGGGCACCGGAGAGGAAAGACAGAAGATCGAGCGAGGCAAATATCGACAGTATCATAACGTAAAATACGAATTTATGTTAAAGCAGCCTTGACAACACTATGTCCCTGCTGATGCCATAGGCCAGGACAAGTGCATTACTGGCAGGATAAAGGTTAACTTCCCTGTAGCTCATAATTACGCACAGGATCACTGAGAAGACAAAGATCGGGAATAACACTGCTTTTCTCTGGGAGGATGTAACAGGCATCAGAATCGCAAGGAATGCGACCAGGATAATGGAAAATACCATAGCCAATAAGATGAAAGAAGGCGTCTGGTAGTGTCACACGAGAACAACACAGGGTTTGTAATAATACTTGTTCATCACGCAATCTTTCAGGGTGAATCTATGAGTCAGTTCCACATAGCGCTGGTAGCACAGTTCAAATTGCGAATGAACGGACCGCGGGTGCATCAGGATCCTGCTGGTGTTCATCGATCTACCTGGAACCGGGAAAAGGGCTGCTCCTCGCTTCTGTGGCGAGGGAATGCGTTTGTAGCGATTGTCTCAGAAGCTTTGCGAGTGAATTATAGGATGCAACTATGGGAGACCTGTTCTGACCTGTGAAACCACGCCTATTGAACTCCTGAGATATTCAACACTGCAGGCATTCCGGGTATTGCAGTGTTCCTCACATTTTCCCGCAATGTTTTTATCTGTGTAGACTGCACCACAGGCCTCGCATCTGAACAATTCCTGAACCATGTCAACAAACACCACTGATGCATCTATTAACCCGTATTAAAGGTCATGAAAATTGATGCACGTTGCTTATTCAGTTTTCACTCCACTGCATACATTGAATTTATGCCTGTGTTCAGCAGAACATTTCCTGCACCGAATCTGAAATAATCAGAGGTCGCCGGCATGCCAAAATCCCACATTTTCTTGGGCCCTGGTTCGCCGATACGTGCCCTGCAAATCTTCCGTCAAACGCTTCTGTGAATGTTTTGCATGGCCCTTTGGAGACCCATTCACGGAATGCTGGATTAACGGTTACATACACGAATTATCTCTATTATTCCTGGATGAGAAGATTAGCGTTATGCCAAGTGCGAGGATAATCAGGGCCACCGATCCGAGGGAAGAGAGATCTGTACGCCCTGAATGAAATAATATTATGATCTCCCTGACCGCATAAGATAACCCCGCTTCCATCACGAGAACAAGGCTCTTCGTGCTCTGGCCTTTCAGATATTCCAGACTCGAGTACACTTCTAGAAGAGCAAGAAGAAATAGGCCTCCCTCCGTAGTTATATAAACAACCGATGAAAGGTTTGGCAGCCCGCCTGAAACAGAAATGATCACGGAATAACCCACATATGCGGTCTCGAAAAATATAGCCAGGAGTATTATCGCCTTTACAGTCCATATCACGTATTTTGAGACATAACCTTCTAGATCCACACCGGGCATAATTCCTGAGAAAGTTGGTGATTATAAACCTGTTTCATTTTTCCATAGTTAATACCGGTTAATTTTTCCCCACCAAAGCGTAAGTTTTAACGACGCTATCCTCTTCCCATCGGGAGATCTCATCCTTCAACCAATATTCAATCGATTGGATTGAGGGAATCATTCCTGGCGAAATTGCTAGAGGCAAAAGCCAAGTTTTCAACTATTTCCCGGGTTAGCAGGAGGATTACCCTGCACACCAGATTTTTCAGATTCCAGCGCTGTTGAGATGTGTTTTAGTATTTGTCTCTCAAGTATCGTTCCGATGAAAATGCCATTTTCGTCAACGACCGCAATGATCGGGGGTTCATATTCCCTGAATATCTTAATCAGTTCAGTAGCAGGAGAGTTATTTCTGACTTTTCGAGCCGGCAAAATGTCACCTTCACGTACTTGAAGCGTGTAAAGCTTATTTTCGCCCAGGGTAACCATGTCGCTTAGACTTAACTGCCCCAAAACATGCCCTCTGTCGTTGGTTACGATCACCGCCCTCGCGTTGAGATCAGTACACATCTTGAAGGCAAGACTTATAGGACTATTTCTGTCCACTGACACCGGGGGGAAGGAACTGGATATATCGGACGCCTTCAAATTTTTGAATTCTGTGCTAATTAATTCCCATATGTATTTGGACCTCCTATTCGGTACAACCGGTGCCTTAATATTGAAAAGAAGTGGTATCACCAACGTTAACAGCGTGATGGCAATCATTATGGCAGAATAATTATATCTATCAACGAGGCCAAGTGTGAGCGCTACAACAAGCAATGCAGCATCAACGCCGCCATTAACTGATGTACCGAAGGAATTCTTCCATGCGTCAATCTTCATGATTCTTGATGTTGCCAGACCGCTAATTGGCTTGAAAAGAAGCGCAATTATAAAGAGAGACAAGCCAAGTACGATCAGTGGAACAGTAATTCTGACAAAGTATAATCCCAGCCCAATAAAGAACAATGGCTCAAAAAAGCCATAGGTTATGGTTGAAACCTTCTCCGCAATTATGGGGCGGTCGTTGATAAAATCCCTCAGGATAATACCCATAAATAGGGCTATTATCGCTGAATTAAAACCATAAAGCTGGCCAACAAATCCCAATATCAAGACGAATCCCGCTATTACTGCAATTACTGTTTCGTGTGCTCTGGAATGAAGGTCTATTCTGGTGAGCAATTTTACCAGCACATATTTTGAGAACAAGATGATCAGGAGCAAGGATACAAAGAGTTCAAGTGCTATAGTGATAACGCTCGTGAAATCAATTGGCTTATTATATAGGTCCGCAAAGAAAGAAAAAAGTATAACGGCTGCAATTTCAATCGTAACAACCTGCTGGAATATCTTGTTCCCCTCTTCTGTCTTGTTCAATCCGGTATCGCTTAATAAGCGTGTCAAGGGTCCTGCACTGCTCATTCCCGTTACTATCCCAACGACCATGGCTATCAAAATATTATGAACCACATAGTAAACTGCAACAGAAATGAGTGCGAAGGGCACAATAAACTCTGAAACCCCTATTATTATATTTTTGACATTGAGAATTTTTCTGGTATCTAACTCCTTAAATTCCAGCGCACCGCCAGTAAATAGAAGGAAGTTGATGCCGAGTGAAATAAACAGGCTTATGTTAGGAAGGATGCTGACCAATCCCAGCCCGCCTGGACCTATTATTATTCCAGCCAGAATGGCTGCCAAGTATGGAACGAGCTTCAGCCGTTCAAATATCTCCTCACCGAATTTGGCAAGAAGCAGGAGACCCCCAAGAAACAAGAGGGCCAACAATGCATCAGAGATACCATACATGCAGTCAAGAAAAGACGTGCATATTTAATTTTATTGCAGAATCCAGTCCTCTTGTAGATTCCTAGATACCTGCAATCACCCAGAATCAACGAGAAAGCGACATGTGTATTTAGGCCGTATCACACATGCCGATTTGAAGCTGCTATACTTTTGCGTTTTACCCTCCTAAAATACCAATTGTCGATGCATAGGGTTCCCTTATGAAATCCATGATGGCATCCAACAGCTTGGATCCCATGTTCTCCAGTGCCACAAACAGATCTTGAAGAAGCCTCATGGCCATGGATCCGAATCTCAGGCCGGGCGTTCCCTTCCCTGTGTTAAGCTGGGTTCCCAGCAAGATCATTGCAGAGATTTCGAGGAGCAGTTCACCCAGCAAGCTCAGCTTTGTCGTGCTGACAATGCCTGCAAACACCTGCTGGAAGATTCTCCCTATCCCGTCTTGCTTGATCTCCCTGTGCATTGTTTCTATATCCCGGCGCCTGAGATACATCTCCCTGATCTGTTTAGGCTTCCATCCGGTCATATTTGTGACAAAGAACTTTTTCCCTCTATGCCACGGGATACCAGAATCCTGACCTCGCCGATCTTCTTCATGGCAATTGTGATGCTCTTCGTGAAATACTGTTTTCCCCCATATTGTGAAACATTTCAACATGATGTGCTGCTCCTCTTTCCTTCTCACAGGCTTGATGTCACTATTCAGGGGAAATATCCCCTCGCTTCCCGATATTGCTGCGGTGATCGCGCACATGCCCCGGGCAGTCTTTCCCTCGGAGTGGCCATAGATCCATCCCGATCCCTGGATGTGTTTTCCGGACCTCTGCAGAACGGTATCGTACAGTACGAGAATAGGATGGGTGCTGTTCCGGTTGATCAGATCCACTGATTTGCGGAATACGTCCAGCATGTTGAGGTTGCTCTGGTTCGGGTGCTCTATATGGATTCCGTTGAGATGGGCCACCGATCTTGTGGGAGAGACCCATGAGGATGTTATGTACCTGGAGAACTGTCTGAACTGCCTTCGGTCAAACAATGGCCTGAATTCACTGAGAAGATCGGTAAGGACATCTGGGTGGTTCCGGGACAGGAATTTCGATCATTGTATGAAAATGTCCGACGATTGCTTAAGTTTTATTGAAATCGAAAAGGTATAGTTAGTAATAACCTTGGAGATATCCTTCCTCAAATGGAGGCATGTTAAGTTAATGGCAAGACTTAATGGTTTATCTCTGCCCGTTTATATACTGAACTTTGGATTTCCGATTGTTTGTATATAAAAAGCGTTAAGTTTTAGGGTAGAAGTTAACGTCAAATGAAAGTGTGAGTATTTAAGAAAATTAGAATTTCTAGACTGGGCAATAGACGGCCCTTATGGAATAATAGCGTGGACCAAGGTTACAAAATAGTGATACAGTAACATTTGCATAAAATTGGGTTGAAGTGGTAATTGGTGAATTCGGTGATACTGAGTGGTATACGGATTGAAATATTGTTTCGTTAAAAACCGAGTGACTTCGTTCCTCGGTCGGAATCAGCGTTTGATTCAGGCTTGCATGATTGACAGCAACATTGATCAAGATGTTGCTTGATGCACTATCATTGGAAACAACGAAAGCATTGACTGCTATGAAAAATGGCGTATCACGGGATAAGTTGCCACCAGATGTTATGAGTTACAGGTAAAGAGTCCAACTGAAAAAGCCTGAAAATCAGATCTTCCTCATGTAAATTTCCTTTACCGCGTGGTCCCTAGTCTTGTTCAGTATCAGGTGGGCATGGAACTTGGAAGGTTCTATGTTCTGTTTAAGGTTTGGGCCATTGATTTCGTTCCATATTCTATCAGCAGTTTCAGCAGCCTTGTCCACCGGCAGTTCACCATACTTCCTGAAGAAAGACCTGCTGTCCCTGAAGGCAGTCTCCCTGAATATGAGGAAACGGTCGATGTACCACTGCATAATATCCTTTTCCAGGGCATCTACATATATTGAAAAATCGAAGAAGTCTGACACAAGCAGCTCGCCTGTCGGTGGAAGCGTATCCGTCCTTCTTGTCTGAAGAACGTTCAGGCCTTCAAGTATGAGGACATCAGGGTTCTCAATTGTCTGGCGCTGATTTGGGACTATATCATAGATGAGATGTGAATATATTGGAATATCAATGCTCTTCTTTCCTGACTTCAGTTCATACAGGAACCTTATGAGTGCTTTCAGGTCATAGCTCTCCGGGAAACCTTTCCTGTTCATCAGGTTCCTTTTCTCCAGTATCCTGTTCGGATAGAGGAATCCGTCTGTAGCTATGAGCTCAACTCTGGGATTTTCCGGCCACCTTGAAATAAGTGTCTTGAGGACCCTTGCTGTCGTGCTCTTTCCAACTGCAACGCTCCCAGCAATGCCGATGACATAGGGGACCTTCTGCCCCCTGGCACCGAGAAAAGTTCTCCTTGCATCGTACAAACCCTTGGATGCAGAGTAATAGAGGTTCAGGAGCCTTGAAAGTGGAAGATAGACCTCTTCAATCTCCTGTATGGAGATTTTCTCATTGATTCCCCGGATGGTTGCGAGATCTTCCTCATTGATTGTCATGGGGGTGGAGTTTCTCAGCTTGCTCCACTCTTCCCTCTTGAAGGATATGTACGGCGAAACAGAGCTATCATCCAGTGCTTTCAGCAAATTGAATCCCTTCATTTTGCGGCATTCAGACCCCTTCCCGCCGCTATGTCGTTCAATTGCGATATTTGTTATAACTCTTTTTGTGTTCGGTGATGCGGGGGATTGGAACTTGCATCCTATTAGCGATCACGTTAATAGACCAAGTTGAACTATTTTTATGGGGGATATTTCTGTATTCAAGCAATCCGTTTCTCACCGGGGAAAACAACTGCATTGAACTTGAGGAAATCCACAAGAGGTTCAGAACAACTGAAGCGTTAAGGGGGCTGTCTCTCCAGATTAGGTGTGGTGAAAAAGTTTCACTGCTGGGTCCAAACGGTGCCGGAAAATCAACTACACTTAAGATTCTTGCAGGCCTTCTGAAACCGGATCTTGGTGAAGTGCACATTAGAGGATACCTACCCAACAGCATAGAGGCAAAGCGCCTCATCGGATACCTCCCGGAAGACCCTAGCCCGTATATCAGCCTCTCTGTCCAGGAGAACCTTGAATACTTAGGCAGTGTGAGGGGAACTCCTAACCTTGAGGATAGGGTTGACTACCTTATGGGGTTGCTTGAACTTGACAGGTACAGGAAATTCAGGACAAATAACCTCTCAAGGGGAAACAGGCAAAAACTTGCCCTGGCTTTGGCCCTCGTACATTCCCCCAAGATACTTATCATGGATGAGCCCCTGAATTATCTTGATATACCATCCCAAGAGCGGGTCATGGAACTTCTTGACGATATGCAGGCAACTTTCCTGGTATCCACCCACATAATGTCAATTGCAGAACGCCTCACCCACCGGGTGGTGATGATATCAAACGGCCGCCATATCTGGGAAGGAACCATAGAAGAGCTTAGGGAGAGAGGGGCGCAAAAGGAACCCATAGAATCAATTGTCTCGAGGCTGATGAAGAGTGCACCGTAGCCTGCAGATGCTTTTGGTTCGGACAAGGTTCACCGGTTATTACTTACTCATAATTATCCTGATAGCA
>JAMDCA010000024.1 GCA_023489435.1 Thermoplasmatota archaeon
GGAGCCTTTGGTGTGTTCATGAGGGTGAGCCTCTTTGATCCGAATCCGGTGATAATTAAGCCCATAATTTACAATATCCTCATGACCCAGCACGCAACCCTCATGATCTACATGTTTGCAATAGGCGCTGCACTGGGATTTGGATATTATCTGCTTCCAGCACAACTCAGGCTTAAGAGGGACAACATGGGGCATCTCTCATCCGTTGCCTACTGGCTCTGGGTTCTCGGCGGAGCACTATTCGTCCTGTCAAGGTCAAGCATGCGATGGTATCTCTACCCCCCGCTCTCACTACAGCTTACACCAACGGGTGCCGG
Organism: Thermoplasmatota archaeon; assembly: GCA_023489435.1. GTDB lineage: Archaea > Thermoplasmatota > Thermoplasmata > Thermoplasmatales > Thermoplasmataceae > JAJZOM01. The sequence continues at coordinate 318 of JAMDCA010000024.1, forward strand.
GGCTTTCAACTGGCTTGCCATAATCGCAATGGAACTCATATTCGTTGGAATAACTATGGCCAGTGTCATTGTCCTGAAAGTGATTTTCATTGACCGTGCAGATAACATTCCCCTCTCTAAGATGCCTGTTTTTGCCTGGGCTGTCGTTTTCACATTAATTATGCTCCTGTCATCGGATGAGCCATTGATGGTAGGACTTGGAATGCTCTTTTACGACTTCTTCAATCCTATTTTCTTTACAGGGACAACCAGCACTCCCCTTACCTTTGCTGTGCTGTTCTGGTTCTGGGGCCATCCAATTGTGTACATCGCTGTGCTTCCATACTTCGGTTTGATGTATGATATCATCACAAGATTCACCAAGACGCCAGTATACAGTTATTTCTCGGGGGTATTCTCCCTTGGACTTCTGATGATCCTGAGCGAACTCGTCTGGGGACATCACCTTCTCAATTCTGGCCTTGGAATAGACTGGGTATTGTTCTTCACATCTGCATCGTTCCTGGTTGTGATACCTTCAGCACTGACCATTTTCAATATGATCGGTACTTTGTGGAAAGCTGAAAAGATACGCTTGACAACCCCTATGATGTTCGTCATCAATGCTATCCTTGACTTTATCATCGGTGGCGTAACCGGGGTAATGCTTGCAAATCAGTCCGTAAACGAAGTTGCCCATGGAACTTACTTTGTGACAGCACACTTCCATTTCATATTCGTGGGATTGACACTTGGAGTAACAATGGCAGCCTTTTACCTTCTGTATCCGTCATTCTCCAATGGAAGGGTGTACGATGAGAGGCTTGCAAAGTGGCACTTCTACATTACAGCGTTCGGGTCACTGCTGATGTCTTTTTCATGGGCAGTGGGTGGATATCAGGGTATGCCCCGGGCCGTAGCAGGATACTTTGCACAGTTCCAGGTATATCAGGACAGCGCCATTATCGGTGGAGTGATTATTGGTATCGGGCAGCTTGTATTCCTTTACAACATAGCGAAGAGCTGGCTGGCACAGCCTACTACTGATCCATATAATATCCTGGAATACAGGAACGAGACTAACCAGGAAATCGGAGGTGGCCAGTAAATGGCATCCAACAAAGGCGGAGTAACCTTCGCGCTCATCATCATACTTATGATTTCCATGGCCTTCGGATACGTTCTTACAAGCCCAACTGGAGGAGGGCTGCATAAATCCAGTTCTCCCACAAAAAACACGCAGTACATCAATCTCGGGGCAGATGCAGCAGGTTGGGAGTACAACTACAACAAGAGTGACCTGAACCGTGTCCTCAATGTCAATTTGAGCACAACGGTATATTTCAATGTCACTGAAGAGGACGGTGCTCCGCACAACCTGTTTATAGCATATGACGGGAGTTATTCCGCTTCTGCCTTTGCCAAGTATATGTCTGACCTCAGTTCAAATCCCAAGAGTGTTGAAGGTTCCAACAACTACCAGGTGCTCAGCACATCACAAATTACCCAAACAATAGGCCACAAGACACAGGGCAGCTTCCCGTTCGTCGGTTCAAGTATGGTGGGCATATACACGTACTGGTGTTCTGTTCACTATACAACTATGGTAGGGCTCCTCATAGTGAATGCCACCTCAGGATCTGCGTCACTGGGTTCATTGCATGTTTACCATGGGGCTTCACCGTCACACGTAAATAATCAATCAACATATTCGGCACACGTATCCAACGTCCTTATGACAATGGAAACGGCCATCAAGACGGTCGAGTAATTTGAATGGGAAGGAATTCGTAAAAATCTCTAAACTGGAGATCACATTTCTTGTTGATCTCGTTGCTTTGGCTGGATTCCTTTCCAACCCAATCTTTTATTCAAAGCTAATGCTTCTAATCCCGCTTTTAGTGGCAGGCAGTCTAGGCTCAATGTCTGCAGCTTTCTTCAACAATCTGTACGATATGGATATCGACAGTTCCATGATGAGGACCAGCTACAGAACTGACATTGTGAACAAGAGCAGTTACTGGCGTTTGTTCGCATATGGTATTTTAATGCTTGTAGCCTCCATGCTGATTGCCTATTTTGCAATCAACCTTCTTACCGCTCTTTTCATTTTCCTGGGTTTCCTGAGTTATGTATTCCTTTACACCATCTTCCTGAAAAGGCGAACCACCTGGAATATAGTCATTGGCGGGATAGCTGGGAGTTTCCCGGCATTTGCTGGCTGGGCTGCTGTTAGCGACGCAATTTCCCCAACTGCTGCTTTCATAGCTTTCCTCGTCTTCCTCTGGACTCCAACCCATTTCTGGTCACTGGCAACTGGAAATTCTGAAGACTACCAGAACGCAAAAGTTCCTATGCTCCCAGCCGTTGTAGGGGCCCAGAAAAGTTCACGTTATATCATTGCAAACACGGTGATTCTGTTCGTGTACTCCATACTTCCAATCTTCATAAGGCAAATCAACGTGGGGCCGGCTTACTATGTCATGGCAGTGGTGCTGGGGCTTATCCTGCTCTATTACACAATCCTGCCGTTCCGGTCAGGGTTTTCAAAGCAGTCTTACAAGAAGGCTTTCCATTTCTCCAACTATTACCTTATGATACTTCTGGTTGCAATATGTCTGGTGAATTTCATTCATTAGATCACAGGTCTTATCACGTTCTAGTCTTTCACCTGCTTGGTTTAGTAGCAACCATAATCGCAGCGGAAATTGGGTTGTTTTCAAACACCATTATTGTGGACTATAACGTTCAGCTGCAGTTTTATGCTATTTTCGCAATACTTTTTGCGGTTATACTCACTTTATGGCTTGTCTCCTGGGATAAGCTCAAAATATTTCTTTCGGCCGCGCTAATTTTATTCTATGGGATCCTGTCGGTATTCTCAATCCCCTATTACAATCTCACAATCCTTTTTGCCATTGCGCTTATACTGGAAATCAGGGAGTTCCACAGGCTCTATGGTTTCAGGTCCCGGGAAGGGATCTGGCTTGCCTCTCTCATAACTGCACTGATGGCAATGATCCTTCTCTCCGGTTTATTGAGGGTGCTCCCCTCTGCACAGGGAATAGGCCTGCTTGTTGCATCCATTGCAGATGACGTGACCTCAGGCGGGACCCCCGTTCTATTCATGGGAGGCCTTGTTTTTTTCACGCAGTATCTTGTTTTCTCAATAAGCATTCAGGCTCTCCTTATGTTTTCAATCCTTTCATTTCTGCTGGTTGAAAACTATTTCCTCATCATATCGTTCATCAGGGGCAACTCAAAGAGCATTATCGGTGGGCAGGTGTCAGGTGCACTCACTGTGCTGAGCTGCCAGTGCGAGAGCATAACCGCGGTCTTTCCATCCATTGTATCTCTAGTACTGACTGCTTCAATTATACCCCTGATTTTTGAAAGCATCTTCCTTGTCTTTCTCACCAATATCCTGCTCAGGCGGCGATATCTGCTGGGAAAGCGTTCACCGTTGCTGGATTCCATTTACCCGGTGAAAAATGCCAATGCCTTCATTGTTCTGGCTTCGGCAACAATCATTGCTCTGCCATTGATCGAAACCATCGGTGTGTTTTACGGTCTCCAGTCAAACCTTTATTTCTTCGGTTCACTGGATTTCCTGATGCTCGTAGCTGGGATTCTTGTGGTATTAATTGTGGAAAAGTCAGGAATGATTCGGCTGCACATCAGGAACATAACGGCCATAATAACTGGGCTGACTGTTTCAGCAGTCTCAATGTTTGCCTGGTTTTATCCCCCATTTGCGCTGTACGCCATAAGCAACGGTTTGGTCTTTGCTTTGATGAGCATCACTAGCTTTGCAGGCGGCCTAGTGGCAGGACTGGTTTACATTGGCGTCGGCAAGGAGGGAAAAAAGCTCTTTCTCGAATTTATGGCCATGATGTTCACTATGTTTGCCATAGTGGTATTCTATGTGTCCATTCTCACAGGCTACTCTATCTGGGGTTTCTTCGGGATAACTGAACAGGTGATTTTCAGCATTGCAGTATGGGTCGTAACACTGCCTTTCATGTGGTTTGCCACAAATATAGCCCTTAACAGTTCAGTAAGGAAGGGGGCAACGCCTTAGATGCGCCTGAATATTGAAAAGTTTCTCCCTTTCCTTCTCGAGGCTGCAATTTTTGCCATGTTCTACCTCATTCAGGTGAACGTGTACTTTTATTATCTTTACATAGGGGCAACACCGCTGATCTTTATTTTCTCATCAGTTCATTTCAGTGATGTCAGGGGTGCGATTTACAAAGTGCTGCTCAACAATGATCTCGTGATTCTGGCCACAGCCATTCTCTTATGGCTCTTCCTTTTTGCAGCGACTCACAATGGTCCTCTGTACGTGTTTGAAACCGCTTATTATCCTGTCTTTCTGGAAGAATTCAATTTCAGGTTCCTTCTCATCACTTTCCTTAGAAGGAAATACAGCCTCGGGCAGTCGATAGTCATTCAGGGAGTCCTGTATGCCCTATTCTATTCCAGTTTCCTGCTGTTTTATCCCACTGGCTATCCCGGTGTATTCTTTGAACTATTCATCATAGACAATTTCAGCATGGCTATAGTATATGGATTGCTGTATTACCTCAGGAAGAATTTCTACATAGCTGCCACACTACATCTGAGCCTTTACTTGATTTCAGTTTTCCTTCCAGCATCTCTTGGCTGGTTTCCACAGATAACAACCCCGGTTTAGGCTTTCAGCATTCTCAGTTCGTCCGGAACCCTGGCTGGTTTCCTGTTCTCATCAATGGAAACTGCAATGATCTTTCCCACTGCATATAATATTGAAGCATCCTGGTTTGTAATCCTGTGAAGAAAAGTGAAGCTGGTGTTCCCTATGGAATCAAGAGATGTATCAAGGTATATCCTGTCATCCATAGTGATGGATTTTTTGAATTCTACCTCGGCTTTTGCTATGACAAACCTGACGTTACTTGCATCGAAGGAAGGCAGGTATTTTTTGAAATACATGACCCTTCCAAGCTCAAAATATGTAAGGTAAACCGCATTGTTTACGTGGCCCAGGGTGTCCAGGTCTCCATACCTGACCTGTAATTCAATCCTTATGGAAGAATCAGTCATTTGACAGAAATCTCTGAATTGAATTAAATGATTGCGTGAATCTCTTATAAATGGGGTTGCCCTGGATTCCTCTCACATATGCAATTGAGGAGCCAGAAATGAGATCATGGTACTTTACTGCATCCGGGTCGTGGTCCAGGTTTCCGGGGGTGGAAGTCAACACTAATACCTGAACTTCAAATGCGGCCATCTTGGTTGAAATATCCGCACGGTAAGTGGGATTCACAAAAACAAGCTTGCCAACCTTCCCCAAATGGTTGAAATTTTCAACCAGGAATGGTGCGTATCCTCCCATGGAAACTATCACTACTTTGCCGGGAAGCAAATTCAGTGCAGTGAGCACAGATGAATAATCCATACTTGAATCCAAAAGATTCTTTTTTCCAGGAACAACCAGAAGAATCTCACTGCCAAGTTTGTGAAAATTCTCAAGAAGTTTCAGTTCCTGGTTTTCCACAACACTGTCACAGAGAATCAGGATTGAATATTCCTTCCCTGGATCGCCAGGATGATGCAGCAACCTGAATGGCCCCGAGCCGTTTTCTTTCTCCACGAATGGCATTTGATCTGATTTTACTGTTCAGGAAGAAAGCTTCTTTTCCAGATTGTCAAAGAGTTCCTTGATGATCTTCTGGGCCTGTCCGCCAATAAGCCTCTGGCCCATGGAACCAAGCTTTCCACCAACCTTAGCATCGGCTTTCCAGTCCATCTTGGTTTTTCCATCTGCTTCCGAGAGATCCATTATGGCTTCGAGATCGACTGTTCCTCCAAGCCCCTGTCCGTTTCCGCTAAGTTTTGCATGCTTGTTGGCTTCCTTTTCAACAACTTTGAACTTGATGTTGAAGTCTCCCTTGATGAATGCTATGCCCACTCTCACAACAACAGAGTATTCTTCAGGAGAAATTACATTGAGGCTTTTGAAGCCGGGAATGCAGGAAGAAACCTCATTTGGGTCCATGACTGTGTTAAATACTTTCTCACTTGTGGCATTTACTTCAAACGTACCATCAAAATTCATAGCAATCCTCCACTGGGAATCTAAGCAACTTTTAAAAACTATTGTAGTAGGAATTTATCTCGTATGGTAATCAGCAGAGGCATAAAATGAATCCAAAACCATCGTCATTAGACTTTTACGCATTCATACAGAACTATTCTTCCATAATATCAGGTTCGTTCATAAAGAAAGTATACCAGGTTGACGAGACAGACTTTCTTTTACAGCTCTACAGCTCAACATCAGGAAAGAACTACCTCCTAATCTCACTCAAGAAAGGACTGGTATTTTATGAGGCGGAACGTCCTGAAGCCGCGACTCCCCTCTCCATGCTGCTCAGAAAATCTCTTTCTGAAAGGCGCATTGTGTCCGTGGAACAGATCAATTTTGACAGGGTTGTGAAATTTACTCTACACACTGGCCAGGAGATAATCCTGGAACTCTTCAGGGATGGCAATTTTATCATCACAAACGAGAAGAAGATAGAGTTTGCATCTGACCAGCGCGAATGGAAGAACAGGAAGATACTCAAAGGTGAGCCATACGTCCCCCCTTCCGCCAATAATCCACTGGAAATAGATGACAACCAGTTTGGGGAAGTGCTGGAACAGAGCAAAGCATCACTGGTGCAGACCCTTGCAACCCGGCTCAACCTTGGAGGAGACATGGCAGAAGAGGTGCTCTTCAGGCTTGGAATTAACAAGGACCTGCCCGCTAAATCGTCTCTTGAGCACGTTCACAATATAAGAAACGGAATCGGTGAATTACTCTCTGAAACGGGGAAGCGCAAATCTTACTTTTACCAGGAGCAGGGCCTGCTGTCGCCCGTACCCATGCTGCACCTCAAAAATGAGCCTGACATCGAATACGATGACCTGAACAAGGGGATGCTGGATTACCTTCAAAAACACTATCCCTCGGGTGAGGCTAAAGATCCCATAACCAGAAGGATAGAGTCCATGGAGAAGAGCATTGAGGAATTTCAGAGGCAGCGCGAACTCAATTTCCAGCGTGGAAATTCCATAATGCAGTCCCTGACCAGGTTTGACAGCGTACTGAGAAAATTATCAAGAGCCAAGGATACCCAGGATCTTTCCAAAATCAAGGAATTCGATGGATTCATGGTTTCATCTTACAATTCAGCTACCAAGGAGATAGGACTTGAAGAGGCTGGCAATTCCATAGTTCTCGATATTAACATAACTGCGGGGCAGAATGCAAACAACTACTTCCAGAAATCCAAGGATTTCAAGTCAAAAATAGAAGGCGCTTACAGGGCCATTGAAGAAACAAAGGCAAAGCGCGTTACAGAGAAAAAAGAAACTTCAAAGAAGAAGAAAAGGGAATGGTTCGAAATCTATCACTGGTTCATATCTTCTGAGGATTTTCTTGTTATTTCCGGCAGGGATGCCAAAAGCAATGAGAGAATTGTGAAGAAGCACCTCAAGGACAAGGATCTCTATGTGCATGCAGACGTATACGGGGCTCCAAGTACCATTATAAAGATTGAAGGAACCAAGGTACCAACCGAACAGACTATCAGGGAAGCCTGTGCGTTCGCCATTTCGTTCTCAAGGGCCTGGCCTGCCGGGGTATCCTCAGGGGCTGCCTACTGGGTTCTTCCTTCCCAGGTCAGCAAAACGCCGGAATCTGGTGAATATGTATCCACTGGTTCATGGATCGTAAGAGGGAAAAGGAACTATCTTTTCGATCTTCCCATGCGACTTGCTATTCTTATCAAGGAATATAAGGGAGAACAGAAGGTCATGTCTTTCCCGGCTCTTCAGGATGCTCAGTTGCCTGCGGATTCTATTGTTATCACTCCTGGCGATGAGAAGAGGAATTTGGTTTCCCAGAAGATTTCCAGGAAGCTTGGGGTGCCCATGGAGGATGTTGACCCTATACTGCCGCCGGGAAATTCTTCCATAATATCAGGACTTTAGCTTTTCCTTAAGCTCTGTGATGACTGAAACATCCTCAGGATCTATTTTCCGTAATTTTCCCAAGTGGTAAGATGTGTAGTCACCTGCATGGATGAGATAAAACATCTTTTCCAGGATGGTCTCTCCTTTTGGCTCTACTGTAATGAATTCAGTTGATGTTATTTCAGAAGTGAATCTGACTCTCTTTTCAATCTGGCCTGTTGAGCCTCCAAAAACAATGAAGGAGAATTTATCCTTGCCATATGTGTGTTTGAATGGGATTGCATCGTTATGATCCAGTTCCGGAAAATAAGAGGAAAACGCAAGCAGCTTTGAATTCTCATTGAACTGGGTTTTCCAGCGGTAGGCAACCCATCTGAATGGTGGATAACCCAAGACATACGGGATGCTGTTCTTTCCGTATATTTTATCTGCAGTCGCCTTTTCCATGGAATTGTCAGTTTCCATTTCCGACATCATGGATGAAATTCTCTCGTAAACTTTTGGGTCTGAAGTGATGAATGAGTTCAGAAAAGGCTTGATAAGGTAACCCAGAGCTGCCCTTGGCTGGAAACCCTTTGGAACCAGCACCGTTTCCGGGCCAAGTTCTGAAAGTTCGCCACCAGACGTAACAAGGCGGATCTGACACTTGCGTTTCATGGCTTCTCTGGTTACACTGACCGTCTCCTCAGTATTGCCGGAATAACTGATCCCGACAAAAAGAGTGTCTCTGTCAGCGTAAGCAGGGAGTTCATAATCGCTCACAACCTGAACCGGAGCCTTGTCATACAATTCTGAAAAAATACTTCCCGCAATGCCGGACCCACCCATTCCAGATATGATGATATTCTTGAACGGACTTAATTTGCCAAAGTTTGCATTGAATAAAACCTGACTGCTGAAGTCCTTCAACTGGTCCTCAAAATTCATGTACATTCATAGGAACTGGATATAATATATTTGACAGTGAAAGGCGAAGAAATGATTAGAAACTTAGAATGGATTTATAACAATTGAGTAGCCAAAAGCGGCTGTTACTATTGCCGTAACTACGATTACCAGTTTTATCTTATTGTCTGCAGTCATTGTTATGAAATATTTGTAACATATTTATTGGTTTTCCATAAATATTGAATCCCGCTGCATCAAGATATGGCGCAACCCCAAGTAGTGGTCATTTGATAAGGTGGGCCAATAACATGCCAAAGTAGTGTTCAATATAATGGTAGTCAAGAACGGCCTTCATTCCTGTGTGGTCCATTATACCTTTTAGAATGATCATGTTCCAGTAGCTGTCGGGCTTGGCTTTTTCTATGAAGTCCCTGGTGAGTTCCAACAGCGGTGTGAAGTCTGACGTTATGACGCATTTCTCAACCAGATCCTCATAAGGCTTGGCCTCCGGGGCATAGCCGTACACACCATCTGGTGCATGGGTGTGGGCCTGGTCAGCACTTATTATAATGGTAACTTTTCCCTCGTATCCTTCTGCAATTTTTGCAAGTGCTTTCCCAAAATCAATGAGACCCTCCAGGTTCCAGATACGAGGCTGGCCTATGGATACGAGTCTTTTCTTCCTGAAGAAAGTGAGCGGTATCACTGATCCAAAATCCAGGGGAAATACTGACATTGGTCCATCGTTTGTCACAAAAGAGACTTCCTGTGTTAAAGGACTTGAGGCAGCAATGGTCGATGCTAATTTTCTGTCAGTCTCATATTTCCTGTTAATTCTTCTTGTCTTCAGTTTAAGTTGTCCATAGAGATACTGTGTATTTATCACGCCGATAGAATTGCTGAGTTTCAGTCCGTGCGGGCTTATTATTACAACAGTATGGGACAAATCATGTGAAGTGACGGCCCTTATTCTTTCCGAGAGTTCCGCACTTTCCCTGTTGGGGTGATCAATTATCTCATCGCCGTGTGGAATCACAAAAACATTTTCAAGAGGCAATGACAGATCATAAAAATGACACTTATTAAGAGATTGCTGACAATGAGGCGGAACAATTTCTTCTTTTGGAACCTGCCAGCGGTGTATTTCAGGTTAATTCCAAGTAACTCCTATCTTGAAAAAGTCTATATATGCTGCAAAGCATTCCGGTAAGGTCTTAAGGGTCCAATCCAAAGAAGATTAAAGCCCTTATATGCAAAAACCATATCTAGGTAAAAGATTAGGTGAAAATAAATGGCACAAGCAAAACCACACGTAAACTTGGTAACTATCGGTCATGTAGATCATGGAAAGTCCACCCTTGTGGGAAGACTTCTCTTTGAACATGGTGAGATTCCAGCCCATATTATTGAAGAATACAAGAAGCAGTCAGAAGAAAAGGGAAAGGCAACTTTCGAGTTCGCCTGGGTAATGGATAAGTACAAGGAAGAGAGAGAAAGAGGAGTTACAATCGACCTTTCACACAGAAAGTTCGAGACAGACAAATACTACTTTACGATTATTGACGCACCCGGCCACAGGGACTTTGTCAAGAATATGATTACCGGAACCAGCCAGGCAGATGCTGCAATGCTCGTAGTTTCAGCCAGAGAAGGAGAGGGAATCATGGCACAGACTAGGGAACACGCTTTCCTGTCAAGAACCCTCGGTGTCCAGCAGCTCATTGTCATTATCAACAAAATGGACGCAGTCCAGCCTCCTTACAACCAGAACAGGTATGAGGAAGTCAAGAAAGACGTCGAGAAATTGCTCGCATCCATTGGGTACAAGAATGTACCTATCATACCAATCAGCGGATACAAGGGCGACAACATCCTGAAGAAATCGGAAAATCTCAAGTGGTACAACGGACCAACACTCATTGAGGCCCTTGACAACCTGAAGCTTCCGGAGAAGCCAATTGCAAAGCCTCTCAGACTTCCAATACAGGATGTCTATTCAATCACGGGAATTGGAACAGTACCTGTGGGAAGAGTGGAGACAGGTGTCATAAAGATCGGAGACAAGGTTGTATTCCAGCCGGCAGACAAGCAGGGTGAAGTAAAGTCAATTGAAATGCACCATGAAAACATGCCCTCTGCAGAGCCAGGAGATAACATAGGTTTCAACGTAAGGGGAATCGCAAAGAACGATATCAAGAGGGGAGACGTCTGTGGACCAGTCAGCAACCCACCAACCGTTGTGAAATCATTCACAGCCCAGGTAGTTGTCCTGAACCACCCAAGCGTCATCGCCAACGGATACAAGCCGGTTTTCCATATTCACACAACACAGATAGCCTGCAGGTTTGAACACATCGTTAAGACTCTGAACCCCAAGGATGGAACGACACTGAAAGAGAACCCTGACTTCATCAAGACAGGTGACATCGCAATTGTCAAGGTTGTACCAGACCGCCCATTCGTGATTGAAAAGGTTTCAGATATACCACAGCTTGGAAGGTTTGCCATTAGGGATATGGGTCAGACCGTCGCTGCTGGACAGTGTGTTGACGTAGAAGTTAAGTAAAGGTGACTGGAATTGGCGTCATACAAGGCTAGAATTTCCCTTAGTGGAACTGAGCACAAAATAGTAGACATAGTTTGCAACGAGATCAAGGGAATAGCCTCAAGGACCGGAGTGGAAGTGCACGGTCCTGTGCCTCTTCCAACGAAGAGACTGGTGGTCCCGGTTAGAAAGAGCCCCGATGGAGAAGGTACATCCACATGGGATCGCTGGGAAATGAGAATCCACAAGAGGCTAATCGACGTTGATGCAGATGAAAGAACCCTCAGGCAATTAATGAGAATACCCATACCTGACGGCGTTCAGATCGAAATCCAAATAAAATCCTAATCCCTTCTTTTACAAGGGAACACCTAATCCAATCAACATATGCCTAAAACCAAGGCATTTTACATTTTTCTGCCCAACACAAAGTAGCTAAAGCTTCCAGTTAATGCCTCAATTTGAATTTGAATGCATAAAATCTAACAGAACAGAAGAGGAAAATAATTACAGGCATGTACCGGGAGTTCCATTCAGGGGGTTCGACAGACATTTTTCTCCCTCTCAAGTTCTTGGACATTGTTATATAATGCTTTCTAATTACCTTCTGTAACTCTAACAGTTGATGTAGTATGGGTCGAAAAGAAGACAATATTGCAAAAGCAATGAAATTAATTGAAAATCCGGTACAAATAAGGAACATGGGGATTGCAGCCCATATTGATCATGGCAAGACTACCCTTAGTGATAACCTTATAGCTGGGGCAGGAATGATGAGCGAGGAGCTCGCAGGGAAGCAGCTGATGCTGGACTTTGACGAGCAGGAACAGGCAAGAGGAATCACTATTAACGCTGCCACAGCTTCAATGGTGCACCCATTTGATGGCGGGGAATACCTCATTAACCTTATTGACACACCGGGCCACGTGGACTTTGGTGGAGACGTAACAAGGGCAATGAGGGCAGTCGACGGTGCCGTAATAGTTGTAGATGCAGTTGAAGGTGTCATGCCGCAGACAGAAACTGTCATCAGGCAGGCACTCAGGGAGAAAGTCAAGCCAGTGCTCTTCATCAACAAGGTTGACCGTCTAATAAATGAACTCAAGCTAAACGGCGACGAGATGCAGAAGCGTTTTCTCAGAGTTATTACTGACGTCAACAAGCTCATTTCAAAATATGCCCCTAAGGAATTCCAGGCAGCCTGGCAGGTAAATGTTCAGGATGGCAGAGTGGCTTTCGGGTCGGCATATAATAATTGGGCAATTTCGGTCCCGGCAATGAAGACATTCGGTGTCACATTCAAGGATATCGTAGACTTGGTCCAGAACGGCCATCAGAAAGATCTTGCAAAGAAGGCCCAACTTCACAAGATCATACTGAACATGGTTATCAGGCATCTGCCAAACCCACTTGAGGCCCAGAAATACAGGATTCCACAGATATGGAAAGGTGACCTGGAATCAGAAATCGGAAAGACTATGATGGCCTGTAATTTCCACGGGCCTGTTAGCATGATGATCACTAAAATTATCATCGACCCGCATGCCGGTGAAATCGCTGTTGGAAGAGTTTTCAGCGGTACTATCAGAAAAGGAAGTGAATTATACATAGTGGGGCAGGGAACCACAAAATTCAAGGTTCAGCTCCTTTCAATGATGGTCGGCCCTGACAGGATCTCAGTAGATGAGATGGCTGCAGGAAACATAGCCGCTATTGTGGGGCTTAAGGCTGCAATTGCGGGCTCAACCGTTTCTTCCATAACAAATATGGATCCATTCGAGCCAATGCAGCATTACACTGACCCTGTTGTTACACTTGCTATCGAGGCGAAGCATACTGCGGATCTTCCAAAGCTTATTGATGTACTGAGAAGCGTTTCAAAAGCTGATCCTTCGATCCAGGTTGAAATTAACCAGGAAACTGGGGAACACTTGATTTCTGGTATGGGAGAACTCCATCTGGAAGTTACTATGTACAGAATAAAGAACGATTACAAGGTCGAAGTCCAGACATCGGATCCACTGGTCGTCTACAGGGAAACCATTGACCATAAAGGCGGGCCATTTGAAGGCAAGTCTCCAAACAAGCATAACAGGTTCTACTTTGAAGTCGAGCCGCTGCCAGAGGCTGTGATTCAGCTCATCAAAGACGGAGTAGTTCCACAGGGTGCTAAATTCAAAGACAAGAAGACAATTCAGGAAGAGCTCGAAAAAGCAGGCTTCTCTAGGGAAGAGGCAAGAGGCATTGTTGTGGTCGAAGGAAACAACGTCATGACTGATGTCACAAAAGGTATCCAGTACCTTGATGAGACAATGGAACTTTTAATTGAAGGATTCCTTGAGGTCATGCGGAAGGGCCCGCTTGCCAACGAGAAGGTCTATGGGCTCAAGGCAAGGCTTGTTGATGCAAAACTTCACGAAGATAGTATACACAGGGGACCAGCCCAGGTCATACCTGCTGGAAGGAACTCAGTTTACGGTGCAATGACTCTGGCAAAGCGTGTTCTTATGGAACCAATGCAGAAAGTCTTCATCAATGTGCCTCAGGAAATCATGGGTTCAGTTACAAATGAGATCCAGCAGAGAAGGGGCGTTGTGGAAGAGATGAACCAGGAAGGCGATGACCTTGTCATCGTGTCAAAGATTCCTGTTTCCGGAATGTTTGGTTTCGCCTCAGCAATCAGGAGCGCCACTGGTGGAAAAGTTCTCTGGAGTTCAGAGAATCATGGATACCAGAGAGTGCCTCAGGAAATCCAGAAGGAAGTCGTAGGCAAGATCAGAGAGAGGAAAGGACTCAAGGCCGAGCCATACGACGAAGCGTATTACGCTTCCCTCTAATTTTTTTTTCAAATTTCTCTTTTATTTTTACTTATAATCGGACTTTCGAGTGCATTCTATCAGATTAGAAAGTAAGGACAACCTGTTTTTCTTCGGATAAATGTATTTTTAGGAAATCTGCAATATTAAATCTTGGTCATACTAAAAAATCAGTTGAATAGAGCAATTCCGACTATTTGTTGAACATGTTTACCAAGCGAAACGGGATAATATTCCCTTTATTCGATATAGGTTCTATTTTGATAACAATTAGGAATAGTAATATTATATAAAATATCTAATTTAATGCTAATCCCATAAAATTTTAATAATAAATCATGCAATACCAAACCATATGTCCAGCAGAGTTAATTGGAAGTATTTTCTGCTAGTTGTTCCTACAATTATTTATGTTCTGGCCCTTTCCATCTATCCCGCCCTTTCAGTAGTATACCAAAGTTTTCAGACTCCCAGTGGACATTATACCGTCTCTAACTACACGGCCCTGGGATACTATGGACTTCAGTCAGCACTTATCGATACATTAATAGTGAGTATTGCTGCACTGGTTTTGCAGCTTTTCCTTGCCCTTTTCATTGCAATGATTATGATGAAGCCCTTTAAGGGGAGCAAGGCTTTTTCAACCATTGTGGTCGTTCCATTCGGCGTTGCCACTGTGGTTAGCGCCTTTGTGTTCTCTCAGATATTTAGTCCGGTGGGAGGATACGCAAATTCATTCCTTGTGGGATTTGGTTTAAATCCAGTGAATTGGGCGGGTACTTCTGTAACTCAACTGGGTATTGTTGTATTCTCCGATTACTGGAAAAATACCCCTCTCGTCGCACTTATTCTATTTTCAGGGTTAAGTGGACTTTCTCCTTCCATGTTCGATGCGGCCACTGTGGACGGAGCGGGACCAATGAGGAGGTTTCTCCACATAACTCTGCCTAATATGGCTCCGATAATGTCCATTGCCCTTCTCATCAGGGGAGTGAGCGAATTCAACATTTTTGCTCTGCCACTAGTGCTCATCGGATACCATCCACCACTTATCAACACTCTAGTGTATGAGTTCTATACGACCACTTCAGGCACCATATATTATTCCTATGCAGCTGCAACAATTCTACTCGTAATCATCATGGTTTACGCCATGTTCGTGCTTTGGAGAGGGGGTGCAAAAAACTATGCCCTCTAAGGTTAATTATGCAACTTACATCGGGGCAGTTCTTCTGGCAATAATCTTCCTTTACCCCCTTTACATACTTTTCATGATTACATTTGTTCCAACGTTCTACACCTTCGGGCAGTTATATCCCCCACAACTGCCCATGGGATTCACCCTCAGCAATGTTTACCAGTCCATAACCCAGTTGAATTTGATTAAGCCTGTGTTTAGAAGTACAATAGTGGCGTTCATCGTAGGCGGGCTTAGCCTTGTCCTCGGCATTCCTGCTGCCTATGGCCTTTCCAAGCTCGGGGCACGGGTCTCGAACAAAATCATTGTACTGCTTTTTCTAATCAACATGATGCCGGGAATTGTCGTTGCAATACCAATTTCTGTGGACTTCCTCAGCCTTGGCCTGGCAAACATATATGGAGTAGCATTAGCTCAGGAGCTTGTAGTTTTACCACTGTCAGTGTTCATAATGCTAGGTGGTTTCAGGGCACTTCCCAGGGACCTGGAGAATCAGGCAAGAGTTGACGGGGCATCATTGGGAACCACCATGTTAAGGGTTCTGATACCACTTAACCGGGCCCCCATTATCGTGGCATTCCTGCTTTCATGGATGACATCATGGGATGAGTTCACCTACGCAGTGATCATATCTCCAACAAGTTCCACGTTCCCGGTTCAGCTTTATAATTATGTCACGAGGGGCGTTCCCTATGAAGCATCGGCCATCTCCCTTATCGTGACAATTCCTGTGATAATAATTGCTGCAGTGCTCCAGAAGTATCTTAAAAGTCAGTATTTAACAGGAGGCATGACCATATGACCGCAAAATTGGAATTGGTAGAAGTCAGCAAATCGTTTCGTTCTAAGCAGGTACTCAAAAAACTTTCACTTGAGGTTGAAGACGGGGAATTTCTCGTTATCCTTGGTCCGTCAGGTATGGGGAAGAGCACTTTGCTCAGATCCATTGTTGGAATTGAACCTGTTGACGGCGGAAAAGTTTTGGTAGATGGAGAGGACGTGACCAACAGGCCGGCAAACAAGAGGAATATTGCAATGGTATTCCAGAATTATGCGCTTTATCCCACAATGTCAGTATATAAAAATATAGCATTTCCATTGAAAATGGCAGGTTACACCCGGGATAAGATCGACAAGAAGGTAAGAGAGATTGCAGAGACCCTCAAAATCACTGAGGCACTTTCACAGAATGTTACCACATTAAGCGGAGGTCAGAAACAGAGGGTTGCTCTTGCCAGGGCCCTTGTTAGAGATCCGAAGCTCTTTCTCCTGGACGAACCACTGAGCAACCTGGACGCCAGGGTAAGATATGCTGCAAGGCAGGAACTTAAGACACTCCAGAGGGAATTGGGACACACTTTTGTCTATGTGACACATGACCAGGCTGAGGCACAGACGCTAGCGGACCGGGTTGCTGTTCTGCATAACGGAAATATTGAGCAGATAGGAACCTACGAGGATCTCTACGAACATCCCGGGACAGAATGGCTCGGGGACTTCTTAGGAGACTATCCCATGAATTTCATAAACGGCAGCCTGGTGGGCAAAGATGGATACAATGTGGGCTTTCGCACGAACTGGATCTCAGAAGGGAAAGCAGGCCTGAAAAGTGAAGTGGAACTTTGCCAGGCTACTGATGTAGGATACTTTGTGAGCTGTACTATTGACGGCAAACCAATAGTTGTCCAGACCTCCAGGAAATATAAGATCGGGGCAGAAGTGAAGTTTTCACTTGAAAGATTCAACCTGTATAAAGATGGTAAACTAGAGGAAGGGACTACCGAATAATACATATTTAAATTTAGTGCTATTTAAATATTGATTGAAATATTCTAGGAAAATATTTTATATAATGATTTACCTGTGACCAGATGGACAATCCACAAGAACCAAAACCAAAGGCAAAGAAGACCACTTTAATCGCAATTATTGCGGTAGTGGTTGTAGTGATTGTAATTGGATCTGTTCTGGCATTGGACCCCGGTTTATATACACCTAAGACTACTACCAACGCAGCAACCCAAAAGATTTTTGTATATTCCGGACCAGGTGGCCAGAAAAACTCCGAACACCTCCTTGGAGGAGATGTTATAGCCGCAGCCCAAACAAACACCAACTCTTCCCAGAATGAAGCAATGTATCAGTTTATGGCTTACATGATGTCTGGGTCAGTACAGCAGCAATACCTCGTGCATACTGGATTCATACCAGTTGACAACTACAACGGTTCATCATCAGGGCAAGCAGTGCATTCGTTCTATTCCAGCAGCAATGCAACAATCTCCCTGACCTATTACGATGATATAGCACCCAGTGACAGTTCGTTCGTGCAGGGAGTCATAAGCCAGTTTGAGCATGCATATCCGAACATAAAGGTAAACTACGTGAACACCGTGGCAACCTCCATACTGAGCAGCGTGGAATCTCACGTGCACACCACAAGTGCAATTGTCATGAGTATTGATAACCTCGATGTTGGCGCACTTGTCTACGGCCATTACCTGAAGAACCTTAATAACACTGCAAGCAAAATAAACCCGGCAACAACCATAAGTTCAATCACAAACCTGACAAACTATGAGACAAAAGCATTCGGCGGAATATTTTTCCTCACAGAGAGAGTAAACATACCCCTTGTCTGGATAAACTACTCAGCAATGCAGAAGGCAGGAATTAACACACCACCAACCACAGATGCCCAGCTTTTGCAGGATGCCAAGACCATGTACACCTACTACAAGACAGGCATGGTTAATTTCCAGGGTCACGGCGGAGCTAGCACAGCAACAGAACTTTACCAGTGGTTCGTACAGGCAGGAGGTAACCCTATGGTGTTCAACGGCACGGGTGATATACAGGCAATGCAGTTCATATACAACCTGAGCAAGTACTTCAGCCCGGAATACAAAACATCATACTGGGCAACCTACAAGGGCCTTGCATCAAACAAGTACACCATGATGGATTACCAGTGGCCCGGTTCAGTTAACCTAACTGCACTTGGTATGCAGCCATACAATGCATCCAACACCGCATCCAATGCATCAGCCACTGCAATAAAACAGGGAGTGTTCCTGAGAACACCAGTTCCATGGATCAGCGAGTGGCAGACCCTGATGGATAACGCCTGGACATCACTTATAGTGAACAATGGCAACTATTCGTCAATAGCCCATGTGCTTGGAACAGAGAACGCAGCCATGTACAACTATCTCCTGACAAACTATAACTACACCGTGGCACAGAACTATGAGAATGGAACTTACGCTCCAATTGTGAGCTAATTTCCAAAATTTTTTATTTTTTAAACCAATTCTTTTTTTGTTACATCTTGACTTTTATGCATATAGACAGCTCAGTAGAGAAACTGAAAACCCCAGAGGGATCACTCTATGCAGGGCTTCCTAAATTCAAAGCCCTGTTCGGGCGGGATTCACTCATCTCCTCAATTGCTTTACTTGATTATGACAGCAGTATTGCCCTGTCCACACTGAAATCACTCTGCGGGCTTCAGGGAATGAAAATCAATGACATGACGCTGGAAGAACCTGGCAAGATCATACATGAAATCCAGCAGGATGCAGATCTCATAAATTCAAGAAACAGGGATGTGCCTTGGCTGAAGCAAGGCAGGAATTACTTCTCTGTTGACAGTACTCCTCTTTATGTTATACTTTACCACAGGTTGATGGAAAAGGACCCTGCCCTGTTCAATGACATGGTGCTGCGGAATTCAGTGTTAGACGCCCTCACGTGGATTGTTGACTATGGCTTCAAAGGCAACTTTTTATGTTACAACAAAGCATCGAAAGGCCGGGGCCTGCAGTCACAATCATGGCGGGACGGCATTGGCGCAGTTCTTGAAAACCTCAAGGATCCTGTTGCAGTTGTTGGAGTTCAAGGATACGCCTACTCTGCATTGAAAATCGGGCTCAAAATCCTTGAAAGGTCGGGATTAAGGGAAAGCAAGAGCGAATTATATGACAAAATTGAAAATACCGTTGAAAAGCTCAGAGGTCACTTCCAGGACAACTTTTTCCTTGAGGAAACAGGTTATTATGCTTTGGCGACAGATGGCGACGGCATTGCGGAAAAAACTATTTCCAGCGACCCTGGCCATCTTCTTTTTTCAGGCATTCTCCACAAGAACGAAGAACGAATAGTCATTGACAGGCTCTTTGAAAGCGACCTTATGACTGACTACGGGATCAGGTGCCTTTCTTCCAAGTCACAGTATTTTGATGCCAAAGCTTACCAGAGGGGAAGCGTATGGCCCCATGATAATTTTCTTATAGCCATGGGTCTCGAGGAAAGAGAATACCACCAACAGGCAGGAGAAATTGGAAAGAGGGTTTCAGAGGCTCTCGAACTAATTGACGGGTTCCCGGAATATTATGGTGTGGACATGAACGGTAAGCTCATACCTTCCAAAAAGATGAGGATTGTGCCCTGTGATCCACAGGCGTGGACTGCAGGTGCTTACTATTATTTCAACAGGGGGCATTGATGAAGGCAAGATGCACAAATTGTGGTGAGGCTCGCAACAGTGGAGCTTTGGCTTATCTTTGCAATTGCGGAGGTATCTATCGTTATGAACCTGATTTCAAATACAAAGATGGGGGATATCTTGCCAATTACCCATACCTCAACCATGCAGTGAGTATTGGGGAAACAAAGACACCAATAGTGGAGATGGGCAATCTAATGCTTAAACTGGAATATTTCTCACCCACATTTTCCTATAAGGACAGGGGAACAAAAGCACTCATTTCTTTCCTGAAGGGACAGCTTCCTGCTGGATCCAGGATAAATGAGGATTCATCAGGAAACGCAGGGGCTTCTATTTCTGCTTATGGGGGAGCTGCAGGCTTTGATGTCAATATTTTTGTTCCCGAAAAAACCGTTGTTTCAAAGGTCAAGCAGATAGGGCTTTATGGTGCAACCATACACAAGATTACCGGATCAAGGGAAGATGTTTCCGCTGCTGCCAGAACGGCAGAGGGCTATTTTGCCAGTCACGTGTACAATCCTGAATTCAGGGACGGAATGAGGGAGATCAGCTACGAGATTTTCCAGCAGGCAGAAAAAATGCCTGATTATATCTTTATCCCAGTTTCGGCAGGAACTCTGCTGCTTGGAGTTATATCTGGATTCCAGCACCTGCTGGATTCCGGTGAAATCTCCAAACTGCCCAAATTCGTGGCAGTCCAGACCGAAGCTGTAATGCCGCTCTGCGCCAGGATGAATAAACTACCCTTTGACCCGAAGGCAAGCGTTCCTTCAATTGCAGATGCCCTGGTTTCAAGGGAACCTCCGCTTCTTGAACTGATGCATAAAGCCATGCTAGAGAACGGTGCCTGCATTACGGTTTCTGAGGAAGAAATAGTTCTTGCCAGGAATGAGCTTGCCACAGCAGGGATACTTGTGGAATACAGTTCGGCAACAGTTTATGCGGCGCAGAAAAAATTCGGGGGAGATGGAAAAAGGCTCCTGATAATGACCGGAAACGGCCTCAAGAATTTGTGAAGTTACGCGGGAGAAGCAACAGCTTCTTCCGGAACTCTTTCCGTATCAATGTTCTTGTTGTTGATTGTAAGGGAATATCTCAGGTCCGCTCCGCCTCTTTTTACTATAATTGACACACTGCAGTATTTGGTAAGGGATAAGCCGATTGCCTTCCTGGCTTTTTCAGGATCAACGTCACCCTCCAGGATGTAATGGATATTTACATGAGTAAGGGTCTTGGGGTGCTCTTCAGCCCTCTCTCCAGTTACCTCACAGCGAAAGCTCCTGAAGCCAACCTTCATTTTATTTAGGATTCCAACCACATCATCGCTGGAGCATCCCCCCATTGCGATCAGAAGGTGTTCTGTGGGAGAAAAATTTTCCGTGTTGTTGGCTATGGAATTCTTCAGTGTGATCGGTACCTTGTCTGGCACATCGCTCTGAAAACCACCATTTTCAACATACTTAAAAGAGACTTTCATGCCTTTAAAGATTGTAAAATTGTATTTAGAGTTTGGGAAGTCCCAAACTGGCTTAAAAAATGGCTACTCTTCAGGTACCTTTTTCAGGGCGCTTCCCACAGCCTTAAGGGCGTAAAGGGCAGCAGTCAGGCCCGCTGAAATATCTGGGTCCTTTAGCATCGCATACAACCTGAGCAAGGAGGTCGCTTCCGGATTCTTGGCACCGTCGACCATTCCGTCCCAAAGTTCATCGCTGTTGAACAGTATGGCTTTTATTGCATCAGATGCCTTTTCGCTGGAAAGTGAGTGTGAAAGTGCTGAAACCACATTCATTGTTTTCACAAACCCATACAGGAAATCCCTGGAAGTCATGAAGCTCGAAAGAAACTCAATGTCGCTTGGGAGGAACTCCGAGGAAAGATTTTCAAGTGCTGATATTAGACCTGAGTCCTTCACTTTGCCAAAAAGGTTGAGCAGTGCCTCAAAGGAATCCCTGTTCTCAATGAGTCCCTCAATAAGAGGTTCAAGGTCATCCTGGTCATTTCCTGAACTTAACTTCTTTTTTCCTTCTGTTTTCTCTACCATTGTTTACACCATCCCTCTTACTATTGTGGAGAAGTAAGTGTCATTGGATGTCCATCTGAGCATGAAATCGCCCTTGTTCTCCGTTATAGCTTTAACTCGGGCTTCGGGAGTTCCGAGGTACGAAAAAGCCCTGTCCTTGCCGGTGATGTTTATCTGAGGAGCAACCGAAGTGTATTCGTCATCAGAGAGCCCACCCACAGCATCTGTAATAATTCTAGAGGAAGCAAATGACGCCTCGAGATATCCTGAAGTGGCAAGTTTCCTCTCGAAGAGGTTGTTCGAATCTCCAACTGCATAGACTGATCCGTTCCCCTTCAAAGTAAGGGTCTTGGGATCCACTTCTATATATCCGGACTCTCCTGCGAGGCCAGACTGTGTCATCGTCTGCTGTCCCTTGTGCGGCGGGACCAGAACAAGCAGGTTGTACTTGAACTTGGATTCATCTGCTGCGTTCACCTCCTTGTTCTTCTGGTTCACTGATGTGACAGTTACACTGGGGTGAAATTCAATATTCTTTTCCTGAAGCCTGTCTCTGATGAATCCTGTAAGGTTTGAGTCGGTTCCAATGTTTTCCGATGGGGCAAGATACGTGATTTCTGTCTTCTCTCTCAGGCCCTTTGCTGTCAGGAACGAGTCAAGAAGAAATGCAAATTCATAAAGTGCCTGAGGGTACTGAATTGTTGAGCCTGTACTGCCAATGACAACATTTCCGCCATGGAATCCTTTGAGGTTTTCCCTCAGCTCGAGGGCTTTCTGAAGATCGTAAAAATGCTTTGCCTCCCCGCTGTATCCTGGAATTTCCTCTGGCGCATACCTGTTGCCTGTGGCGATTACCAGGTAATCTGCCATGTAACTCTTGCCTGACTTGAGGAACACTATGTGTTCGTCTGCGTTTATCCTTATTACCTCATCATGGATGTACTGGATTCCACCATTGAGCAGGAATTCAACAGGCTTCACGCTTTTTCTGTAATTCTTATAGCCAAATGGAATGAATAGCCCGTCAGGTTTGTAAAAATGCCTTGTGGTATTGCCCACAACCAAAATCTCGAGTTCCTTTTCTGTTGCGTGGAATCTCAGCTTGTTGGCAGCCACAAGCCCAGAAGGGCCGTCGCCAATCACTATAACTCTTTTAGCAACTACCATATTAATCACTCTTTCAAATATCCGTGAATATGTTTCCATAACCTGAAATCCGGGGTTCTATGGATTTTCCTGATGTGCCATAACTGGTTTCCGACCCTGCTGGGGTCACAAATTCCCGGTTGAAATTCAGGCTAATTCGCACTGCAAATTATCGTTACTTGTTATTAGTATTTTTTTGTTAATTTCGAATTTATGCCTGCGGGCTAATCTCCCGAAAATTAAAATCATACAGCAACTGCGATTCAAAGTGGAAAGAATAAATAGTTATCTAACATAAACCTGCATGGACTCCCAGTTAAGGGTTCTCAGCAAGGAAAAGACCACAATCACCCTTGAAATGCTCAATTACGACAACACAATTCTCAGGCCGCTTGTAGATGAAATTCTGAAGGATGAGCAGGTAGAAGAGACAAGATACTACATTAAGCACCCTATTATTGACAATCCAGAGATATTCGTAAAGGTTAAAACTGGCAAGCCGCAGGCTGCTGTCAAGAGATCAATCAAGAGGCTCAGCAAGATATACGAAAACCTTGGGACTGATCTCACAAAAGAGCAGAAGAGACTCGCGGAATCAAGCTAGTTAAATGGTTGGCAATTATCTGGTGGAACTTCTCCAGGATATACCTGAGGCTCCCCAGTACGAACTCCAGTCGCTGAGTGAATCTGGAAATTTTAAAATTCTGAAGAATTCTGGAAGCTTTTTCCTTATAAATGGCAGTTGGGACATTCTGAGAAATGCTGCCTACGTTAGACGAGTGGTAAATGTACTGTCCAACTCAGCAGAAATGGAAGGCCTGGCCGGCTCTTTTCTCCCGGATGGAAAATTTTACGTTCGCTTTCAGGACAGTTCAGATTGCCATGATTCCAGCATAGAACCCAGTATTGGCGATTTACTGGGAGGGAAGGGCAGGGTTTCCTTCAAGGACCCGGATTTTGTTGTCAGGGTTTACCATCTTGACAGTTGGTATGCGGGTGTTGAGATATTCTCTGGCATAGGAAAGGAACTTCATTCGAGAAGAGCTCCAATGAGGCCGTTCTTCTCCCCCATATCAATAGACCCGAGGCATGCCAGGTTTATGGTAAATATTGCAGGCACAAAAGAAGGCGAAACAATTCTCGATCCTTTCTGCGGGACAGGAGGAATACTTCTTGAAGCCGGATTGATGGGTCGGAAAGTCCTAGGCAACGACTGGTCACTCCAAATGACCACAGGTGCAAGGCTTAACCTGAAATATTTTGGGGTGCGGGATTACATTATAGGCAACGATGATTTTCTTGAAATGGAGATCAGGGAACCTGTGGCTGCCATAGTAACTGACTTCCCCTACGGCAAAAATTCACGCTTGTCACAAAAGAACCTGGAACAACTTTATGGTGCAAGCTTCAGAAAATTTCATGCAATATTGCAAGAAGGCAGAAAGGGTGTTGTAGTTGTTTCAGAAAGGAAACTCCTTGATTTGGCGAAAGATTATTTTCACATCGAGAAGATCTTCCAGTTCAGGGTGCATCGTTCTTTAACAAGGTATTTCGCTGTGCTTAAGAGAAAGTAACACTTCGGTTACCTGTTGTATTTATATAGAAGAACAAATTTACTTGTGCAATGTCTGCCCAATCCTCGAAGAACAGCAAACTTAGAAATCCGCTGGCTGACGAAGCAGTCACAAGCAGAAGCAGGGCTCTTACCAGAGACCACCTGCGTCTCGTAAGGCTTGACAGGGAACTTTCAGAAGCCAATTCACAGCTTGCAAAGTACAAGGAACTTTACATGAGGCAGAGGGCAGAAATGGAGAACTATTCCAAAGCCATGGAGAGGGAAAAAACTCTCATAACAAAGAATGCAAGCAGAAATGTGATAAAGGATCTGCTGCCCCTTCTGGATTCCTTTGATTCTGCAATAAGTGCATCAAAGGGTGATGGAAACATCGTCGCCATGCACAATCAGCTCATGAAAATTCTTTCTGCATATGGATTCAGTTCCATTGATGCAAAGGGCAAAAAATTTGATCCTTATCAGCATGAGGTAATTGCAGTGAATCAGTCAAATGAAGATGGAACAGTTCTTGAAGAAGTTCAGAAGGGCTATAAATTGAATGAAGAAATAATCAGAACATCAAAAGTCATTGTAGGAAAAAAAGGTGAATAAAAATGTCAAAGATCATTGGTATTGATTTGGGAACAAGTAACTCGGCTGCAGCAGTTGTAATCTCCGGTAAACCCACAGTAATTCCCAGTGCAGAGGGTGTTTCAATTGGGGGAAAGGCATTTCCAAGCTACGTTGCCTTCACAAAGGAAGGAGATCTCCTGGTTGGTGAACCTGCGAAGAGACAGGCACTTCTCAACCCGGAAGGCACAATTTACGCTGCTAAGAGAAAGATGGGAACAGACCACAAGTTCAAGGTTAAGAATAAGGAATACACTCCTCAGCAGATATCTGCATTTATACTCCAGAAGATAAAGAGAGATGCAGAGGCATTCCTTGGTGAAGAAGTGAAGGAAGCTGTCATCACAGTGCCCGCTTACTTCGACGATAACCAGAGGCAGGCAACAAAGGATGCTGGGCTCATAGCAGGCCTGGAAGTAAAGAGAATCATAAACGAACCTACCGCAGCTTCCCTGGCTTATGGCATTGACAAGCTCAACGAATCCCAGAAGATTCTGGTTTTCGATCTTGGAGGAGGCACTCTTGATGTCACCATAATGGACTTTGGTGAGGGAGTTTTCGAAGTTGTATCAACTTCTGGAGACACGCATCTTGGAGGCACAGACATGGATGAGGCAATAATCAAGTATCTCCTTGACGACTTCAAGAGCAAGGAAGGTGTGGACCTCTCAAAGGACAAAAACGCATACATCAGGCTCAAGGATGCTGCCGAAAAGGCCAAGATTGAACTTTCTTCAACCGCGACCACTGAGATAAACCTGCCTTACATTACAGCTAACCAGGATGGCCCGAAGCACCTGCAGCTCAATATGAGCCGGTCAAAGCTTGAGGAACTCATTAGCCCGATTGTTGAAAAATGCAAAGCTCCTATAGAGAATGCACTCAAGGGCGGGAAGCTCTCAAAGGGAGACGTAACCAAGATCATACTCGTTGGTGGACCTACCAGAATACCATTAGTGAGGAAATTCGTCGAAGACTTCTTCGGAAGAAAGGTGGAAGGAGGAGTTGACCCAATGGAGTGTGTTGCCATAGGCGCTTCAATACAGGGTGCAGTTCTTTCCGGTGAAATCAAGGATATTGTGCTTCTTGATGTCACGCCGCTTACTCTGGGCATTGAGACACTTGGTGGTGTTGCAACCCCGCTTATACAGGCAAACACTACAATTCCCACAAAGAAATCGCAGATATTCACAACTGCCGGAGACATGCAGACGGCTGTCACAATACACGTTGTGCAGGGAGAGAGGGCCATGGCCGCAGACAACGTTTCACTGGGAATGTTCAATCTCGTTGGAATCCCTCCTGCAGCAAGGGGCATTCCTCAGATCGAAGTTACCTTTGATATTGATGCCAATGGAATCCTGAACGTATCAGCAACGGACAAGGGGTCTGGAAAGAAACAGAGCATTTCCATAACCGCATCAACAAAGCTGTCCAAGGAAGAGATTGACAAGATGAAAAAGCAGGCAGAGGAATTTGCTGAGCAGGACAGGAAGCGGAAAGAGGAAGTTGAAAAATTCAACACAGCAGAGACACTTGCATATACCGTTGAGTCGACCCTAAACGATGCAGGAGACAAAGTGGATGAGGGCACCAAGAAAGAAGTGAAGGAAAAAGTCAAGGAACTCAGGGATGCTGTGACTGCCAAGGACTTAGCAAAAGTTGAATCCCTGACAGAGGAACTTACAAAGAAGATACAGGAAATCGGCGCAAAGATGTATCAGGAACAACCAGGAGAGCAACAGGCCTCTCAGGGCGAGCAACAGCATGCCCAGGGAGACAAGCAGGACAATGAACAGACTGTGGACGCAGACTTCAAGGAACAGTAATCTGTCGGGGACCAAGTAATAAATGGCCAAGGACTACTACGAAACTCTAGGGGTGGCAAAGAGTGCTACCCAGGACGAAATCAAGAAGGCATTCAGGGGACTTGCAAGGAAATATCATCCTGATACAAACCCTGACAATAAGGAAGCAGCTGAAGCTAAATTCAAGGAAATCAGTGAAGCCTACGAAGTCCTCTCTGATGAAAGTAAGAGGAGAATGTACGACCAGACCGGGAGCGTCGATTTCGGTTCTGGGAGATCTGATTTCACTTGGCAGGACTTCTCCCATTTCAATGATTTCAGTGACCTCGGTGATGTCTTCAGGAATATTTTCGGCGGCAATTTTGGCTTCGGAGGCTCATCTGATTTTGCTTCAGGCTTTGGCAGGCAGGAAGAAAACCTTGATTTGGTCACCAATCTCAGGGTAACACTGGAAGAGACGTACTACGGTGCCTCTAAAAATATAAAATACAGGCGCAACGAGATATGTACACATTGCAAAGGAACGGGTTCTGACGACGGCAAGCTACACACATGTTCAGTCTGCAATGGAACTGGCCAGCAGAGGGTTGTTCAGGGACAGGGTTTCTTCAGAATGGTTTCTGTTACTGTGTGCAACACGTGTGGAGGCCGGGGAAAGATTCCCAGCAAGCCTTGCGGTACCTGCAGGGGCGTAGGTTCAGTTCCAGTAACCGAAAATCTGGAAATACACATACCGAAAGGTTCTCCTGATCACCTCAGGCTCAGAGTGAAAGGCAAAGGGCAGTCAAATATGGGAAGAACTGGGGACCTCTTTGTAATCCTGAACATACAGGAACCCAACGGCATGAAAAGGATGAACGATGACATTTACCTCCAGTCTGAAATCAGTTTTCCTGAAGCTGCACTAGGGGCAGAGAAAGAAATACCACTCTTCAAGGAGAAACTGACCCTCAAAATTCCTCCCGGAACTCAACCCGGCGAAATCATAAGGATCAAGAATGCAGGAATACCCCATGTAAATGGGCACGGTTCCGGGGACCTGCTTATTGAAACTAAAGTTGTGGTTCCAAAACACCTCTCGGCTTCGCAAAAGGAGCTCATTGCAAAACTTGAAGAGGAAAACGACAAGAAACACTCCTGGTTCAAATGAAGCTTAAATGACTTAACTGGCAGACTTCACCGGAAAATTTGGCAGACAAAGTATGAATCAGGCTCATGAACCGAAACTTATAAATTTGCTTAAACTAATATTTGCCCATGAAGTTCCTAGTTGCTTTCGACAATTCCGATGGTGCAAAGAAAGCTCTCAAATTTGCTATGAAGTTTAAAGGCATATCTGATGAGTACATTATCTGCTATATATCGCCCCTTGTTATGGGGGCAGGGCCAAACTTTGATGCATATGTGCCACCCTCTCTATATAAGAAAAGTGACGAAACCTCTGACGTGGTGCTGAATGCTGCCAAAGAACTCATAGAAAAGGAGAACGTCAATGCCATTTTCCTGAAGCTCGATGCCCCTGGCGAACAGATAGCCAGAGCGATGGCGAATCAGGCCAAGGAAAGGGGAGTTGATATTATAATAACCGGAACGAGGAAGCTTTCAGGCTTCAGCAAGATGCTCCTGGGCTCAGTGAGTTCAGAAGTGGTAAAGCTCAGCACTGTGCCTGTTCTAGTAGTACCTCCGGATTAGCTGGCAAGATATTTATAAGGATTACGCATTCTTGGACACCTATGGGAAGCATAAGGCCATCAAATATCAAGAGAATCGCAATAGAACTGGTTGAAAAGAACCAGGGAACATTCAACGTAAACTTTGACAAGAACAAGGCAATTCTGAAGACCTCCCTTTCAGGCGTTTCCAAGAGAACGCTTAACCTAATTGCCGGATATGTTACAAGATATGTATTGAAAAAACAGTCCAGGCTCAAGAAGGAGATCGAGGAAGGCACTGTTGTTGCCCCTCCAGCCTCCTGATTTTTACCAAATATTGGCAATAAACATATTTATTAATTCACAGCATCAGGCATAGTGATTT
Organism: Thermoplasmatota archaeon; assembly: GCA_023489435.1. Lineage (GTDB taxonomy): Archaea > Thermoplasmatota > Thermoplasmata > Thermoplasmatales > Thermoplasmataceae > JAJZOM01. The sequence goes on from JAMDCA010000024.1 coordinate 29,457, forward strand.
CATGAGAAAGGTCTATGTCATTGATGCCAAGAGAACTCCTATTGGAAAGTTTGGCAAATCACTGTCAACAATCAGTGCACCCGAACTTGGTGCGCACGTCATCAGGCAAATAGTGCAGGAGACCCGCCTTCCGACACAGTATATCGAGGAAGTAATTATGGGGAACGTTATCCAGGCAGGCGTGGGCCAAAACCCTGCGGGACAGGCATCCACCCTCGCTGGGCTTTCTGATGAAGTCGTAAAATACACTGTGAATACAGTATGCGCCTCAGGCATGCTGGCTGTAGAAAACGCTTCAAGGGAAATATTTCTGGGAGAGCGTGATCTGATTATCGCCGGGGGGATGGAATGCATGAGCAACACCCCCCTTCTCATGCCTTCAGCAGCGAGATGGGGAGTTCGCCAGCTCCTGGACAAAGAACTGAAGATGCAGGATTCCATGCTTACCGATGGGCTCATAGACGCCTTTTACCATGAGCACATGGGCTATTCAGCTGAAGCTTCCGGCCGCAAATTCGGGATCACGAGGAAAGAAGCGGACCAATTTTCAGTCAGAAGCCAGGAACTCGCAAACAGGGCTTGGGAATCCGGCGAATTCAGAAATGAGGTAATCCCCATGAAGGAACTTTCAAAAGATGAGGGTATCAGGACCACAACCATTGAAGCACTGGGTGCACTCCATTCAGCATTTGCTGAGAACGGAATACTCACTGCAGGAAATTCTTCCCAGCTAAGTGACGGTGCATCTGCGCTGGTTCTTGCATCAGAAAAGGCAGTCAATGAGTTTTCATTGAAACCCATAGCAGAAATAACAGGATTCCAGGCGGCTTCACTTTCACCAAAGGATTTTGTGGAGGCTCCCGTCCCTGCCACAAGAAAACTCCTTGACCGGCTCGGAAAACCCATTGGTTACTTTGACTTAGTGGAGCATAACGAAGCATTTTCAGTTGCTTCTCTGATTGTCCAGAGAGAACTTGGCATTGAGGATTCGAAGTTCAATGTCAACGGTGGTGCAATCGCAATGGGCCATCCACTGGGAAATTCTGGCTCAAGGATTATGGTTACCATGATAAATGCCCTCAAACACAGGAAAATGGAACACGGTCTCGCGACTATCTGTCATGGCGGTGGTGGAGGCCACAGCATATCCCTGGAGATGGTTTATTGAAGGTAACTGTCATAGGCGCAGGCACTATGGGCAGAGGAATCGCCCAGGTCTTTGCACAGGCTGGCAATGAAGTGGTTCTTACGGATGTATACCATAAGGCGTTGGAAACTGCCTCAGGCGAAATCCAGAAGTCTCTGGGGAAGCTTCACTCCAAGGGTGTAATTTCAGAGGACCCTGAACTGGTCTATGGCAGGATTGAATTCACAGGAGACCTGTCGCAGGGAAGAGACGCGGATATATTCATAGAAGCAGTGCTTGAAAAGTTGGAAATTAAAGAAGCGCTGTACAGGCAGCTTAACGAAATTGCAGGTGAAAACGCCATCATCGCAAGCAACACATCATCAATTTCAATTAACGCCCTCTCTGCTGCAGTCAAAAAACCCGAGAATTTCCTTGGCCTCCATTTCTTCAATCCCGTTCCAATCATGAAACTGGTTGAAGTAATTAAGGGGGTTCGGACCAGCCCATCCGTGGTTGAAAAAGCCATTGAGATCACCAAGCAGTTGGGCAAGGAGCCCGTAACATCGCAGGATTTCCCGGGATTCATATCAAACAGGATACTTATGCCGCTCATACGTGAGGCAATTCTCACGCTTGAGGAAGGCGTTTCATCCAGGGAGGATATTGACAAGACCCTGAAACTTGGAATGAATCATCCCATGGGGCCGCTGGAGCTTGCAGACTTCATCGGGCTGGATGTGGTACAAGACATAATGGCTGTCCTTTACGGAGAATTTGGCGATCCAAGATTTAAGCCTCCCGTTACTCTTAGGAATCTAGTCAATGCAAGGAAACTTGGAAGGAAATCCGGCGAAGGCTTTTACAAATATTGAGGGGTGGTAAGAATGGGATATGAAAACATACTGGTAAATGACAAAGGAAAAGTAAGGACAGTAACTCTGAACAGGAAATCTCCGTTAAATCCGTTGGATATGGATACACTGAGAGAGGTGAAGGATGCAATCCTAGATTCAGGAAACAGGGTAATATTGCTGCATGGTGCCAACAAGGCATTTTCGGCTGGAGCTGACATCAACAATTTCATGAAGCTCACCAACGACACGGCCGGGATATTCGCAAAAGAGGGGCATGACATAATGAATGCCATTGCCAGCTACCCTAGACCGGTAATAGTAGCTTTGCATGGGTACTGCCTGGGTGGAGGGTTTGAGCTCGCTCTTGCCTGTGACCTCAGGATAGCACATCCGGATACAATATTCGGGCTTCCGGAAGTTAATCTCGGAATACTCCCAGGATTCGGCGGCACCCAGAGGCTGAGACACATAGTAGGAGAGACTGTTGCTTTCGGGCTCATCTCTACAGGGAAGCGATTCAAGGCGGACGAAGCTTACAGGCTTGGGTTTTTGAATGAAGTTTCCGAGAAATATCTTGAAGTTGCAGAGAAACTTGCAGAGGATCTGTCCAAGAAACCCAAGGAATCCTTGAGATTAATCAAGCATCTTGTTAGGGTCGCACCGGATGAAATGTTTGAGGAGGAGATAGACGCTTTCGGGGAAGTATTTGGGCATCCTGATAGAGAAGAGGGAGTCAGGGCTTTCCTTGAAAAAAGGGAAGCCAACTTCAAGGATTAATATCAAACAGCGACCTTCATCTGTTATTTTTTATTTCTCTCATTTTCATTAGAATCTGTATTTTTTCGGCATATCTCAAAGCTTTTATTCCATAATTGATTTTTGAGGGCATAATGAAGGGCCAAATCCATTGGATACGAAAGAAAGCGCCTTTCAAGCATGGTTTCGATTTGCTAAAAATAAAAATACTTAAATATAGACTAGTCGTTAAAGAGATGACAATTGTCAGACAGGTTTAAACATGCATCTGGAATCTCTTGAATTGGATAACTTCAAATCGTTTGGAAACCGCAAGAAGATCATGTTCAAGAATGGCTTCACAGTGATCAGCGGCCCCAACGGAAGCGGTAAGAGCAACATAGGGGATTCTCTCCTTTTTGTCCTGGGAACTAGATCATCAAAGACCGTAAGAGCCGACAGGCTGGGCGATCTTGTCCACAAAGCCTCCAATGAGAAAAGGAACAGGAATTACTGCAGCGTTACCGTTACGCTTGACAAGGATGACAGTGATGCACCTGAAGACCAGAGGAAGATTGTGCTTAAAAGGGAGCTTGTGGCAGACACTGAAGGATACAAGTCAAATTACTATTTAAACGGCGGAAGGGTCAGGCATACTGATGTCGCCAACCTCCTGGACTCGCTTCACATTTATCTGGACTCATACAGTTTTGTCCTCCAGGGGGACATCAACAACATCGTGAAGATGACTGGATTCGAGCGGAGAAAACTCCTGGAGTCCATTTCAGGCATAGAAAGCTTTGATACCCAGATTGACAAGGCAAAGGTGGAAATTGATGCCATAATGGAAAACCTGTCCAGGCTTGAAGTTCTCACTGAAGAGACAAGGAAGAGAAGAGACCAGCTTGAGGTGGAAAAGAAAAGCGCTGAACGCTATCTGGAACTCGCAGACAGGCTGGCAAACCTGAGGAAGACCCTTCTCAACATGGAAATTGAAGGGCTAGGGCGTGAACAGAGATCGTACACAGACAATCTGGATAAACTGGAGCTTGAAATCACTTCTATTAATGCCTCTATATCAGAATTGGAAGGTCAGCTTGAAAAGAGAAGGGCCAGAGAGGCAGAGCTCAAGCACAAGCTGGAAGTATCGGGGAACTCGCAACTCAATGAGATCAGGGAGCAGATCGACGGGAAGAGAGTCAGAATTGCAGAGCTGGGTGTAAGCATTGAAAACGCCAAGGATCGTGCAGCAGAACTCAAGGAAGAGCTTGAAGAGAGTGTAGATACAATCAAGAAGTCAAAGAAGAAAATTGAATGGCTGGAATCCAACCGGAACGAAAACGGCCAGACCCTGGAAAAGATAAGGAAGGATATCCAGGAAAGGGCAAATGAGCTTCGTATTCTCAAGGATAAATCCAGCAAGAGCAATACGCAGATACTGGAAAGGCAGGAGAAAATCAGGGCAAAGGATCTGGAGATTAGGAACCTTGTTTCAGAAATATCTGCGCTTCAGGATTCAAAACAGGGCAAAACCTCTGAGAGATCACAGATTATTTCCCAGCTGGGGAGCATAGAGGAAAGAAAGAAAGATCTGGAATTCAACATAAGGGATGCGCTTTGGAGACTCAAGGACATTGAAAAGGAAGTTGGGGGAAATAAGAGAAGTTACGAGGACCTCAATGCAAGATATTACAAGCTGAAGAACAGGCTGGACGATCTGAGGAAACGAAAAGACCAGATTCAGCAGGAACTGAACAGGATAGGGAGAGAGCATGCCCAGCTTCAGGCCACAACTTCCACAAAGTCAGGAATCCAGAACAGGGCACTCACAACCGTGATGAATGCAAGGAACAGGAACAGCATAAGCGGAATCCACGGCACAATCAGAGAACTTATTAATTTTGACGACGAATTCAGGTCCGCTATAGAAGCCTCTGCAGGTTCCAGGCTCAACTCTGTTGTGGTTGAGGATGATGGGGTTGCAGAAGAGTGCCTTAATCTCCTGAAAACAGAAAAATCGGGAAAGCTTACTTTTCTCCCAATCAACAAGGTACTTCCAGGCAGGCCAAGAGGAAAGGCAATTACCGTTCACCAGTCCGAAGGCTCAAGAGGCTATGTATTCGAGAAGGTATCATTTGATCAGAAGTACCAGGGAATAATCTGGTACGCATTCCAGGATACAGTCATAATCCAGGATGTTAAGACTGCAAGGAGGTATATGGTCGGGGTACGCCTCGTTACCATGGACGGCGATATTTTCGAGGCAAGCGGAGCAATAACCGGCGGGTACATGGACAAGACCCGGTCTGCTGCAGATATCGAACAGAAGATGGGGAAACTGTCCACAGAAATGAGGGAGCTTTCCCTTGAACTTGAAGGCCTTGATTCTGAGATAAACAGCATGGAGTCGGAATTTGAGACTGTATCGCAGCAGCTCAGGGAAACTTCGAGAGACGAAGGCTCAAGGCAGACAGAGATCCAACAGTACAGGAAAATCTCCGAAGAAGGCAAAGGGCAGATTGACCAGTTCAATGCAAGCATAGAAAAACTTTCCCAGGGCCTTAAGATTTCAGAAGAGGGCATAAGGCACATTGAACACGATATCAAAGAACTGCAGGATAAGTCAGAAACCATTGACAGTGAAAAGACCAGGCTTTTCGAGGAAATAAGGGAACTATCGCCGAAATATGCTGAAAGGGAATCCGCACTTGAGGAAAGCCTTTCAGGATTGAGGGAGAAAGAGACAGAATTTTCCTCGGAACTGAGCAGGATTAATGCTGACATAAACAACATCAATGAGAGAATTCAGGAGCTGGAAGTAAAGAACAGTGAAATGACTTCTGACATTTCAAAGCTTCAGGAACAGAAGAAATCCACAGAAATAGAAGTGAAGGTGGAGAATGAGGAACTTTCAAAACTAAGGGCAGTGGAAGCAGAAATATCAGAAAAATCCAGAGAGATTGTGGAAGCGCTCAACAGCAATGAAACCGAGATGAGAAAGACAGAGGAGCGCATAGAGATCAACAATTCAAATATCTCTGCTAAAAGGGAAATTATACTCTCGCTGCAGATCAAGATAGAAAATATAGAATCCAAGATTGTGGAAGTGAAGCTGGAGATGGAGACTGTTGGGGGCAGAGTCCTGGAAGACAGAAAGTCCACTCCCGAAATCAAGAGGGAAATTGAAGGATGCAACATTTCAATTGCAGAGCTTGGTCCAGTAAACCAGAGAGCCATTGAGGATTACGGAATTGTATCAAAGGACCTGGAGGCCCTTGTATCTGAAGTTGGGAACATGAATTCTGAGAAGGCGGATCTGGAAGCCCTCACAGCCAAATTGAACGAACAGAAAACACGGGCATTCATGGAAATGTACCACGCCATCAACGATAACATGAAGATCATTTACAGGGAAATTTCAGGGGGCGGAGAAGCACTCCTTGAGATGTCTGATGAAAGCGATCCCCTAAATTCGGAAGTGCACATCAGGGCGAGGCCCAAGGGAACAAACTTCTCAAAGATCGAAGCATTGAGCGGTGGGGAAAAGAGCCTCACAGCACTTTCATTCATACTGGCAGTGCAGAGAATTAACCCGTCACCAATTTATTACCTTGACGAGGTGGATATGTTCCTTGACGGAGCCAATGCCGAAAGAGTGGGCAAGATGTTCAGGTCAAACTCCAACACGTCCCAGGTGTTTGCCGTTTCTCTGAGGAAAGCCATGCTCAAGTATGCGGACAATGTCATTGGTGTAACGAGCTTTGACCAGGAGAACACGGAGGTTTTTGAGAAGTATGTGGGCAGTGACCAGGAGGCATTAACGTGAATCAGGCTGAGGTAATGCAGAGCCTTGTCGTGCAGGGGACACTTCTCGAGAGTGACACCAAGTACTATGTTGAACTCCTGAATCACGACGTATCGGCTGTTGAATACAAGGACCCTGTGGAAAGGACGGTAGCATCGGTATTCAAGATGTGCCTTGATGGATCCATTGATCCATGGGACATTGACCTCAAAGCCTTTGTAAAAGTCTTCTCAGAAATAGTGGATGAGAACTTCAGGGACTTTGGCGCGGCTGGTTACCTCATATACCAGGCGTGGAAGATCCTCAATGTGAAAACCGTAAATTCCCTGCAAAAGAGGCTTGTATTTGAAAATGGGGAAGAGAACGGGGAATATCCTGATGAAATTGAACAATTCTTCGAACCCCTTGAACTTTCAGTGAGGGAGCCTGTGAAGCATCAGGAGAAACGCAAGGTTTTCCTGGTTGAGTTGCTGGACGCAATGCGTGACGCTTACCGTGTAACACCGCATCATGGGCAGAAGAAGGAAATTCTCAGGGTTGAGCACACTGAAACAACCATTGAGGAGATCGTTTCAGGCATGCACGCGGAGGAGCCTGAGGAGGAGATCAACAGTGTCTACCAGACTCTTCTTCAGCATGGAATAGACGGTTTCATGGAAGAGTTATGGAACCTTTCCGAACTTAGCAGGGGGTCATTCTTCGTTTACTGCATGTTCCTCATGAGAGAGAAGAAAATCCGCCTTTCTCAGGAAGTTCCATATGGGGTAATACGCATTGAAAAGCCGGAATAATCCTGCTGCTGATCAGGAATTCATCAGCGCTTCTGAAATCTCAAAGTACGTTTTCTGCAATGTTTCGTGGTACCTTGATAAAGAGGGGGCCCCAAGGAATCCCGGTTCGGGGATCAGGATGCAGAGGGGAGTCCAGTCACACTCATCACTGAAGAAAAGGCACAGGATAACTCAAATTGCAACATATGCAGTCATTCTGGTTGCACTTGTGATTTCCGGATATATTTTCATCTCACTTTACTGATATGTCTTCCTTCTGGCTTATTCTGCTCCTTCTGATTCTTCTGGTGCTTCTTTTTGCAGGTGGAAAGCTAAGGAAAAAGGAAAAAAGCTATGCCATACCAAAAGGCAAGGAAGTGTACGAGGATCTCGAGACAAAGGGCAAGATATTGCGCTCATACAGGTATGGACTTTCGGGAAAACCTGACATGATCAAAAGGAAGGGCAACTTGCTCATTCCATATGAATACAAGACCACCGATGCCAAAGTTCCTAGGGACGGACACATCTACCAGATGGTTGCTTATTTCATCATTCTCGCCGATCTTTACCCTCACCTAGATATCCCTTACGGGGTGCTAAAATACAAGAACCAGGCATTCAGGATAGACAATCTTCCGGAGAACAGGAACCGGGTCCTCAGAATAATGGATGAGATGCGGATGACCCACATGGAACCTGCAAGGATCCACAATAATTCCGGCAGGTGCTTCAAGTGTTCATATAATGGTATTTGCCAGCAAAAATTAATTAGTTCCAAACAATAGTCGAACCTCTATATGCCGCTACTGGAAGCCCTTTCAAGAAACATGGAGGAAGTTATCACCCATGAGGAAATCAAAGCTCTCAAGAACACTGGTGCAAAGGCATATTTTGGCATAGAGCCATCTGGACTGCCCCATATTGCAACTGGTTTCCTCTGGGCAAAGAAGATGACGGAAGTCTACAACCAGGGTATTGAAACAATTATATTTCTCGCAGACTGGCACGCCATGATAAATGACAAGCTTGACGGGGACCTCGAAAAGATAAGGCAGAGCGGGGAAACCATATTGAAAACCATGAAAGCATTCGGCCTTCCGGATGGAGTAAAGTTTGTGTGGGCAAAGGATCTTGTTGCAAATTCTGATTACTGGAAACTGCTTCTGCAGGTGGCAAAGAACTCAAACCTTTCAAGGGTCACCAGGGCACTCCCAATTATGGGGAGAAGCGAGGAGGACGCGGAGAAGGATTTCAGCAAATTCATTTACCCTCTTATGCAGGTAACTGACATATTCTACATGGATCTGGATATCGCCTTTGGTGGCATGGATCAAAGGCATGCTCACATGCTTGCCAGAGACATTGCCGAAAAGATGGGCAAGAAGAAAGTCATATCGATTCACGGTCCCCTGCTGGGCAGCCTCAAAGGGTCCGGCAGGATGGACACTTTCAAGAAGATGTCCAAGAGTGATCCGGATTCGGCTATATTCATATCAGACTCAAGAGAAGAGGTCAACCGCAAGCTAAAAGGTGCCTTCTGTCCCACAGGGCAGGTTGATGGAAACCCTGTCATGGATTTGTTCAAGCATGTGGTTTTTCCTTACATAGGGCACGAGATAACCATACACCGGCCTCCAAGCAAGGGCGGGGAGCTTCAGGTAAACACTTTCGATGAACTGAAGACGCGATTTCTCAAAAATGAGATCCATCCAATGGATCTAAAAACAGCGGCAGCCGACTCTTTGAACGAAATGATTGAACCTGGAAGAGCAGTTTTCAGGTGATCCTTTATTTCATTTTTTCCAGAATGACGGCATCACCATCAAAGTAGTATCCCAGAATGTCCTCAGGATTAATCCCAAGCCTTTCTGACACTTTTCTGGGAAGTGTAATTCTCAGTGAGCTACCCCTTTTTGAAACGTGCGAAACATCAAGCAATATCTTAGTTTTCTCAGCCGTAAAGAATGTATCCCCGTTAAGGTATATAAACTAATTGCATCATTGTAAGTTGTTTGCAACATTTCTAATGATGAACTAATTCTTATAATTCCCGTTGTGGTTATGATAAAGAATAGGTAAAATGTTCAATTTGGCACTCAGAAAAAAGAGTCAAGGCTCTTCTGGGATTGTTTATGTTGCAGGTCCTGCAGTGTTCCAATATAGTTTTCTATTCTGTTGAAGGCAAATCCATGTTCGCTGCAGAGGAAATCCACTATTTTTGACGGTTCCGGCTTCTGCATCTGAACATTTGCACCTTCATCGTAAGGTGGATTCCTGAAAAGGTCAAGAATCTGCTCTAAATTGTCTATTGATGCTTCTTTTGCCTTCAGTGCGCCGTAAATATCACCGTGTTTCCTTATAAGGTTCAGTGCGGTTTTGGCGCCAACCTTGTATATGCCTCTGTTGAAATCCGTGCCAACGAGTATTCCGATGTGAATCAGTTGCTCGTGAGTTATCTGAAGTTTCTCAAGATTCTCCCCAAGGTCCATGTACTCCGGAACCACATTTATGTACATGTTTCTCCCAGGTACTTTTCTCCTCCCAAAATACGTGAAATTCCTGAAGACTCTCTTTGCGCCAAACATGAGGCAGTCATAGTCCTGGGACACAACACCGTCAACTAGACCCTTCTTCGACATCATTGAAGCCTGTGCCTCTCCTTCTGATGGGGCGACCAGATTGGGGACACCCATGTAGTCTAGCAGGGTGCGTGCCTCATTAACCATCTCCCGCGTAAGATGGCTTGTGCGTGCAGAGAGCGATCGGACTCTCTCCTCATTTCCTGCAGCTCTGGCCTCCTCCAGCTCCAACTTGGCTTTCTCTTTCATAAGGACTCTTGCCTCTATGGTCCTGTTCTTCAGCTCCGAAGGCTTTCCGTCAAATACGTAAACAGGCTTGATTCCAGCTTCAATCATGTTGATGGTCCTGTAGAATATCCCGGAGAGGTGGGAGGTTACCCTGCCCATGGAATCCATTAGTGGAGTGCCATCAGGTTGCCTGATGCTGCTTAAAAACTGGTAAAGTATGTTATAGCCGTCTATGCTGAGAGTCATGCCGCCCTGTTCTTTCAGGGAAGTCTGGTGCTTCACAAGTATCCCGGAAATATCTACTCCCATATGCATCACTCACATGACAGGCCGTACTCTGTGATCTTGAATTCTTTTGCTGTCCCTTCCTTGATTGACCTGTGCTTGACCACCACTAGCCTTCTCTTTCCGTCCTTGGTTTTTTCAACCCTGTAGATTGCTTTCATCACATGATCGATGACGTAGCCCCCGAAGGGATGCAAGTTCCCGGAGTCAGGGCTCTGGTATATCTGGTTGGTCAGCAGGACAGGTACCCTGAACTTCAGGGCAGAAGCAGCAAGGCTGCTCAATTCCTTCTGGAAACCTGCAGCGCGGGTCACTGCATCACCTGATGCTTCAAGGCGGAAGTATTCCGTAAATGAGTCTATGATTATGAGCCTGACTTTCCTCGACTTCTCCAGAATCTTTGGTACCCTGAGAATTGCAAGATCCTGGTCTTCCAGGGACGATACCCTGTAAAGGATAAGCCCGTCTGCCATTGAACTGTCTCCTCCTGAAATCTGGAGAAAACGTTCAACGGAAAAGCCCTCTGTATCAAGATAAAGAACCTGGCCCCCTTCCCTGATGGTGGAAATTGCAAACTGCATGCTGATGTTTGTCTTGCCAGCTCCGCCCTCTCCAAATATTTCTGTAATCACCTCTGATTCAAGGCCGCCGCCGGTCAGTTCATCCAGACAGCTGATTCCAATGGGAATCTTACCGGGCAGAGAGGACAGATCAACTTTTTCCATCTACCACTAAATTGACTGCATGTTATAAATAATACTATGCCGGAAGCGTTTTACTGCTTTTGAATCTGCTCTAGAACTGCCCTTAAATCATTTCCTGTAAGGGTAATTGAGGCATTCTTGATCATGGAATGTTCGTGGGGGTTGAAAGCGATTGAGTATCCCGAATGCCTGAAAAGGGCCACATCCTGAAGCGTGTCCCCAACACTGAAGGTTTCCTCCTCTGTAATCCCGAGGCGTTTCTGGAGGTCCTGGAGTATCAGGTCTTTTCTTTTCGGGTCCACCATAACGGTACCATCCGGAATGATTTCACCGTTTCCACTGGTTTTGATGATGTTTGCGTGAATCTCATTAAACTCGCCTATTTTTCCAATTCTTTCAGCAAGCCAGTATATCCCCCCTGAAATTATGGCAGTCCTAATACCGTCTCTTCTCAGTGATGACATAGTTTCAGTTATTCCATTTCTCAGCGGAACCTTTTCGAGTATATCTTTCACCAAACTGGAAGGAACAGTGCCCATTTTTTTAATCCAGAGTTCCACGTCGCTTCGGAGAAATTCTATGTAGGGCAGTTCACCTTTCCTGTAAAGGGACAGGTTCATGAGGTTGTCAACGCCAATCTCCCTGTGGACAAATTCCCAGCTGCTGGGTATCTGTGTAAGAACCCCGTCCATGTCGAATACTGCCAGTTTGAAATTTGTTCTTTCCATTTCAGTCTAATATGATCTGGAGAAAGTACCGTTCCTGCCAGGTTTACCGCAGACTATGCATTTCTTCTCTTCTGTGTCGTCCGGAGAGATCCCAAGTGTTCCAAATTCGTAGCGTTCTTCTATTTTTGAAGCGCATTCTTGGTCTCCGCACCAGCCAGCGATGACAAAGCCTTCTGCCTTGGCAAGGTCATCTAATTTCCCTATATGGTGCTTATTCTCCCCGAAGTATTTGCCTGCCCTTTCTGTGAGTGTATCCTTAACCCCTTGGAGGATAGTGCTTGTCCATTCAGCAACTTCGCCTATCGGGACCTTTGTCTTTTTCCTGTCATGTCTTGAAACCAGTACTGCAGTGCCTGAATTAACTTCCCTCTCGCCTATTTCAATCCTCATTGGGACACCCCTCATTTCCCAGTCGTTATACTTGAACCCGGGTGTATAGTTCTCCCTGTCATCAATTGTGCACCTGAAACCCTGGGATAGAAGCGTCTGCTGGATTTCCTTTGCAAAAGCGCCAGTGTCAACTTTCTTTGAAGGTATGGGTACCACTACCACCTGTGTCGGAGCTACATCAGGGGGGAATATGAGCCCGTGGTCATCGCCGTGAATTCCTATGACTGCTGCCAGCAGCCTCTCACTGAGTCCAAATGTAGTCTGGTTCGCGTATTCATGCTCCCCGTCATCCTTAAGGTACTTTATATCGTAAGTCTTTGAGAAATTGGTTCCGTACTGGTGTATCGTACCCACCTGCAAACTTCTTCCTCCGGGGAGAAGTGTATCAAAGGCAAGGGTGTACCTCGCTCCCGGGAACTTGTCCCAGTCTGGTCTCTGGTGCACTTCGAAGGGCAGGCATAGCCTTGAGCTGATTTCACCCCATATTTCCATGTATTGGTGCATCTGGCGTTCAGCATCCTCATAGGTGTCATGTGCAGTGTGTGCCTCGAAGAAATGGATCTCCCTGATCCTGATGAACGACCTGGTGTGCTTGGTTTCGTACCTGTAGACATTAACAATCTGGTACAAGCGTAAAGGAAGGTCTGCATGGGACCTTATCCACAGGGAGTACATTCCATACATGGCAGCTTCGCTTGTGGGCCTGAGAGCCATTTCCACATCCAGTGGTTCCATTCCACCACGGGTTACCCAGAACACTTCTTTCTCGAATCCTTTCACGTGTTCAAATTCCACGGAAAGCTGGTCTCTAGTGATAAGAACTGGAAATTGGACCTCCTGAAAATTCCTGGAATCAACGCTTTCCCGGATGGTTCTGTCTATATTCTGCATGGCTTTCAGGCCATATGGCATCCAGACATTCATTCCCTTTATAGGGTAACGCTTGTCGCTGAGTCCGCTGATCTCTATGATCTCATTGTACCATTCACTGAAGTTGCTCTTTTTGTTCTCCATGTGCAGCGGATCAATGCCATTACTCTAAATAACCTTTTTAACCTTCATTTGAAGGTGCTTTGACCTCTTAGGGCACCGCCCTGTGTTGAAATTTTGAAAGAAATTATATGGCTACTCTGCGATACCAAGGCATGCCTGTTAAACTAAAGGAATTATCAGACGAGGAATTCATCAAGGAAGTGGTGAATAGGATTATTCCCATCGAGTCAATTTCTCCGGCCTCTGGAGGCAAGGGAGAGAAGGAGAGGTCTGATGAAATCTGCAAAATTCTGGAAGAACTTGGTTACCCAAATTACAATAGGTATGATGTAACAGATAAATCCGGGGCCGTAAGATCTAATGTTGTCCTTCGGATAGGAAACATGAGCCAGACTTTCTGGATTGTGCCACATACTGACACAGTTCCTGTTGGCGATCTGTCACTTTGGACGAAACCTCCATTCAAGCCTACCCTGGAGGGTGACAGGATATACGGCAGAGGAACATCAGATGACGGGCAGGCCATATGGCTTTCGCTGCTTATTCTAAAGAACCTTGACGCTTCGAAGCTGAAGTATAGCCTTGGACTTGCATTCGTTGCAGATGAGGAAGTGGGAAGCACCTATGGAATCCAGCATCTTCTTGACTTGAACATCTTCAAGAAAGACGATATGATAATTGTGCCGGACGCGGGCACCGCAGACGGCCTTCAAATTGAGATCGCCGAAAAAAGCATCATGTGGATTAAATTCAAAATAATGGGCAAGCAGTATCATGCGAGCATGCCTTTCATGGCCGTTAACGCCAACAGGGAAGCAATGAAATTTGTCCTGAAGCTGGACGATGCTCTTCACCGGGAATACAGTGCCATAAACGAAATCTTCTCACCGCCAGGATCGACTTTCGAACCAACCAAGCATGACAAGAATGTGGACAATGTGAACACTATTCCCGGCACTGAAGTCCAGTATCTAGACTGCAGGATCCTTCCAAAATACGATCTCGATAATGTTGTGGATTTCATAGATTCCCAGATCAGGGAATTCCAGAGAGGAAGCAAGGCAACAATAACTTATGAATTCGTCCAGCGCGAACAGGCGCCACTCCCCACAAGAATGGATGCACCAGTGGTGGTTGAATTGAAAAGGGCCATCAAGGATCTACGTGGGACTGATCCGTCTGCTGTGGGAATCGGTGGAGGAACATGCGCTGCTTTCTTCAGAAGGAAGGGCTACAATGCAGTGGTGTGGAGCACTACGGTACCCGAAGTTGCGCACCAGGCTGATGAATATGTTCACATCTCCCATGTCCTGAAGGACAGGGATATCATCCTGAAAATAGTCTACAAGAACTAAATAACGTCCTCATCATTTTTGGACAGGTCTATAAGGCGGTTAACACCGTCAATTTCTTCTATTATTTCCCAAACTGGCTGAGGAACATCATCCTTCCAGTTTTCCCGCTTGAGAATTTTTTCCCTGATATGGGTTCCCGACCAGGAAACTCTGTTCATAAGTTCCATGGAATGCACATCATATCCTTTCTCTCCAAAAAGCCTCCTGACCAAGGGATTGTTGGTGTACACTTTGTTGAACTTTGGGGTGAGCGATTCAACGTGTGCAACCCACAGAGGATTAGAGTTTACGTCTTCTATTGGAACAAGGTAGAACTGGTAGATACCCTCAGATTCAAGTGTGGAGGAAATCATCAAGTGCCGCTCACCTGCAGTGAACGGATCTTTAAGGGTATGGGAATACTGTGCGCTCCCAATTCCGATGATGACTGAATCATTGTCTTTAAGAATCTGCTTGATCAGCTTGAGGTGGCCATAATGGAAAGGCTGAAACCGTCCGACTATGAATGCCCTGTTTCCATCTGGAATTTTAACCATTCAAATCGCCTTTACCCATATCAGGACCTTGTCACCGTCAATATCCCACTCTTTGGCATCTTCTCTCTTTTCCCTGTTGAGGCTCGCGGCCAGGGTCTCTGTCTTTATCCAATCACCATACTCGCCCAGTACGACATTAAGGTTACTATCTCCGTTTACTGATAAATCTATCCTCTGATCGTACTGGAGGTCCAGCTCCTTTCTCATTACCTGTATTCTTCTCACTATTTCCCTTGCCAGGCCCTCATTCTGCAGTTTCGTGTCTATGGCAAGGTTCAGGAATACTTCAACGGAAAGCTTGGCATCACTGGATGTTGCAAAACCGGTGTTTGGCATCTCCACAATTTCCAGGAATTCAGGTGGAAGGATTTCGTTTTCCAGTTCCAATTTTCCATTCTTTTCCAGCTGAGTCACAAGAGCGCCCTGATCATTTTCCACCTGGGCCTTTATTTTCTGGAGCTTGCCTTTCAGTACTGGGGCAGCTTTCTGAAGAATGAGCCTCATTTTTCTTGTAACTGGCCTCTCATAATCTTCGATGAACCTTATGTCCTTGGAATTTAGCTCCGGAGCTATGGCAGAAAGTATCTCCTCTGAAAGTTTTGTGCCGGATTTGACAAGTACTTCGGTAACTGGCTGCCTTCCTTTTATTGAATTCTCCTGCCTGAGCCTCCTGACGATTTCCATGATTGATCCGGCTACGCTCATTTCATTCTGAAGCCCGGTGTTTATGAATTTCTCTTCTACAACGGGATATTTCTGAAGATGAACGCTCACCCCGTCAGGCATAAGTTTCAGGTAAAGATAATCAGCAAAGAATGGTGTGAGGGGTGCAAGCATGAGAAGAACCCTCTCTATGGAATATCCAAGTGCAGCATAGGCATCCGCTTTTTCCTTGTTGAAATCATCAGACCAGAACCTTCTCCTTGAAAGCCTTAAATAGAAATTTGACAGGTCATCTATGAGTTCCGAGATGCTTCTAAAAGCAAGATGCATGTTGAAAGAATCCATATACGATACGACCTGTTTGAGAACCGTATTGGTCCTCGACACGATCCACCTGTCAAGCAGATTGTTGGAACCCCCGTATTCTTCATAGTGGTATCCATCAAGATTAGCATTTGAGGCGAAGAACGAATATATGTTGGCCAGTGTGCCGAAAACTTTCCTGGATGTCTCATTTATGAGCTTTTTGTCAATGGCTTTGGCTCTCCATGGAACACCTGACAGGAAGAAAGCCCTCACAGGATCCGGGCCATGTTCATTGAGGAAGTCAAGTGCGAACACAGAGTTTCCCTTGCTCTTGCTCATTTTCCTGCCCTGTTCATCCAGTATAAAATCTATGGAGAGTGCGTTCTTGTATGCATTCTGATCGAAAAGGAGTGAAGAAATCACGTGGAGCGTATAGAACCAGCCTCTGGTCTGGTCTATGGCCTCCGTTATGAAGTTTATTGGGAAGTTGTTGTCAAGGGTCCCGGTATCAAATGGGAAGTGAAGTGCGGCATAGGTTGCGCTTCCAGAGTCAAACCATGTGTCAATTACATACGGCTCCCGAGTCATGGTTTTACCGCATTTCGAACACTTGAAAGTTATCTCATCTATATACGGCCGGTGCAGGTCCTTTGGTTTCTTTCCAGAGATTTTCTCCAGCTCAGCAACGCTCCCGACTGCAACCATATGGTCATTTTCGCACATCCAAACAGGAAGGGTTGTCCCCCAGTATCTGTTTCTGCTTAGAGACCAGTCCTTAGCTTCTGACAGGAAATTCCCGAATCTTCCTTCCTTTAAGTGTTCAGGAAGCCAGTTTATTTTCTGGTTGTTTTCCAGTAGTTTTTGCCTGAAGGTTGAAACCTTTATGAACCAGGCCTGAAGTGGATAATAAATGAGCGCAGTGCCACACCTGTAGCAGAACGGATAGGAGTGAGTAATTTTCTCAGATTTCAGGAGCTTGTTCTCCTTTTTAAGGAGGATAGTTATGTCAAGGTCTGCATCCTTGAAGAATTTCCCGTTCCATGGGAGGCGTTCATCATTGAATTTGCCCGATGCATTTATTGGATTGAGCATTTCGACCCCGAACTTTTTTCCCACTTCGAAGTCCTCCGCACCAAATGCAGGCGAAGTGTGAACAATTCCTGTACCCTCATCGACATTTACATGGTCCCCGGAAACTACAAAAAGTGTGTTCCTGGGTGCCTTCAAAAAGGGTATCAGCTGTTCATATTTCCTTTTGAGTAGCTCCTTTCCCGTGAATCTCTTAACAACCTTGGCATTTTCACCAAATATTCTCTTCGCTACCGCAGATGCAACATAGAAGAATTCATCTTGGTGTTCAACGAGGGAATACTCTATATTCTCATTAACCGCGAGGAACTGGTTGGACGGCAGTGTCCAGGGAGTGGTAGTCCAAGCCAGGAAGTATGTGTTCTCATGGCCGGTTTCCTTGAATTTTACATAAACGGAGGGATCCTTGACGTCATCATATCCCTGGGAAACTTCATGCGAACTTAAAGAGGTCTCACACCTTGGGCAGTAAGGCACGATCTTGTAATCCCTTATAAGCAGCCCCTTGTCAAAAAGGGACTTCAGTGCCCACCATTCACTCTCTATGTATTCATTTCTCAGGGTAACGTAAGATTTTTCGTGGTCAACCCAGAATCCTATCCTCTGGTCAGCCTCTATCCACTCGTCTATGTACCTGAATACACTTTCCCTGCAGTATTCATTGAACTTCGCTATGCCGAAATCCTCTATCTCTTTCTTTATCTTGAAACCGAAGTGTTTTTCAGCTTCTATCTCTACGGGCAGGCCGTGGCAGTCCCACCCGCCAGTTCTTCTATGTATGTCGTAACCTGCCATATAGTGGTATCTTAAAACCGAATCCTTCATGGTCCTGGTCATAGCGTGCCCGACATGTGGCCTTCCGTTTGCGGTTGGAGGTCCTTCAAGAAATACAAATGGCTTATTGCCCAGTGAAGATGTTAAGGTTTTCTGAAT
The DNA here is from genome assembly GCA_023489435.1 of Thermoplasmatota archaeon. Taxonomy (GTDB): domain Archaea; phylum Thermoplasmatota; class Thermoplasmata; order Thermoplasmatales; family Thermoplasmataceae; genus JAJZOM01. The sequence goes on from JAMDCA010000024.1 coordinate 47,542, forward strand.
AATTCCAGCCTCGTTCCAGTGGGTTCGCATTTCGTCCCCTATGGCTTTCAGGCTCTTGTTTACCTGGATCT
>JAMDCA010000041.1 GCA_023489435.1 Thermoplasmatota archaeon
CACCGAACAAAATTTCGTTCGAATTGTTGTACATGAATGGGTATGTTTATGAACAAAGATCGATATTGATTGAAGCCACATGCCTAAGATCGATTATTCATCTTACATTAAAGGCAGTGCAGCCAGGTATAACAAGATCAAGGGTAACTTGCTCCTATCAGCCGACGGCATATGGTTTGTCCCTGACGATGGGGGATCAGAATTATACCTCCCCATAGAGAAGATAATGGATGCCCACATTGAAGGCGTGATCCTCAAGAAAATATCGGTTATGACAAACAGTTCTAATGATCGCTATCTTTTTTCTGTTGCAGAAAAAGATGAATGGAAATCAGCCATTTCACTGGCTGCCGGTATTTACAGAAGAGTAACCACCGGGACCTCTTCACGTCCTGTTCCACCCTCCAATGGCCAGGCAAAGGCCCAACCAAAAGCGCAGGCTGTTTCTGTAACTCCACCACAGGCTCCCGCCCCCACTCAAGTGCCACCAAAGCCCCAGGCACAGAAGAAGAAAAGACAGCCTGCGGCCCCCAAGCCTTCACAAGCACAAACGCCTCCTCCATCACCAGCTAAAAGTGCTCCCACTCCAGCCGCTACTCAGGCTCCAACCCAGACTAGCCCTGTAGCAGCCCCAGCCCAAATGGCACCCGGAAGAAGTTCCACTGTTGCTGCTTACACGGGTCCTTGGCCATCAGGACAGGATTATGAGCAGAGTTTCCAGGTTCTTAAGCTGAGCATGAATCCATCACTGGGAAAAGTTGACCAGTGGGAACCGGTAAAGAATCCAAAAACCCCTGGCTGGTACGTTTATGCTTCAGGTAATTACGGTTCAATCTACAAGATTAAAGGGGATGCCGACAAATTCTTTGCCCTGAAATGCTTCACAAGGAAGTCCGCAAATCTCAATGAAAGGTATTACCAGATAAGTGATTATCTGCTCAAGCACAGCAAAGGCCTGGATTTCCTTGCACATTTCCAGTACTTCGAGCAGGGGATACGCACAAGAAAGAGCCAGAGTTTCTACTTCCCCGTTCTGAGGATGGAATGGATTGACGGGGTTACTCTGAATAAGTATATTCTGGACAACATAACAAATCTCAAGATTCTCAAGAAAGTTTCTGTGAACCTGATGAGCGAGATTGACAGGATGCAAAATGCAGGCATTGGCCACGGTGATCTTGCAGGGGATAACATTATTGTAACCAACTCAGGTGGAGTGAAACTGGTGGATTACGATGGAATGTACATTCCTAATTTCAAAGGAGAGAAATCTGCAGAAATGGGGCACGCCGATTTCCAGCATCCAGGGAGGTCAGCAGACACTTTCTCAAACAAACTGGATAATTTCTCAGCACTGGTGATTCACCTCTCACTTTCCGCTATTTCGGAAAATCCCACCCTATGGGAAAAGTACAATGGTGGCGATCCTGACTGCCTCATACTGAGGAAGAAAGATTTCCTGAACCTTGATAGTTCTCCAGTTTTCAAGGAGCTTACAGCTATGAGAAACAAGAAGATCAAGAAAATGTGCGGCATGCTTAAAGATTATCTGACCCACGGACCACTCTGGGATGGCGTAAATCCTTCAACACTTGCTTCACTCTAAAAACACAGAAACAAGCGTAAGGTCGTCATTTCTCATTCTTTTCGAGTTGATCTCTCTGGTAAACAATTCTGTCATTTCAAAACTTGAATTCAAAAGTCTGGTAACCTCTGCGTATCTGCCATATTCCAAAAGCCACTTCCCAACTGCATCTGTTGCAAGGAATATTGTGGAATTCCCCGTCAGTATTCCGGAATATGTAGATGCCTTTGGTGGAGTTACCTTGAACTCAATGGGCATTGGATGCCCCTTTCCGCTCCAAACAAGCTTTGGTGTATTGTCAAACTGTTCAGGGGATGTGAGCGGATATGAACTGTAGTCATCCGCCCCTTCCCAGTGTATCAGGACACTGTCTCCGACGGCAAACGATGAGTATTTTAATCCCTCTCCCGATTTCTGAAACTGAAGGCCGACTAAAGTCGTGTAAGAACCTGACACTGCCTTGTTTTTTAGGAACCAGGGGAGTTTCTCCCACTCAATTTTCCTGTACCATTTCTCCCTTGCGTGTTTTATGAGATCATTCATGAAATTGTCGGGATTTTCAAAGAAATTGTACTTTCCAGTTACTGTGCTGTCTGTTATGGCCCTGGCCCAGACATCTGAGAAAATGGAGGCACTTACTCCATCCGCAATTGCAAATTTCATCTCCCGAGATCTGAAACTGAAGGAGTCCTCACAATCGGACTCCTTGTTTCCGAGCTTGCTCATCTGGAAGAAGCGCCAGTTCAGTCTCATGCAATTACTGGAGGTTCTCTGTAGGTGCCCTGGTTCCAATGTCCAGAAGCTCCATTAATTCGTCAAGGCCAGCATTGAACACGTATGCCCTGGAAGTTTCGGTGACTTCAAGGGACCTTTCCTGTGCAAGTCTCTTGAAGCTTGGAGGCAGCACACTTGACATCTCAAAAAGTTGGCTGGCAAACTTTTCGTTTGAAGGCAAGACACCTGTTTCGGAGGGGAAAGTGAGAGGTTGTGCATCCTTTATTTCTGAAAGATGACAGTTCCAGAAGAGCAGGTTTCCGTCATTGGTTGACATGTCAGTCAGTTCTTTTGCAACTTCCAGGGGATCGCCGTCTGTAGCAGCTCCATCTGAAATATTGATTACGACTGGCGGGTATGAGTCTGGGTGTTCCGCAATCCAGTCATCAATCCACTGCTGAGCAAGCTTAAGTGCCTTAACCATCGGTGTGTTTGAATTGGCAACAGGCTCAAACCATACAGGAAATTCAAATTCGCTCTCCACATCGTTTCCATCCGGGTCCGTTATGGTCTCTTTTCTTCTCTCCATTCTCAGTGGGGTTTCCGCCAGCCTGGATATTGGCACCAGGTCAGCATCTTTCAGCAGGGATTGTGCAGTATCTGAAACTGCGCCATATCCTATGATTCCTATGTCGAAGTAATCTCTTACGCCATCGCTCTTTGTGCATCGGTATATTAACTCGTAAATCTGCCTGTTAATGGCATCGGCTGCTTCCTGTGACTTGGATCTCAAAGTGCCACCAAGTTTGTGGCTCATGGACCTGGACTGATCTATCAGGAAAATAAACAGCCCGGGGTTTCTTCTGCTAATCTCAGCATTGTATGTCATAGTCAGACGAAGGCTAAGGACTTAAAAATTTTCTGGTTCAATACTGATTTTCTTTTCCTTCGGGGAAAGTTAAATATCATATTGAAAGAAATTGCAAGTTTCAAAATAAAAAGTTAAAAGAATAAAAAATTTAAATTAATTTTAAACGTGCTTGAAGTTTGTTACCAGGCTGTTGAATCCTATTAGTTTCATCGGTTCGAAATCCCCGCCAAGGTAGATCTGGCCATTATTATTGTATGGGATATTGTGCTGACCTAATTTGGCGTTCCACCAGGCATTTCCATTCCAGTTGTTCTGGTAGAAAGAGTGGAGAACACTTCCGGAATATATGCTATAGAACGGACTTACAGCGGTGTCATAGACTGCCACGATGTTCCGGGATATTGTGTTGTTGGAACTGTATACGGACATTGCAACAGGCCCGTACGGAGAGGTTCCAAATGTGGTTGAAACCGCTATTCCAGCGTAGTTGTCCTTGTTGAGGCTATAATCCTGGATGAAGTAGTTGTTTTCTATGTGGTTCAGCCCACTGGAATATTGCTGGTTGTAAATAAGCAGCCCACTATCCATCACATTGAAGTAGTTTCCAGATACCAAATCATTCTGTGTAGCCCAGAGAAGCACATTCGCCACAGGAAACTCAGTGAGTGTGTTTGCAAACCATCCTGTAATGTAGTTTTTAGTAATCACAACGTTCGGTGCGTTGTAAAGCACATATCCCAGGTTATTGGACGTGTATGTCACTCCGAAGTATTGAAGTCCAAGCTCTTCAGATGGAAACACATACTGGACAGCAAAACCTGGCATACCACTCATTACAACATGCGCGGTGGTGCTGTGCAGAAGTACGCCTGAGAACTGAGGGAATATGTAGTCATTGAAAACTCCAAACAGTGGATTCATGTATCCTGATGGAGGCGAGTTGTTGTACAGAATATACGGGTTTCCTGGTGCACCATTTCCAGATTGTGAGATGTACTGAAGCTGTGAGTTTCCAAACGCATATAGTGGCGTGTATACTCCCATACTATTGTTCATGGGCAGGTTGAAGTTCTGCGCAGTCCCCGATGCCAAGAGGCCTCCCACTGGTGTGCGATCCGCCATCATTATGGATGCGTTGTATGTTCCGGAGGGTAGGCTGAACGAGTACGAACCTGTTGTGGAAAGAGGTGTCCATGTTGCAGCCGGTGCATTAAAGGTTGAACCCTGGCTAACGAACATGAAGGAGTTTGGCGGGTTAACCTGTCCAGAAAAGTGGTCAAAACTGCTAGTCTGAGAAACATTCCACATTCCATATATGAACGATGGTCCTGCGCTAAGGTGTGCAACACCGTTCGCGCTCCAAGTAACCGCAGCTCCGGTGGATGTTTCCCCTGTCTCAGATCCAACATCATATGCATTGGGCACGTTGGAATAACCGCTTGAGTTGAGGTACTTCAGTGTCATAGTTGCATTAATCTGGTTGATAAGGGCTGTGCTTCCTCCGCCCGGTCCGCCTATCATGATTTCAGCATCCCATGGTATGAAGCCTGTGGGCGTTACATTGTAGGAATCAACTAGGTAATTGGACTGCGGTGCAGCATAGCTTGCTCCCATTCCATATGTGGAATTGAACTGGACTCTGTCGTACGAGCCAGAATGACTTCCGCTTGCATCAGAAAGGCTGTAGTTGAAGAACACAGTGTTATCACCATTAATGACCGTTGAATTCAGGTAAAGCTGAACGGTGAATGGGTAAGTTACATTGACGGTGGGTCCAACTGTATAGTAGTAATAGGGTGCGACCAGGGTTCCGCATGCTGAGCTGAATACGTTGGGGCTGAGGTAGAATGCGGGGCTTGAGAAGTTCCACACATTGTCAAGGAATGTTATGGAGTGTGTCCTTGCAGAGTAGAACAGGACGTTCTGGGTCCAGAAAGCATAGTTGGAATTTCCGAACAGTGTGACATTGTTAAGAACTGCATTCAACTGCATTGTAACGCTGTTTGGTCCATCATCCAGTGCGTAGAAGGTGCTGAAGTTGTTCACGGTCACGGACGCTGCAAAACTCGAAGTGCTAAGGTTATTGCGAACAATTTTGCCTGATGTGTTGGAGAACCCGTAAGTGCCGATACCCATTGGGGCAGGCGCAGTGAGGTAGCTTGGCCCATTCGTGCCAGCTCCTGTGTAGGTTCTCTGTGGGTTGAAATTTGGCAGATAGATATATTTGTTCGGAATACCCTTGGAATGGAGAGCATCCAACACCTGCGCACCTTTCTGGTTATGTGGTGACTGGACACTGGCAGATCCTGCCAGATTTGCAGCTGCAGTAGTTTGCTTCGCTGTGTTGCTGCTTGAAGAATGGTTCACTCCCGGGGAGATAAATGAAGCCATTGAGAGAACCATTGCCAGAGCAACTATTATCACGAGAATAGACAATAGTTTTCTATTCATTTCTGATCAAAATAACATTACTCCTTTGCGATATTTAACCATTTATTCCTGTCTATGAATCTAGATTTTAATGCTATTTTTTGGCTCTGAATATGCTTTTGTCCAAGGGAGTTTGGAATTTAACAGCATAACTCAATTTCCTCTTTTTTGTGTCAGAATATTTCCAGCTTTGCGTATTACCGGAAAATTATATCCGGGCTATTCAAAGGTCTCCTGCGGGGGGAAAACTTACCGGAAGATCGTTTGCAAATATGGCTGCTGTTCCAAACCGGCTGTAAACTGAAAGGAACATCATCGACAGGGCATTCACTTGAAACGTTCCTCCAGTCTCTTCCTGACTATGGGCCATTCTTCAGAGGTTATGGAATACATCCTTGTGTGCCTTATAGAGCCATCCCTGCGGACCACATGGTTTCTCAACTCGCCTTCATAGGCTGCACCTAACTTTTCAATTGCTTTCTGGGAATGCACATTCAAGTGATCTGTCTTAAGCTGAACTCTGATTGCATCCCATTCCTCGAAAGCATATTCTAAGAGGACGAATTTGCACTCTGGATTCACATATGTACCCTGTACTGAAGGCGAGTACCATGTGCTCCCGATTTCCAATCCCCGGTCCTTTGGCCTGATGTCTAAATAACTGCTTGACCCGACTGTCTTTCCATTCGAATTCAAGAATACTGCAAAGGCAACTGAAACCCCAGTATCCATTTCCTCAATCCTGCTCCTCACCCAGTCACCCACTGCATCTTTACTGTGAAGGGAGAAAGGCATCCAGGACCAGTCCACACCTCTCGCTGCTTCTGTGAAATTTTCTATGTCCCGAATAGATACGGGTTTCAGTAAGATATGCCTACCTGAAAGTTGCGAAGGAATATTGAAAACATTTGGCATAGTGGTCCATAAATATGCCACTTATATGGATGGCGCTCCTAAGCCTTGACCTGATGTTTCCCATTTTCTTATGAGACTTTGTGGAACCGTGATTTATGCCCTTCATTTTTTTGCAGAAACAATGACTGGAAAAGTTGAAATGCATGCAACGAGTCTGCTTTAGGTTAAGGTGGTATCAAATAGTAGAAGGGCTTGACGCCAGGTCCCTCTTTCTTATTGAAAAGAGGGAACGCATGGTTTTTCCGGGGTCCATATTATTTCTCATAGGACTGCTGATGCCCATTGCAATCCATGAAACAGATCAGTTTTATGGACGGTTCAACACATTTGACGGCGGGGCTTTCAACCTGGCATTTTCTGCTATAATGTTTCTGGGACTGATAATGGCTGCATTGGGTATCATTTTCAGGGAAAAGGGAGAGATCCACAAGCCAATTGCAGCCTCACTGATTTTAATTCTTGCTGCCGACGTATTTATGTGGCTCTATCTTCCAACAATAGGCCTCTCAGCACCAACTGGCCTAATTTCAATCCTCCCATTCCTGTCCCCTGCACAAATACCAATGGGGTTAACCCTCATTTTTATACTTCTTGTCCTCGGTGCAAGAAGATTTTACAGAAAGGATCCAAGAAAAACTGGAAAGCCAAAATACCAGAACTGAAGGTTTTGCAATTCCGTAAAAAGGAAACTGCTTTTATCCATTTATACCTTAAAGTTGGTTGAATGGCAAAGCCTTTGCTTAAATGGGCAGGCGGCAAACGCCAGCTACTGCATGAAATAATTTCCAGAATACCTTCTGGATTCAGTAACTACTGGGAACCATTCTTAGGTGGAGGGGCCGTGTTCTTCAGCATCTCTGAAGAGTCCATGGGCCATTCATTTGTAATTTCTGACATCAACCCGGTATTGTGCCTCTTCTACGAAACAGTGCGGAACAAGCCCATGGATCTTGCGGAGTACATTACGTCAACGGAATATCACAACACTCCGGCTGATTACTATGAAGCAAGATCACGTTTCAACCGCCTTGACGGGAAGGTGAATCCTGTCGAGAAATCCGGACTCCTAATTTACCTCAACAGACATTGTTACAATGGGCTTTACCGTGTCAATTCCCGCGGAGAATTTAACGTACCTTTCGGGAGCTACATTTCCCCGAAGATGCCAGTACGTGATCAGATTATGTCAGCATCCAGCTGTCTGGCCAGGTCAACTATAATGAACAGGGATTTCCAGGAAATTCTTTCTGAAACGGAAGAAGGGGATTTTGTGTATCTTGACCCCCCGTATGAACCCATAAGCCAATCTTCCAGCTTCACTGCCTACAGCAAAGGAGGCTTCAACCGGGACCAGCAGAAGCGACTGTCATCCGTGTTGCGGGAACTGGACAACAAAGGTGTAAAGTTCCTGCTAAGCAACTCCGGAAATGGATATCTGGCAGATCTATACTCTGGTTTCAATATTGTTACAGTGGAGGCCAGGAGGAATATTAATTCCAAGGGAAACAGACGGGGAAGCGTTAGTGAAATTCTCGTTACAAACTATTGAATTGTTATCCAAAAGCACTTATTTTCAACCTCAGGCTAAGCATATATATACTGATTGGCATAAATGGGAACAATGAATTTCGAAGTTATAAATCCGCAAGGCGGTTATGCAGTTTTAAAAGCCACCATGAGCGAAGGGGATGAGTTCATCTCCATGCCGGGCACTGTTACAAGCCTCAAAGGGGCCAACTTCAGTGCCCAGAAACAGGGGGGCCTGCTAGGGGGCCTGAAACGTTCCATAACCACTGGCACCAATGTGTTCATGGACAGAATCTTCTTTGAGTCTAATCCTGGTGAAGCTATAGTCGCACCAAGATTTCCCGGCCAGATAGGCGAAATAAGCCTGGGGCAGGAAATCTTCGCCCACAGCCACAGTTTCCTTGCAACAAACAGCGGTGTTGAAGTTGGTTCCAGGGCCCTCGGAGTGAAGTCTCTCTTTGCATCCGGTAACCTTTTCTGGATTTCACTGAAAGGGGATAGCAGCAAAAAAGCATGGCTCTCGTTTTTTGGAGACATCATGAAAGTTGACCTGAAAGCTGGAGAAAAAATTTCAGTTGAGCATGGCCATTTTGTTGCATTAACCGCGCAATCAAAGTTCCAAATCAGGTTTCTCGGCATGAAAAGAGCACTTATGGGTGGAGAGGGCCTTTACATGGTTGATATCGAAGGTCCGGGAAGCCTTTGGGTTCAGACCAGGAATCTGGACGCATTCATAATGTACATTGCTGAGCATATGCCAAAGAACTGATATTTAGCCACCAATTCCAAAATAAGAAAAGGAGTCCAATGTCCGACATAATGGTTGGCTGTTCAGGTTGGAGCTATAAGGCATGGGATGGCCCTTTCTACCCCAAGGGGACTCAACCTGAGAACTACCTGGAATTCTATTCATCGGTATTCGATACAGTGGAGATAGACTCCACCTTTTACAGCATTCCTCCACAAAATTCTGCAAGAAAATGGAATAAATCCTCTCCACCCGGATTCAAGTTCTCGCCAAAACTTCCAAGGGAAATAACCCATGAGCGGAGGCTGAGGAGCACTTCTCTCCTTATGGAACAATTTATGGAAAGTATCTACCCCATAAAGGAAAAAATAGGAATGGTGCTTGCCCAGCTTCCTCCATACATGAATTACGACGAGTCTTTCTTGGATTTCCAGAATTTTATATCTGATCTGCCAGCCGGATTAAAATTTGCAGTGGAATTCAGGGACAATTCATGGTTCAAGGACAGTGTTTATAAGTTCCTCGTGGAAAACAATGTGACAATGGCTTGGTCTGAAATTCCCATGGCAAGAAATCCGCCGGTGGTTACTTCAGACCACATCTATCTCAGGTTAGTTGGTGATCGGGAAATCAATGAGAACTCCTTCGGTTCTATTCTGAGGAATATGAACCCTGTGATAGAGGCGTGGGCGAATGAAGTGAAATCACTTGGAGACGACATCAAGAAAATCTATGTTTATTCAAATAACCACTTCCAGGGGTTTGGACCTGGAACGGTGAATCTCTTCAGGAATGCCCTGGGTCTTGAACCCGTCAAATGGCCAGAGTTTTACCACAGGATACCCGACAACCAGAGAACTCTTTTCTGAGGAACAGGGACGATCAAGGCCAGGCAACTTTCCCATATGAGTAAAAACCTTTCATAAACGGACACAGGATCTATTATAACGCCGGATAATTCGTCAAGATAAGTGAAGCCAGGAACATCCAATACTGGTGAATGAACTTGGAACACTTCTCACCAATTCCGGTTCAAAGTACCATACCTTTTCACAAGAGACAAAGGCTCAATCACCGTTTTTTCGGGAATCCCGCTAGCCTATTTTTCTGCAAGTTGGTCCTGCAAGCAAGTAAATGTTATTACGTTCTCTCAAGAGGTACAGCCGCACATCTATGAAGAGTCTACCATCCACTTTCTAATTGCCAAGAAAGGACAGGAACTTACTAAAGATGTTATATGAAAAATGTTGCGGCCACTTCCCGGGAGAATATGTTCAGGTGGAGAGAAACGTTCCTATTCCTTCACCGCGTGCAACTTTCCACTCATCATCCTGGCTGTTTATTCGCACACCGAAATCGTCTCCCAGTGCAAGCATCATCCTATCCAGCCCTTTCCGCCACTCGGTGTTCCCGGTTCGCTCAGGGACGGGATGCCTGAACTCATTCTTCATGAAGATTGATGAATTCTTATAGGGTGAATATGCGTCATAAATGATCCTGGAGCCATTCTCTTTTGCTACCTGGAATATTCTTTCCACTTCCTCCTTTGAATCATTGAAACCCTTTATAATGGGTCCAATGAAAATCCAGGATTTTATGCCGCTGCTGTGCAAACGCTCCAGGAGTCTAATCCTCTGTGCAGGAGAAGGCGTTTGTGTCTCAATTTCAAGTGCCTTTTTCTGGTCAATGGTCGTGATCGTTACTCCCACATCAATGAGGTCACGATGTGAAGCAAATAGGCCCATATCCCTTGATGCGAGTGGGGACTTTGTCTGGACAGTCACGCGGAACCCATTGGAAAGAAGGATCCTGATGGACTCCCTTGTAAGTCCGTAAATGGCTTCCGCAGGCTGGTATGGGTCAGTTATGCTTGAAAGTCCAGTTATTCCACGCTTCATCCCCTTTATCTGCTTCTTCAGGACATCTGTGAAATTTCTCTTGACATATACAACTTCACCCCACTTCTCCCTCGCTTCCTCTATTTTTGTGAAATCGATGGCAAAACAGTATATGCAGCGGTGCTGGCAGCCAGTGTACGGGTTCACGGCATAATCAAGCTCTGGCAGGTTTGACTTGGAAATTGCTGACTTTACATCATATTCTATGTATTTCATAACTAAAGACTGAAGAACCTGTCCAGGTTGTTGTATTTCTGGGTAGGAACAACATAGGACTTTTCAACCCATTTAGCCAGGGGGACCCTCATGTACCCCGAAAGAAAATTCAAAGCTTCATCCAAGGTATCAAATTCTTGGGGTTTCTGTTCAAAGAGGGCCCTCATGTTCTCTCTGACATACCATACTCCAACTGGAAGATTCCATCCAGGATAAATCTCTCTCCATGTGATGGCTCCCCCTGTCCTTCCCATGCTGGCGAACTTTTCTGCCACAGCAAGTCTTGTGGAGTAATAGCAGCCTCCAATATCCGGATATTCTTTTCTTCCGTAATAGCCTTCAGAATCAATCATGACATGAGCATTTTCTCCCCACTGATTCCATGTGCTTCCCGGAAACCAGGATTCCCCCCATTCATATATCCAGTTGGAAGGGGTCAGGACAGCCATGAACAGGTTGCCGGAAGTAACCCTGACAAAAGCAAGAAATTTGTCTATCTGGCTTTTGTCTTTGATTTTCTCCACCAGATCATCAGAGAGGTTCTTGTCTACCGCTGTAATGGACCATCTAGTGGGGACTGCCTTCCTTGCTTTCTTCTCACCCAGGGCACCCACACTGAGTATCTTTGAGATTCTTGAGACATCCTGTCCATTAGAGTAAAGGTAGCCCATGGCATCCATCGCCCTCAGGTCTGTATCGGAAAAGACCTTCTCAACATGAATTCCAGGGTTGGAGTAGTCTACAGTCAAACGTTTTAGAGGCGCTGATGGGCCCATTGGGGGAGTATGCTCATCGAGTATGACATCCTGTCCTGAAATATTTCCATCAAGGATCATTTCCACCTCCACAGATTTCTCAGACAGAGCCATCAACTGGATTTCCTGGAAGAGTCTGTCAGGATCAGCGGCCTTGGCGACCGTTACATCTATTCCTCCCCTGATCATCGAAAGCCTCATGGAAAGGAAATTTTCAATAGGCACGCCAAGCCATTCCTTTGAATTCTCGTAGGAGGACGTATCTCCATGCACTGGAGGGGTCGTTGGGTACATCTTAACCTTGGGATAGCCGTATCTCCCGACAAATACACTTGGAGGAGAAGATCCCTCAAGATTATTTCCTGTGATCTTTGTAAGGCTAGGCTGGACAAGCTGCTTAACTGAAATTGGGCAGTATGAAAGGCCGCAAAGCATCTTTGTGCCCCTGCACTTAAGGCACAGGGACGCCGGAATTTTCATCTTGGCTTTCATCTGCATAATTCTTTGAATCCGTTCCTGTATTTAATATAAGTGAAATATTCGGACAACTGTGACTAGCAAATAAGTTTTACAACCATAACGCCATTACGAAGGGAACCATGGTTTACACTTGCAGCAACAGGGAAGTGGTGTTTATTTGACGCTTAAACTTGACCCCAGACTTCTCTATGAGATCATGTCCGAGTTTCATACTCTTGGCGATGAGGAATATGGCGGCCAGGGTACATTTCAGGAAGCGATCCTGGTAGGATACATCTATGGCCTGCTCACTGAAAACCCGATGAGCCAGGTAACCATGGACTCTTCTGACAGGAAAGTCTACAGATTTGGAGGATACAATTACATTATCTGGTTCGACGAAGTTTATGCCAGGGAGAGCGAGGGGGATGTCGAAGAGCCTCATTTCTCGCCAGATACCTTTGAGGTGAGAATCGAGGACCTCAGCGATGACTTGGAGGAAAACGAGCATGAAGAATCAGTTCTGCTTCCAGTTGCGGTTGAAGGCCCATACAGTGAGGAAGACATTCGGGAATTCCTTTCAAA
>JAMDCA010000025.1 GCA_023489435.1 Thermoplasmatota archaeon
AAACAAAAATAAGCGCAGGAAATTCCTCAGGGATATTGGTTACAAGAGTTAAGGGCCCGTAGTGTAATGGATTATCACCTAGGCCTCCGGAGCCTATGATCCGGGTTCGAATCCCGGCGGGCCCGCTTCAATTTTATTAATCAAATGCTGCTCATTTAGTTATTTCCCCTGTTTTGGTGTATAAAAACCAAAATCACCACTAATTATGTAATTTATCCTGAGACTTCAGGAACTGATCAGATAACCGGCATCCCCTGTACGAACCGTTAAGAATGTGCTGAGTTTCAGCATCTATTGAAGCTGAAAATTGTCATATTCTTTGCTGAAATATTGGTTTACCATTCATTAATGCAATAGACAAGGAAACTTGAACGACAATTACCTAGGGGATACAAGAAAATAAGGTCCCTCCTCCCTATGCCTCAATCGAACGAAGGAACCACAGGAATCCCTGAAGGGATACCCTCTCACACCGTTTGAAAACTATTTAGAATAAAGTGAAACCATGAAGGGGACTGCCCGATATTCACAACAGATTCATGAATTCCTGAACTGTCAGACCCGCATCCATTAGAATAGATTTCAGCGTGCCCCCGTCTTGCTCGTCATGAAGTGGGACCGGGGTCAGGCGATCATCGGATTGCCGGTACAGAGTAACATGGCTTCCTCTTTGCCTAACCATTACAAAGCCTATTTTGCTCAGAGCTGATATGACTTTCCTTCCTGATACAACAGGAAGCCTAGGCATCCACTTCAATCTCCGTACCGGTGTCTTCAGGTAATGGCTTGTTCAACGCCTTAAGGGATTCAATATATAATTCAATGGTTTCCTTTGCATTCGTCAGGGCTTCTTCTCTGGTCTTCCCCTGTGTGTGGCATCCCTTCAGTGCTGGTACATGAGCGAAAACATAGCCATCCTCTCCCTCTTCAAGTATAACTGTGTATCTCAATTCATCAACTCATGAATGAAAGATGTATAAGGATTATTCTTGTAAAATGAAATTCAAGAGGGGAGCTTTATTACAACCTTTCCCGAAGGTAAAGTGGTAAAGACTTCATATCCCCGGTCCATGAATTTTTCGATCTCCCTTCCGGATATGATCCTCTGCCTATTGCCGTTGCCGGTAATATTCCCAGGAATACGATGGCATCCAGCGGTTTCATTCATTTTTCCAATAAGGTATTTCTTCAGTTAGAGGCTTGACCTGTTGAACTTGATGATTTGTATGCCATTTCCATGATGGCCCTGCAGGCCTCGTAATCAAGCCTTCTCCTTCTGACTCCATTTTTCATATTGCCTTTGAATGGAGAGAGCAGTATATCATGAGTTTCTTTCCTGTAATCTTCCAAAATTCTATTGCAAGTAGATATGAACTTATCAATCGATTTGTCATCTAAATTAACTTCTATGACGGTTATAATGCGGGAACTGTGTTTGATGCCCTTAAGATCATAGTCCAGTTCTTCTTTTTTCATGAAAAGAATTCGTTTATTCGGGTCTGTGGTGTCTACAGCTCTGAGCCCTACTTTTCCATCAATTGAGTTAAATTTGAGCTTCAAGTCATATTTTGGATGTAATTTTTTTTCATCTAATTCGCCCAATGTAGTTATAAAGTGCCCGTTTTTGTAAATCTTCACATCATACGGAGATTTGGAGTTACCATCAAAACAAGCAACGCAAACCGGAGTTTCAGTTTCGGTAAAGGGATTCTCTTCCAATATATTTATAGAAAATAATCTGTCTTTTGGAAATGAGGAATTTATAAAGGTTTCAGGAATTATGGCTACTACAAAACTCTGGGCTTGCAGCATTCTTGCCAGAGATAGGAGATACAAGTCATCATACTTGGTCTGGGCAAAGTATTTTTCAACTTTATCAAGAATTTTTCTCCTTTTTGCACTATAATTGGAAAGGTATGGCGGATTTGTTATTATTACAGCATTTTTTATTTGAGGAATGTTAAACAGGCTATCATTAACTTTCCATCCCAGATCTTCGTCTATGTCTAATCCCACTAACTCACTAAATCCCAGTTCCTTAGCCACATTGAGCAAATCACCAGAGCCTGCAAATGGATCATAGGCCGCTGTGCATCCTGTGGATGTTATGAAGGCTTTAACATTGTCCTTGAGCCAGATCTTCTCTGTAGTGAAAAATTGCCCAAGACCTCTCTTTTTAGAATCATGAATCATTTCCAAACGCTAAAACCCATCAGACGCTATAAAGCCATTGAAGATGCATTGCGCTGCAAACCTTATTCACGCTCTTCAACGACAATTATTTACATGGCTAAATTACGGTGCCTAAAGATAATAGCATCTTGCCTTGTGAACAAGGACTGGTAAAGGTCAGATCCAAAAAATCCAGAAGAAAGGAAAAACACCGCAAGACGGTTCAAGTTCCGACAGTAAATTAACATGAAAGTGTACAATTTTACTGTCTCTAGATAATATATACTGTATTTGGCATCTGTACATAGATTATTAATTGAGTAAAACTTCGAATTGCATGGGAACGTTTGTATTTGTTCATGGGGCCTGGCTGGGCTCATGGGTCTGGAAGAAGATACTTGATCCATTGCGAGAAAAGGGCCATAAAGTGTATGCAATAACACTGACTGGAATGGGAGATCGCGTTCATCTTGCGAGGGAAGAATATGGAATGGATACAGCAACCAAGGATGTGGTGAACCTGCTTACCTATGAGGACTTGCATGATGTTATTCTTGTTGGGCACAGTTTCGCAGGAAAAGTAATCTCAACTGTTTACGATAAAATACCTGAAAGGATTAAGCTGCTTTTCTATTTTGATGCCTTTGTCCCAAAGAAATCGAGGGAACCACAGGGAGGTTTTGACCAGATGGGCAAAGAAGAACGAGAAATTATGGAAAAGGCCATCAAGGAAGAGGGATCTGGTTGGAAACTTGGTATTCCGCAGGAATTTATGCAAGAACTTACCTGGGATTTAAAAGACAAGGATAGAGACTGGTTCTTTTCTAAGATAACACCCTGGCCTGCAAAGCTTAACTTTGAATCCATAACAGTAAGCGAGAAAGTGGACAAAGCCAGGAAGGCATTCATCCTGTGCAACGACAACTGGGAAGATATTGGCCAGAGCTCAAAAGATTTCATTGCTTCTCTGGGCGGAAAATACAGGCTAATAGTTGCTGCACACTATCCAATGGTTACGAAACCAGAGGAAACCATTGATGCACTGATTGAACTAAGCAATTAATTAATAAAACGGGGGCTGGAGAGTTTATTCCAGCATCTTGCCATATATTCCAACGATTTCCCTGAATCCAAGGCCCTTGTAGAATTTCATTGCTATGGGATTCAAGGCAGGGAACTCTGCAGTTATGAGCTTCACATTTCTTGCCTTCAGTTCCTTGTAAGTTCTGTCCACAAGTCCTTTTCCTGTACCGGTCCTTCTTCCTTCCGGCATGATATAGAAGTCGACAATCCTTGCCTCCATTTCCGGTTCATAATAGCACCTGTGGATCAGGTTTATGACAATAAGCCCCAGTATCTTTCCGTCCCTCTCTGAAACATAAGCCAAGTGCTTGGCCTTGTCCTTGAGGGTGTTCATCAGTATCTGTTCTGCCTCAGCCTTTGCCCCATCAGAGACATTGAATATTGAGTCAAATTCTCCATTGAGCTTTTTCAGCCGCAACATTAAGTCCGCTGCAACCGAAATGTCCGTATCCTTCAGTTCCCTGATCTTGATTTCACTTTTCGACATTGTCACCACCCGGCAGTTCCTTTATGATCTTTTCATCCATTAGTCTGATATACATTTTCCTGTTGGTTTCTATCATTTCCTGAGCGTTCTTGAAGAAACCCTCCCTTGAATTTGCCTTTCTTGCGAGCCCCATTTCAACAGTCTTTGATGCCACAGCTGAAGCCACTCTGGGGTAGAGTTCCCATTCTTCCATTGTTGGCACTATTCTGTCTTGGCTGGGGTCCTTCACAAAATTAGCTATCTCGTAAGAAGCTGCAACCATTATATCAAAGTTGACTCCTTTTGCCCTTGCATCCAGCACACCTCTGAAAACTCCAGGGAAAACAAGGCTGTTGTTGACCTGATTTGGGAAATCCCCACGGCCAGTAGCAACGATCTTCGCTCCTGCTTCCTTTGCAGCTTCTGGCCAGATTTCCGGAACAGGATTTGCAAGCGCAAACAGGATAGAGTCATTGTTCATGGTCTTAATCCAGTCCTTCTTTATGGTGTCTGGCCCTGGTTTTGAAGCAGAAATAACAACATCGGCCCCTTTGAAGGCAACTTCGGCCGGACCCTTGAGCCTCTCTGAGTTAGTTCTCATCGCAAGCTGGTATTTCCAGGGATTGTTGAGCATGAGGCTATCCATATCCTCTCTTTCGGGCTCTAGGACCCCCTTGGAGTCGGCCATTACAATGTTTCCCTCCTTGAATCCTGCGGCAAAAAGGAGATGGGCAGCTGCGATATTTGCTGCTCCTGAACCAAGCAGCACTATTTTTGAATCGGCTATCTTCCTTCCTGTGACCCTAAGGGCGTTGATCAGTCCGGCAAGGGTAATGCAGGCTGTCCCCAGCTGGTCATCGTGCCAGGCAGGTATGGAAAGTGTTTTCTGAAGGCTTTCCAGAACAAAGAAACATTTGGGGGATTCGATATCTTCAAGGTTAAAACCACCAAAAGATGGTTCAAGGGCCTTAGCCACAGTTATGAATTCGTCTTTTGTCTTTGTTCTTATTGGGATAGGTACGGCATTTACTGCACCAAGAAAATTGAAGATGAGAGATTTTCCCTCCATGACAGGCATGGCTGCCTCCGGCCCAATGTTTCCCAGGCCGAGAACTCTCGTTCCGTCTGTGAGGATAGCAATGCTGTTCCACCTTCCTGTAAGTTCGAATGAAAGATCAGTGTTTTCGGCAATTTTTCTCGAAACGGCAGCGACACCAGGCGTGTACCAGACGGAAAAGTCCTGAAGATGCCTTACTGGAACCTTTGAAACAATCTGTACCTTGCCCTTGTAAAATTCTGAATAACGGATAGCTTTCTGATTGTATTCTTCAGTCCTGGTCGTATCGTCCATTAAATCAAGGCTTCAGTTTGATTGCACATATTAAGGTTGTCCATAATGTTGATGCCGGAGTTCGTTATTTGACGAAGAAATGAAACATTTTTGTTTCAAAGAGTTTATTTTAATTGCTGGATTAACCGGCCATGGATATGAAGAATGTCAAGCTAGACTGGGCGCCTATTCTAGAGGGCCAGATCAAGCATCTGGAATCGCTTTATCCAGACATTCCTGTAAGAAAATCATTTAACGGGCTAATTCAGGAGTTAAATGCAAACAAACTGAAATCCAGAGTGATTCTCAGCGGGATCAATGTCTCGGCGTACGCATTTGTAGCCCCAAGCCCCGATTATGGTGACAGGATATACGGTTCCATAGGTTTTACCGATTCTTCATTTGCTTCGGAAGAACGACTCTCCAATCTCCTTTCCTGGTTGGAGGATATTTCTAGGGCCCAGAAAAAGTACCTGATGATTGATAGAATATTCAATGCAGAAGAACTTGAGAACTCGTATCTCACCACCCATGGATTCACAAAATTCAAAAGAGACCGTCTCACGCTGGATCTTGACGATTACAGGATCCGGGAAACAAAGCAGATAGGCACTGAACAGGACGTTTCTGTTACGAAGGTCAGGCCCGAGGCATATGCAGAAGCACAGTTCCAAGCTTACGAAGGTGCCGTCGACCAGATTCTGTTCAACTCCGACGATCAGCGGGAACGGATCAGTTTTGTGAGGAAAATGATGGACGGAAAGTATGGAACAATACTGAAAGACTCCTCACACCTCCTTACGGATGGTAGCAAAATCATTGGAGCCTCTGTCTGCACTGATTACAGAAAGCTTGGAAATACCAAATCCTCCCTTCTTGTGGATATTTTTGTGTCCAAGGATTTCAGGGGAAAAGGTTACTCTGGAAAACTCCTTGAAATGTCACTAAATGGCCTCAAAAAATTAGGATTTGAGGAATGCCAGCTTTGGGTTTCAGAAGGAAATCCTGCCAGAAAAATCTATGAAAAGGAAGGCTTCAGGGAATCCGGGACATCTGAGATTTTCTTCTACAAGAAGGCATAGACCTGCCCAATATTTTGCACATGCCTAATCAAATAATATGCGAAATCACACCAAGAACCACCGGCAGCAGGAAGTTGTCATCAAGCAACTTAAAAGGGAGGCTTTCCAATATGGCTGAAAGGAGCGCCAACCCTATTCCCTCGATCCCCATTAGCGCGAAGGCGAATATTGCCGAAAAAACAAAAATCCCAAGGAAGCCTGCGACGGATTTCTTTCTATTGTATGGCAGCTTTGGTGACTTTATCTTGCTTCCAAATATTGTTGCAAGAGAATCCCCTATGGTTGTGACAAAAATTATGACAGCGAGCATGTAATTAGAACTCACGATCCCCAGCGCAATTAGGATACCTGCAGCAAACCAGATAGCCCCGAGGCCAAGGGGAGTCCTTGGGCGTTCAAATGAGTTAAGGGTTTTTCCAAGTTTTGTTTCGGGAGCCATGGAATAGTAGTTGCCTATCATATAAAGTGGGAAGACAGCCAGGCTCAGCGTCATACGGAATTCCTTCTGACCCATGGTAAAAAGAAGTATGAGGATGACAATCCCGGCACCAACCTGGATAAGGTCCCTGTTTACCTCTTTCACTATATCCGATCCTTTTGAGTTGTTATTGGCAGTAATGTGTTCCCTGCTCTGTTTGTCTGTATACAGGGAAGTGGCTGTCCCTATTCCAATTGAGAGGTCGAATAGTCCCCAGATAAGAAGATCTACTCTCATCACAATAAGCGCTATGCCAATAATTAAAAGCGCTGGAGTGAAATAGTAGAATATTCTGGAATAAAGGAATTTAACGCTTATTGCTGATAGTACCATGACCAGGAAAGGCATGGCTGTTAGGAACATAAAATAGAAAATTATACCGAGAATGGAAACTATGGCATAGGAAACTGCAAATCTCCTGGCATCGATTACAGCTGTTACTGCCATGAACAACAGCGAAGATGCAAGAGCAACCAGATTCAGGATTTCAAGCAGTTCCATAAAATATCAATTGCGATTTATATTAGAATTTATGGTAGCTAATAAATGAATAAATGCGGGCTAGAGTCTAGAGACAATGCCTGCCACAAGAATAATCAGGAATGGAACAACTGTGACATAGTTAGGAAGGGCAATTATGCCTGCCAGACCTATTACAAGCATGATCATTCCAGCATCCTTCTTGCGGGAAGTAACGAGGAATGCGCCTACAAGGCCTATTACTGAAAAGAGTATCATGGTTATAGCATCGCCCTGCGGAAAAGAGCTTATGAGCCGATGAATCAATAAGCCTATTGCGCCCATAATAATACCAACAAGGCTCCCCACAAGACCAATCAACTGGTCGAGCGATCTTTTTGCCATATATCAAGACAGGGATGATCAGAATATAATTTTTTTTGTATGACTCCACGTGGATTCTACCAATATCAGTATGCAAAATCTTAATTGGGCATTAACCCCTATTGTATATATGGAAGTCCTCTCCTCTGTCGCCAGCCTGGGCATATCAGTCAGAGGCTATGACGAAGAAGTCCTGACTGGTATCATTCGCCAGTTGAAGCCGGACAAAATTTTCCTGACAGAGATTTCTGAGGCGGAATACCCGAAGATATCTGCATCAGGGTTCTACCACCTGCTTAGAAAATCCACTGACTCTGAAATAATGCCTTCTGGCGTGAGCAGCGAGCCCTTCGAGAAGTTCAGGGATGAGTATGTGGCTGAAAAACTGAATACTCCGGAACTCACAATCAAGAAGAATATGCTTGGGCTCATTGATGATACAATCTACAACTATCTTGCACAATACTGGAAGGGGCCCGATACCATTAATTCAGAGGTCACGGATTCTCTCTTCAGGGCAAAACATAAGCTTTTCTCATCAGTTTTTTTCGAACTTGAAAATAGCACGTGGGATGAGCAGCACAGAGCCATTATGGAAGTGATTAAGAAAGGAAATCCCACAGACGCCTCTTTGGTCCTTTCAGATGTCGAGAGCAGGTACTGGTACAAGGACCACCTTAACCTGCTCAAGGATTGATAGAAGATCGACTCTGTCAATATCCTGTTGACAGGATATGACTTCCCGTCATCTGCTCCCCATCTTTGAACTGGTTCACAGCTTCAACTGGCGGGCCTTTTTCCCTTAGGAGGGATCGCACAAGCCAGTATGGCCCAGTTTTGCCTCATCTGCTGCTTGTGCCGTATGTTTCCTGACGTGTAATGCTGGACCGCGAACTTGATTGCCCTCAATAATGTGCTAGAATACTATGTCATTTGAAAGTTATGATTTCTATAGTCATTTGTGCACAACTTCCAGGTACAGGTAACGGAGCGGCAGGAACCAGATAGAACATGAAGTGTTGAAACCGACGGCCCGCACACGTCAACTAAAAATTGACAGTCTCATTCCACAAAAGGTTTTAACACACAATCTATTGTCAACTGATATTATGGACTTCAAGAGAATATTTGACTACGCCAGGGAAACAGATGCAATTCTGA
This sequence comes from Thermoplasmatota archaeon, assembly GCA_023489435.1. Lineage (GTDB taxonomy): Archaea > Thermoplasmatota > Thermoplasmata > Thermoplasmatales > Thermoplasmataceae > JAJZOM01. The sequence continues at coordinate 8,616 of JAMDCA010000025.1, forward strand.
TTGTTCAGGGAGATGAAAACAGCGTTGACAAGACTTTCTTCTACCTTACTGGCGTATCCGGTGGCCTTTTCGAGGGCTCCGCATTGATCGTCAAGCCAGATGAGCTCAAGATCATAACATCTGCGCTGGAAGAGGAAACGGCCAGGCAAACTGGCATGGAAGTAATAATTGCCAACGGCAGGGGAGATTTTGAAAACGCCGTAAAAGAGAACCTGAAGAACTCAAATATAGTTGGGCTGAACTATTCGTCGCTCACACTTGAGCAGTATAAGAGGCTCCTCAGGGTAATACCTGACAAAGAATTCATTGACGTATCCAGCTCTATAATGGAGTCAAGGAGGATGAAGAGCCCGGAAGAGCTCTCCAGGCTCAGGCAGGCAGCCAAAATAGGAAGCGAAGCCTTCGAAAAGGTTATTGGCAAGCTTCATGTTGGCATCACTGAAAGTGAAGTGGCTTCTGAACTGGCTTACGAGATGATGAAGCTAGGTGCATCAGAACCATCATTCACCTCCATTGTTGCATTCGGAGAAAATGCATCCATGCCGCACTATGCCCCAGGAGAGAGAAAACTCAAGAAGAATGAATTTGTTCTTATGGACTTCGGGGCAAGATACAAGAGGTATTGTTCTGACATAACAAGGACAGTTGTGTTTGGCAAAGCAAATGATGAAATGAAGGAAATGTACGACATCGTACACAAAGCCCAGACGGAAAGCATGAACATCATCAAAGAGAATGTGAATGGAAGGGATGTGGACCTCAAGGCAAGGAAGGTAATTGACAATTCAAGATTCAAGGGGAGGTTCATTCATTCACTTGGCCATGGCATCGGGATGGATGTCCATGATCATCCTGCACTTGCATCCAGCTTCGATTTCCCCCTAAAGGAAAACATGGTTGTTACGGTTGAGCCGGGCGTGTACATACCAAAAGTTGGTGGAGTCAGGATCGAGGATGACGTCATTGTCAAGAAGGATGGCTTCGAACTTATCACCACTGCACCAAGGGACCTCATAGAAGTATCTTAAATGATTCCGCAGGCAGCAAACGCCTACCTGGATGTCAAGGATACCTCCATATCCCGCATCCTTTCCTCATTTGACCCTACTTCTTCTAAGATCCGCTCGCATTCTGTAAAGTTAATCATTGAAGCAATGGGAAATGAGGAGAGAAAGGAAGTCTCTGCTATAGATGACCTGATTTGCCTTCCGCTTTCCCTGTGGCTGCTCAGGTATGTGAATGAGCATGTCCTGACTTCAAGAGTCATTAACCACGCCAGGGACATCGTTGAAGATTTTCTAAGTGCCTCTTCACTTGCACCGGAATTCGTGCCTGATTATGCGAGGAGATATGGTGTTCCCATACAGTATTCTGATGAGGATGAAGTCTTCACAATGTCAGTGGGAACCTTTGTTTCATTTACTTCACGGGTGTCCGGATTCAAATACAGGCTTGTATACCAGAACGTCAGGAAAGGAATTGTTTACACGGACAGGGAAATAGCTGCTAAAGTCATCCGTGAAGCCTTTGTCAGAAATGTTCTTGCAGCATATGAAACCATAGAGCCAGGCAAGACAGTTACCATATTGCAGCCTATGAAATCCAGCATAGATGAGATAATTGAAAGGCTCCAAAAATCAGGAATTACCAAGAATTTCGACCTTGGAGAGGTTGATTTCAACCTGTTTCCACCGTGCATAAAGGAATACATCACTGAGATGCAGGATGGGGTCAACCTGCCTCACCTTGCAAGGTTTACTCTGGTGAGTTTCCTTCACAAGATTGGAATGGACAACCAGGGAATCATTGCCCTTTTCAAGACTGCCCCTGATTTCAGGGAAACGCTTACTACTTATCAGGTTAACCATGTCACAGGTGAGATCTCAAGCACTGAGTATTCACCGCCAAAGTGCACTGTGCTTCAGTCTAACCATCTCTGCTATATGGGCGATGACCCAATATGTCACAAGGAATGGCTCAAACATCCCCTTCAGTACTACACATTAAAAAAGAAGCCAAGGAAAGAGCCACCGAAAACCAGGAGAAAGGCTGAGGAATCAGAATCTTATTAACTGCTTCCCAGTTTATCCGGGATGCCTGTGCAGACCAGAAAGGCGTTGATCTCCGATCTTGAAAGCATATCCCGGATTTATAATCAGGGAATTTCTGACAGGATAGCCACGTTCGAATCCGAACATAAGACTGCAAAGGAACTGGAACCTTGGCTCAGCAGCGGCTTTCCCGTTGTTGTCGCCGTTGATAATGGTGAAGTGGTTGCCTTTGCAGCCAGTTTTCCATACAGTTCCAGATTGTGTTATAAAGGAATTGGCGAATTTTCTGTATACGTCTTAAGATCGAGAAGAGGTGAAGGCATAGGCACAACAGTTATGAATTCACTTATCCTGGAATCAGAAAAAGCAGGCATCTGGAAACTTCTTTCAAAAGTATTCGTTGAAAATCTCGCAAGCAGGAAAATGCTAATTAAAATAGGATTCAGGGAAGTTGGCACGCATCAAAGTCATGCAAAGCTTGATGGAGTATGGAGAGACGTAGTGGTTGTGGAATACCTGATCACAAGCAATTTGCACTAGAGTCTTCTTGAAATTAGCTCTATGAGAGTACTCTTCTTCACGTTAGCTTCAATAACGTACATTTTGGATGGTTCCCATGGGATCCTTGGATAATGGGCTTCTCTGGACTCAAACTGGAATTTGAGTGACCTCAAAATTTCCTCAAGCCTGCTGTCAGAAAATTTCCTGGCTGTTTCTAGAGGGACTCTTCTGCCTTTGGTCTTGGAAATCTTAGGGTTAAAATACTGAGAATAAAGAGTGAGGGTCATAGGAGTACTGCGTTTACTACTCCATCCTGGCCCGGCCTGGAAGTGATCCGTGCGTCTCCAAGTTCTGTCTGGATAACCGTCCCTCTGTTCATTATGTTTCTTTGAACATAGTGGGGGTTAGCCGGGTTTTCTTTAACGGTCTGTATTTTTACTTTCTTGGTTACCTTTTCAGATGGTACGTAGACATTGGCAACTTCCCCTCTCATAAGGACTGCCTTGCTGTTTCCGCCAAGTGTGCGGAGCACTTTCCTCGCATCTGGCCCAATTCTGGTCAGGGTTGGCTCTCTGCCTAATTCGAATCTCTTCTTTGACCTGGAAGCCTTAAGCTTCCCGCCAGTTGCTTTTTTTCTGGATTTACCTTGAAATATTGTCATTTCTACATCACTGGTTCAATCTTGCCATGATGACAGGGATTGTTCTTCCATATCAAATGGTAGAATAAATATTTTGATCTTCTGACATTGTCAATTTTTAGTTGAAGATTGCCGCAACATCGGTTTCAACACTTTATGATTGCATCTGGTTCCTGCCAATCAGTTATCTTTACTTGGAAGCTGAACAATCGTGGCTATAGAAAACATAACTTTCATATGACATAGTAATCTGGCACATTATTGAGAGCAATCAAGTCTGTCACTCAATCTTTTGCGCCTTCACGTAGGATCATGAAACAGGATGACATACAGGGGAGACGGATCAGGCCCTGAACATAGACATCTCATGCACAGCGAATTCCCTTAAGAAAGGCTGGCATCCATGATTGAGCACAAGGCTGAACGGGAAAGCCTTCCCGTAATCCATTTGATTGTGAACCAGTCAAAAGATGGGGAGCAGATGGCGGGAAGCCAGATCCTGTCAACGGGATCTTGACAGAGTCGTGGAATCCCCGTGTGCAGTTCCACCTTCGGAAATAGAAATAGATTAAAGGTTTATTCCCATTTGGAATACAGAAACATTGAGATTAACAGAAACTTTCCACAGCCTCCAGGGTGAAGGGACGCTCATGGGCATACCTATGTTCTTTGTCAGAACGAACAGGTGCAACCTAAGATGCAAATGGTGCGATTCCACATATACCTTTGAAGGTGGTTTTGAGAAG
>JAMDCA010000033.1 GCA_023489435.1 Thermoplasmatota archaeon
CTCCGGATGGATTTTCTTTATGATCCTGGCCAGGTTTATTGCACCATGCACATGGGGAAGCCAGTGCAGATCGATGCCAAAGATGTCAGCCTCTATATTTGACAGGTATTTTTCAGGATCGAACGTGTTTGAACCCAGCATCAGGACCGCTATGTTGCTTATTCTTCCATTGTAACCATGGGTAACCAGGGAGTTGAGCATGCTTATGAACCCAACAGGGTACATTTCGAACATGGGAGTTGAAGGTACAACATCACTTATTGGGCCGGACCTCAGGTCTTTCTTCCTGAAATCATATATGCTTGGAGGGTGGACTAAGCATACGTTGACCCTCATGGAATTGGATTGTATCCCATGTAAAGAACAGGGCATTTAATTGATTAGGAATCAGTAATATAACCCATCAACAGTAGTGATTAAAGCAATTCAAATTGAATTGAAATTTATCTTCATAGAAAAAAATAGAAAATTTAAATAATGGAAATGGGGGGTTTATTGTTCTACCTTTGCCGCTTTTTTGCTGGACGTGCCTCTAAAAGCACCTACAAGCAAGGACCCTATGACAGCTATAACCAGGTTTACCACCAAGCCAATCAGTCCCACGTAAAGGAAGCTAAGAGGCGTGCTGAATTTGAAAAGCACTGTGGTTATTGAGTTAAAGTCGTTTGCGGCCAGCAGAAGATATATCCCTGTGAACATTCCAGCAGCCCATCCCACTCCTGTAGACCACTTTTCAAGCTTGTTGGAAAAGAGGGCAATGAATATGGCCGGCAGAGTCTGAAGAACTATTACCCCTCCAAGAAGCTGCAGCTGAAGTGAGTAAGTGGCTGAAATCACAAAGATGAACAGCAGAGCAATGAACTTGAATATCACGGAGAAGTATTTTGCATACCTCGTCTCCTGCTGTGGGGTCATGTTCTTCTTGTACGGCTTTATGACATTCCTGGTCAGCAAATTCGCCTGAGAAATAGCCATAATTGATGCTGGAACTAGTCCACCGATGAATATTCCCAGGAATGCAAATCCCACGAACCAAGAGGGGAAGTAGTTGTAGATCAGAGAAGGCACTGTGGTAACCGGGCCGTACTTAGAGATCATTGCAAGGGTAGAGGTGGAACCGTATGCAAGTATGCCGAAAAGTGCAAGAAGGGCGAGACCAACTCCATATATGGGAAGCAGAGCTGTGCTGTACCTGATCCTCTTGGTTGAGCTGGTTCCAAGAACCGCATTGATGGCATGCGGATACAGGTAAAGCGCAAGTGCACTCATTATTACCAGACTGATGAATCCGTTCAGGAACAACGGTGCAAGGGTCTCATTTCCTGTTGGAAGCGCCTTCATTGATGAGAAAGCATGGCCAAACCCTCCAATTGCCATGGGCACCACCACTATTACAACTATTACGGTGACGAATATGATCACATCCTTCATCACAGCAGTGACAGCGGCGCCACGCAACCCGCTTGTGAAGGTGAACGCAGCAAGAATGATGAACGATATTATCAGTGCGATTTCAGTAATGGTGGCAGCATCAACTGTTACCAGTTGCCCTATCATAACCGTCAGAACAGCCTGCATACCGTAGATCTGGAGCGCGATATAGGGCAATTCAGCTACGATTCCAGTAAGGGCGATAAGAGCAGCAAGGGATTTGCTGTTAAACTTGTCCTGAACCATATCCACAGCTGTGACGTAGTTCTTCTCCTTTGCAATTTTCCAAAGCCTTGGCATTGTCAGCATGGCCACTCCGAAAGTGATGCCGACGTAAGGCACTGCAAAGAAGTAGATAGCTCCCTTGACGAAAAGCGCATTGGGTATTGCTATGAAGGTGTAAGCTGTGTAAAGGTCCCCGCCGACTAGGAACCACGCAAGGTAGCCTCCCAATCTTCTTCCTGCAATTGCCCACTCACCGAGGTCACTCATATCACCCTTTCTGAAGCGAGAGCCTGAGAATCCAAGTGCAACGAAGAGGACAAAAAGGCTTATGAATACTATGAAGACTTCCAGATTATTCATGCTTTGCCACTCTCCATTTTGTTAAGCATATACGCAGCACCCAAGTAAAAAATCGCTGAAATTACAAGCCAAAGCGTCTCAAACCAATAATAAAAAGATAGTCCGAGAAGCTGGGGTCCATTGAAGTTATATATTGGTGTCGCGGCAAATACCACCATTGGTATTAGCAGCAAAATTGCGACAATAACTTTCTGGTTTGTGGTCCCCTTGGTCTCAAGCGATAACTCATCATTGACTCCGTAATTGACCATTTTTTCCTGAATGATATACTTTCTAATGGTATTTTAATCTTATTATGCCATTATATCGGCTGAACCCAACGCTGATTAAATTATTGGTTGGTTGAAGATAAGAAACAGAACCGAAATTCATAAAACTCAACAAGGTGGAACCCATCCAAACTTGAATTGCAAGCCCCGAGATACAACTCTTTAAGAATAACGCGTGTTTAAAAATAAGGAAGCATATTCTCTAAACTCCCCCCATCAACAGATTTTTAAAAAGACCAACCAACCATTTATTAGGTAATTAATTATGACAAGTTGCATATTAAACAGTAACGTTTAAATATATACAGTGATACAGAGTGTCATGGCTATCGAGGAAGATCATATAAATATATCTGCGGGAATGTTTGTATTCCAGCGTTGGATTCCATATCTATGATCTTCCCCATTTGAGGGATTTAATTTGGTTAAATACAGGGTTTTTGTATTAAAAGGGGATGCTGACCCCTCTGAACTGGCTGAGAACTTGGGAAATGGCACTGTTTCCACTAAGAAGCTCAAGCTCTATGGCAGGAATATCCTGCTTGTATGGCCAGACTCAGGCAAGCATGTAGGCCATCCGGATATCGAGTTCCAGACGTCCATTGACAGTGAATTCATCCTCAGTTCCAGAGAATGGAAACGTGATGACACTATGGTGGATGTTGGAGGAGTCCATGTGGGAAAAGACGTTACCATTGCGGCCGGACCGTGCTCCATTGACTTTACAGACAACGTGGAGGAGTTTGCTGCCCAGTTGAAAAAAGCAGGCGCCGACATAATAAGAGGAGGTGCCTACAAGCCCAGGACAAGTCCGTTCTCATTCCAGGGGAAAGGCACTGAGGGCCTGGACATACTGAAAAGGATGGGAGAGACTTCCGGCCTTCCTGTTGTTTCTGAAATACTTGACTCAGACAACCTGAAGGACTTCAAGGGAGTTGATCTTCTTCAGATTGGGTCAAGGAATGCCCAGAACTTCCAGCTTCTCAGAAAAGTGGCCAGGGATGGAAGGCCAATCCTGCTCAAGAGAGGAATGGGCAACACCTACACAGAATGGATGGCAACTGCTGATTACGTAATGAGCGAGGGAAACGGATCGGTTATCCTCTGTGAAAGGGGAATAAGGACATTTGAGAATGCCACAAGATTCACACTAGACATTGGATCAATTGCTCGAGCAAAGAATGAGTCCCATCTTCCAATCTGCGCAGATCCAAGCCATCCCGCGGGAACCAGAGAACTGGTCATCCCAATGGCATTATCATCGGTTGCATCCGGTGCAGACATGCTTCTTGTTGAAGTTCACCCAAATCCTGATTTGGCACTGAGTGATGGCAAACAGCAGATTACGGTCCAGGATTTGGCAAGACTCTCAGATTCAGTTAAGTCACTGAGGCAGGCAATCAGGGTTTAGGATGCTCAGTCTAAGATACATGCTTTCCAGGGGGCCCACTGAAATTATTCTTGGAGATGGTGCGCTTCCCAGCATTGGAAAGCTTGAGGATTCTCTTGTTGTGTATCCTCATTCTCTCAGGCAGTTGGTTGAATCAGGCTTACGCGGGAATTATGAATCCCTTGAAATCAATGACGGTGAGGAGTCCAAGTCATTTGATACGGTGCTGAAGATACTCGGCAGACTCATGGAAGGCAGGTTCAAACGCACTTCTACACTGGTTTCTGTTGGAGGAGGGACGGTTTCAGATGTGGCAGGCCTTGCAGCTTCCCTTTATCTCAGAGGCATTCCGTATACCTCTGTACCGACCACGCTTCTTTCCATGGTGGACGCGTCCCTGGGCGGAAAGAATGGCGTGAACTTCGGGGGTGTGAAGAATGTCCTCGGGACTTTTTATGGCGCTTCAAGAATCGTAGTTGACACATCCCTTCTAAGAAGCATGCCCCATAATCTGGCCAATGACGGCATTGGCGAGATCGCAAAGTATGCAGCCATAATGGACAGTGAGCTTTACAGTTTCCTTATGGAAAATACCATGGACGGGGTGCTGAATGATCAGAAGAAAACGGAATACCTTCTTTCGAAATGCATAAATGACAAAATGGAACTGGTATCCCAGGATGAGTTTGATCAGAACGGGAAGAGAATCATCCTTAATTTCGGCCATACATTCGGCCACGCAATGGAAGCCGCTTCAGGTTTTTCCATAGGCCATGGGCATGCTGTCATTGGCGGCATGCTTCTTGAGGCGGATTTCGCATTGGAAATGGGGCTGACAACAAAGGAAGTGCAGAAAGGGCTGCAGGAACTCATTGGACATCTCGGTTTTTCGGTTCACGGGAAGGATTACCTGCCCGGGGGAAGAGCAGAACTGTCAGAGTTTGTCGCCTCAGACAAGAAAAGCACCAGGCACACTGTGAAGCTCCCGATCCCTCAAAGCATAGGCATTCCAAAAGTTTGTGAAGTAGAAATCAGTAGCATTAGTGATTACCTTGAGCGAAAGTAAGGGAACATTTCAGGGATTATTCGGGCTTCTTGGCCACGGGATAAAGTATTCCCTGTCTCCCCGGATCCACAACTACATTTTCAGCAGGTATGGAATCAATGCAGTCTATGCATTGTTTGATCTTCCACCGCAGGATTTCCATACAGCAATCCAGGCTCTCATCAGGAGAACATCAGGATTCAATGTAACAACTCCTTACAAAGAGGAATGTGCAGAGTTCCTGCCAGTGCTCTCCCGGGAGGCTTCCATGACCGGGAGCGTAAACCTTGTGAAGGGCAATAAGGGCTACAATACAGACTTTCTCGCGCTGGAAGAATTAGTGAGAGCGAAGGGGATGGATCTCTCCAGCAAGGAATGCACGATTTTCGGGTCTGGGGGTGCTGCGAGAACTGCTGCTTATCTTTTTGGAAATATGAACATGTATATCACAGTTGTCAACAGAAACCTGGAAAGAGCTGAGAAACTGCAGGCTGACCTTTCAAGGGCAAGCATAGATGCACGGGCTGTAACCCTCAAATCTTCAATCTCCACTGAGACATTGGATTCTGAAGTATTTGTCAACTGCATTTCTTATCCTGAATTCAGGTACCCTGCAATGAAGACTGCCCTTGCGGTGGACTTCAACTATGCATCACGTTCAGGGAATTTCAGGGCAAGGATCCAGGGAAAGCATTCCATCATAACCGGAGAAGAGATCCTGGTTTCGCAGGCGATACATTCCCAGATAATCTGGAATGATATCTCCCCTGACTTTAGTGAAATAATGGAGGTAATCAATGTCGAGCACACTGGGTAAGCAGTTCGTAGTAACGACCTTCGGAGAGAGCCACGGCCAGGCCATGGGAGTTGTTGTTGATGGAATACCCGCAGGGCTTGCAATATCGCCTGATGATATCAGATTCGAGCTCCAGTTCAGGAAGACAGGGAATTATCTTGTTTCAGGCAGAAGGGAGGCTGATGAGCCTGAAATCATCAGTGGGCTTTTTAACGGCAGGACCACGGGAGCGCCGGTGGCGATCATATTCAGGAATGTTGACGCAATTTCCTCCCTCTACTCTGAAGTGAGCCACAAGCCACGGCCTGGGCATTCTGATCTACCGCTCATAAGAAAATATGGCAGGGAAAACTGGGATTACAGGGGAAGCGGGAGGGCAAGCGCCAGGGAAACCATTTCAAGGGTTGCTGCTGGAGCCATTGCAAAGAAGCTTCTCATGCATGTATCGACATACGTCACAGGATATCTCAGATCCATCGGGCCAGTTGAGGGAACACACTGCAGTGACCCCATCAGGTCACTGGACTCAAAGAGATATCAGACCAGAGCACTTGACGGGGAAACTGACGGCAAATTCACGGCGCTCATCAAGAGTGCAATGAAGGATGGTGATAGTTACGGAGGAGTCGCTGAGATTTTCGCATCCAATGCTCCTCAGGGGCTTGGAGAACCAGTATTCAATAAGATAAAGGCAGACATTGGAGGCGCCATTCTGACCATCCCCGCCATTACCGGCTTTGAATATGGAATGGGTTTCGATGCCGCCAGAATGAAAGGATCAGAGGCTGCAGATGAAATCGTCAGGGGAGAGGGGGACATTCTCAGATACAGGAAAAATCTCTCCGGGGGAATGCTTGGAGGCCTCACAACCGGTGAAACCATTGCTGTGAGATGTGCGTTCAAGCCTACAAGCTCCATCAGGATTCCGGCAAAGACAGTTGACCTTGATACCCTGGAGCCGGCTGAAATCTCCGTCACTGGAAGGCACGATCCTGTTGTGGCAGTTAGAGGGGTATCAGTAGCTGAAGCCATGATGGCGCTTGTGCTTGTTGACCATGCCTTGATATCAGGCCTCATCCCACACGCGAAACTTTCTCATAAGGAAGCAGGCATCATCGAGGAAAGATGGGGGGACTACGTTAAGAAATGCCAGTAGTAACCCATGGGGGAGTTTCGATCCTCAATGCAATACCTTTGGGGCTTGGCTCGTCCTGTGCAGTTGACATTAATGTTGAGGTTGATGCCTCATATGGGAAACCGCAGCCCGGATCAGCCCTTCTTGACACAATTACAAAGTTTTTCGGGGAACGGTCGGGAAGAGAAGTGTCAGTAATAGTGAAGAGTGATCTCCCACAGGGAGGTGGCCTTAAAAGCAGCAGCGCAGTTGCTGCAGGTGCAGTCTCCGCACTTTCCTCTCTCACCGGCCTGGATGTGGATATTCCGGTTCTTGCGGCAAAACTGTCCATAGAGGCGGGCGTATCGATTACAGGGGCTCTTGACGATGTAGCAGCTTCCCTGTACGGAGGAATTTCCATTTGTGACAATACTAATATGAGAATCCTTAGGAAGATTCCTTTTCCGGAGGGATACGTTTTTGTGTTGCTGCCCAGAGGGCCAAGGAGGGAATTCAACCCCGAACTCCTCAGAAAGAGATGGCCTGCATTCAAAAGCATTTCAAACCTGCTTCACAGCGGGAACTACATTGAAGCCATGTCCAGGAATGGGCTCACAGTTTCACAGGCACTTGGTTATGAAACGGACGTTCTCCTGAAGGCCATGGAGCTTGGGGCCAGAGCATCAGGCGTTTCCGGGAATGGGCCCTCACTGTTTGCCCTTGTGAAGGAAGGAGATGAGGGGCCGGCCATGGAGCTGTTTTCAAAATTGGGGACACCCATAGTGAGGAGGCCTGTATAACTATGGAGGCGCATATTTCACCATCTGTAATCGGAGGCATGATCAAAGCCCCCCAGTCAAAGAGCATAGCCATACGGCTTCTCTTTGCCAGCCTTTTGGGTGATGTCAAGCTTGATAATGTGGAAGCATCTGAGGATGTGCAGGCAGCAATAAGCGCCATCGCCAATGTCAAAAATGCGCTTGGCTCCAGGGACCATCGTTCCCTGTCCATCAACATCGCGGGCTCAGGCACAACGCTCAGAATGCTGCTTCCTGTGCTCGGTTTCCTTGGAATAAACTGTGCCCTCACCGGAGACCAGACCCTGGAAAAAAGGCCTCTCGGGGTCATAAAAACCTGGCTTGAAGGAAACGGGGCTGTTTTGAGCGGAGATCGCCTGCCCTTAAGGATTTCAGGCAAAATTACAACTGACAACGTGGAAATTTCAGGATCAGAAAGCAGCCAGTACATCAGCGGACTGATTTATGGCCTGCTTTTGTCAGGAGGGGGAAAGATCAATCTCATTCCGCCAGTCAGATCCAGATCATACATTGAAATGACCTGCAGTGTACTCAACGACCTTGGCTGCACAGTGAATTTCAAGGGACAAGAAATCGAGGTGCAGCCCCTGGATTCCAGGTTGAGATTCAGTGGTGAAGTCCCCGGTGATTTTCTCCTTTCGTCATTTTATGCAATGGGTTCCATCATTACGGGAGGAGAATTGGAGATAACTGGCTTTACCCACCCGGAATGGAGTTCCGGGGATTCCCGGATTGTTGGCATCATGCATTCAAGCGGTGCAGACAGTTACCTGGACAGTGATTCGTGGCACATTGAAGGAAAGGGAAATGTGAAACCTTTTGAGGAGAATGTTGAGGATTCCCCGGACATGGCTGTTTCCCTTGCTGCCCTGGCTTCAGCAGCCATGGGGGAGTCGAGGATAACAGGCACACCGCTTCTGGGAATCAAGGAAAGCGACCGCAACCTTTCAATTACAAGAACACTGGAGTCATTTGGAATTGAAGCGTCCGCAGACAATGGAATAGTTATCAGAAATACAGGAATTTACCACAAGGGCATTGTAAAGAACTGGAAGGATCATCGCATCGCAATGCTCGGAACCGTTCTCGCAATGAGGACCGGAGGCATAATTCACGGAGCAGAATCGGTTGCAAAGAGCAATCCACATTTTTACGATGACATAATAAGGCTGGGAGGGAAGCTGACATTAAGATCCTGACAAAAACCGTTGCATCTGTTCCATTTTACAGCACTCAGGTGCTTGACACCATACCCGGAATACGTACCGATTTGGTAGAGGTCAGGCTAGACTACTTCCCTGACGTGGAAAGCCTTGAACCTGCATTTTTAAAAGAATTTCGCGACCGGCTCATCCTGACCATCAGGGACCCCAGTGAGGGAGGGAAGAATAATGTCGACACAAAGAAGAAAGAGCAGTTTCTCAGAACTGCAATAGAAGATGGTTTCCTGGTGGACGTCGAAATTTCAAACCTGAATTCCATGTCACTTGATTACAGCAACCAGATTCTATCCAGGCATTACCTTGGAGAGGATCCGACCTATGAGGAACTCGAATCCCTGGTAAAGGAATACGGCAATAAATGCAGATTCCTGAAAATAGCACTCCGCAGGAATGAGAATTCAGCCCGGAAACTCATATCTTTGCTCAACCGGCACCACAACCTTGTGGTAATGGAGGTCGACGGGGATCCCGCCTCAAGAATTGTCTACTCCCTCCTTGGTTCAAAACTGATTTACTGCCATGTAGGGGAAAAAACAAGCCCTGGCCAGATAAGCTGCCAGGACGCGGCCAGGATATTCGGCCTGCTGGAAAAACTGAAATAAATTTTCAGGAAATCAGGAAGGTTTGCTTATGACCTCGAATTTCCTGTCGTTCCTGACAAATGCGAGAATTCCCCATGCCCCGCCTATGAACTCCAGGGGCCCTATGACAAGGAAGAACAACGGTATCATGAGGAGAGCATTCTTCCAGAACGGGGTCGGGTTTTCCGAGACACTGTTGTTTATGTGCAGCCCATTCCAGTAGAACCAGATCCAGAAGCTGAACGTAAATGCCCACATAACGCCCATGGGCGGTGTGATGAGCGTAAATGTGATCAGGTGGAAGAACTGCAGGATCATGGCAACCAGGATTATGTTCTGTGTCACCATGCTGCTCCAGAACAGGACTGAATAGATGAAAATGAGCCTGTATCTCCATGGGAGCGGACCAAAGAGGCCGAGGTTTGTCAGGTCCACGAGCCACCGTCTCCTCTGCCTGAGCATATCCCTTACAGTGGAAGGGGATGCGCCATAAGTGAACGCGGGAAGGAATGAAGACTTGCCGGGAAATTTCTCCGAGAAGCGAAGCCCAAAGCAACTGTCATCGGAAATCGGCCTGTTTCCATTGTCCCAGCCTATCTGTGCCTCAATATCTGACCTGACAAGCAGGTTCTCGCCGTGGAGCCCAACCAGCGGTATCTTAACAAGTGATGTGAAGAAATAGAATCTTGTAAGATCATCAGTGGGCCTCATGGAATCTGCGAATTTTGCAATTATGGATTTTGAAAGGTGGTGTGGGAAAGCAAGGATGCCCTGTGCAATGTAATATTTCTCGCCCTTGTACTTGATGTGTTCTGCTATGGCTGCAACTGTGTCCGGCCCTATTGAGGCATCATCGTCCAGGTGGAAGTACCAGATCTGGTCGTTGACCTCCCCTCTTTCTATGTGGTATTCAAGGCCATACTGCATTGCCCTTGATTTGTTAATGGAATTGTTCGAGGTCTCATATCCCTTTGGCACAACAACTATGTTGACATGGGAATCGAATGAATAGTGGTCCCTTATCTCGCGGAGTGCCTTAGAATGCTCTTCCGTTACAACGTCGACCCTCCAGTTGTCAAGATTCTTTGGTGCGTGCTTGAGAATTGAATCCACAACCCTGTAAAGTGCGCCGAGAACCTCAGGAGAACCGATTGTTGGTATCTGGAAAACTATTAGGTTGGATATCCTCCCAGTATAACTGGAAAGCTTCAGGCTCCTCGATCTGACTGCCCCAAGGAAACTTACAACAACTATGGGCATTCCAAATGACCAGGAAAGTGTGGCATATATTGTGAAAATGTTCCATGTATTGCTTACGTTGACGATAACGAAGAACATCACGGCGAAGAAAATTGCAGCGAGAAACCAGATGCTTATGCCCAACCTGGGTCCTAACTGTCTCTCTTCAGTGGATTTGAACATTTGCAGGCAGAAGAACTTATGCAGACATATAACCTTAGCCCTCGTGGGTTTTTCACAATTTAATGAAATAAATATAGGCTCATTTTATAATGATTATTAAGTGTTAAAAACCCAATTTTTCCAAGTTTCCCGGCACCCTTACCTGTGGTAATTTTCCATAATGTTAAGATTATTAGGGTGAACTAAATTGGCTATCTGATAGCAAAAATGGAATACGAATCACTGATTGAAAAGATTCAGTCTCAAGAGATTGTTGTTTTAGATACCCGCAACAACCACGACTTCATGAAATCACACGTACCGGGATCAGTCAGTGCACCATTCAGTACCTATGGATGGGCAAGATCCATCAAGTCATGGCTCAGCGGAACAGAGATTGACCTGGGGCTTGTTGCAGAAAACGATGAAACCGCCACAAAAGCAGTGGAAGAGCTGAAGAAGGTCGACATCCATGTCACTGAGGTGATCTCGGACTCATTGGCAAAATGGAAACAGGATGGTTTCCAGCTTTCCAGTGTTGGCGAAATCACCCCTGATGATGTGTACAGAGAGTTTGACCGATACACTGTGATTGATGTGAGGGAACCATTTGAATGGCAGTCCGGGACCATAAAGAACAGCTTGAAGATCCCCATGAACGAACTCCCCTCAAGGCTCAACGAACTCAACAAAAGCGACAGATATGCAATCATCTGCGCCCACGGAAACAGGAGTGAAGTTGCAGCCCTGTTCCTTGCAGACAATGGCCTGAATGCCGCCACTGTGGCTGGTGGAATTCAGAAGTGGATTAGCGAACAGTTGCCGGTTGAATTTGAGGAGTAACCTGCTCCTGCCAGATTCAACTTAGCCCAAAAGCAATAATAAAACCACAATCAATCAAGAAGCGTGCCAGAAATGGACAGGCAGACCGGAAAAACATTCAGGAACAGGCTTCTCACTGCTAAAACCGCACTTCTCGTTATCGATATGCAGAATGATTTCATAAGCAGCGAAGGTTATCTTGGGAAGAAAGGGCAGAACCTTGAGGTTGTCCAGAAAACAGTTCCAGCGGTCAAGTCTATGATTGGTTATTTCCGGAGGAAGGGAATGAAAGTCATCTACACCCAGACCGTCCACCATAAGTACACAAACACTGAAAACTGGATAAGCAGGACGTCACAGAAGAGCCTTGATCCATCAATTTGCCGAAACAATTCCTGGGGTGCGGAGATCATTGCAGAGCTGAAGCCATTGGAAGATGAACCTGTAGTGATAAAGCACAGGTACGATGCATTCCTTGATACTGATATGCAACTCGTCCTGAGGGCAGCCGGAATAGAGAACCTTGTAATTGTTGGCACGCAGACAAACCTTTGCATTGACACAACAGCCAGAAGGGCATATATGATGGATTATGTCACAATAGTTGTGGAAGACTGCGTCTCCACTCCTGAAATTGAATTCCACAAACCCATGCTTGACAACTTCCAGAAGAACTTTGGCTATGTTATG
>JAMDCA010000006.1:0-10482 GCA_023489435.1 Thermoplasmatota archaeon
TGTGGCATTTGTCCCGAGTATTGATGAACCCAGGCCTGCGAGAAATACCATCGCAATGAGGAAAGTGTAAGAGGGCGAAAGGTAGGCTCCAATTGCACCCAGCCCAAAGAGGGCCAGCCCGATCTTGAATATCCTGGCTCTCCCCACATCATCAGAGATCCTGCCGAAAAAGATCATGAATGAGGCAAGCGGAATGAGGAAAACCATTGGTATAAAAGCGGCTTCAATGAAATCAAGGTGGAATGAAACACCTATCCTTGGAACCGCAAAGGCAATGGCACTTGACAGGAATGGGGTGGCAAAGGCTGCAATTGAAGTTGTTGCCAGTACCATTCTGTTGGAACTGTGGTCCTGCACTCAGATCTCCAGAAAGGAGATCAGGTCATTATAAATCAAAGATTCCCCGGAGCGGGAAATGGCACGAGGTCATTTCTTCGCAGCCCTTTGGGGGACAACAAATGAGATTCCTCTCTTAAACCTCGAAAGGGCAATGCCTGTAAACATCACGGCCACTCCGGCCACAGAATAAACGGGGGGCAGCACTCCAGTCATGAAGACATCCAGCACTATGGTGAAGATGGGCACGCTGAAGGCAAGTACCGTTATCCTGTTCACCCGGCTGATTCTTATCATGCTGTTCCACAGGAAGAACTGGAGGGCTCCGCCCAGGGTAGCCATCCACAGAAGGTCAATGAGGAATGTGGATGTAAAATGCAGCCTGAAATCCAGGGGGCTCAATGCGAAAAGCACAGCAGATCCCAGGATGAACTGGGTGGCGTTCACTGCAACCGGGTCCTGGTCCTTTATTTTCCTGTAAAACACCGTAAATGATGCCCAGAATACTGCGTTAATCAGGGTCAGCACCATTCCAAGAAGCGTGAAGCCTGAGAGAAGGGGGATGCCGTAGAGCACCACACCAGCGAAGCCAACAAAGATGCCTGCAATCTCCACCCTTGAAGGCCTTTCCGACACCAGCAGAAATGCAATGGGAAGTGAGAACAGTGGCATGGAATAACTCAGGACTGCAGATTCAGATGGTGACACGTAAAGCAGGCCATAAGCCCAGAAGGCGGTGCTTGTTGTGGTAAGAAGGGTAAGGGCCAGGAGGCTTTTTGTGAGGATGAGCCTCCTGGAAAAAGCCAGCAGCAGAAGTCCGGCAATCAGGTACCTCATTGCCATGAAGATAAGTGGAGAAGCGTAATACAGCCCATCCTTGACAAAGAAATATGAAAATGCGGTAAAGACCACATACGGTATGAGAAACTTGATTTCCTTCAACGCAGGGGAAGAACCAGGCAGGATATGAATCTAAATGTTCAGTATGTGTTCAAACCCGTCACTCATACTTCTGCAGGAATTTATGCCTAGCAGGAGGGCCCGAATTCCTATTCTTCAAAACCGGCCTTCCTGATTCCGCTAACATAGGAGCTCAGGCCAAGTTTCTCCGGAAGGAATATGGCATGATCCATGGCCTGTGGCTCGGAACTCATCTTTGGCTTGAATTCCATCCTCTCCAGGATATCCCTGTCCAAATCAACTCCGGGGGCTATCTCAGTTAGTACGATTCCATGGCTTCCAAGCTTGAAAACAGCCCTCTCCGTGACGAAAGTAACATCTTTCTTCTCCTTGATCCCAACCTCTCCCCTGAAGAATATCTTGTAGACCTCCTTCACAAATTTTGTTGTCTCTCCGTCATGGACAATGGAGACTTTCCCGTCCTGTACCCTTATGTCAGGCTTTCCTGCGCTGAACTGGCCGGTAAACACAATGGAAGGCGATCCGCTGGTGATTGCTGGAAATCCACCTGGACCTGGTATTCTGCCTGGAAGTATTGAGGGATTGACGTTTCCTTCGGCATCCACCTGCATGAATCCCAGGATGGAGATGTCAATCATCCCTCCTTCGTAAAGGGTAAACTGGTCCGGAAGTGGTATGATTGCAAAAGGCCCTATGGAAACGCCAAAATCGTTGCCTGTAAGTGGTAGTCCTCCCCACGGGCCAGCTTCCACCGTCGAATACACATAATCTGAGATCCTTTCCGATTCCAGCACTGATGGTATCTCGGACGGAATGCCCACACCAAAGTTTGCTATGATGGACCTTTTCTTCTCCTTCACGGTTTTTGCCATTTCTATGGCAGCCCTTCGTTCGATGACAGTGCGGGCGTCCAGCTCTATCTTCTCGTGGTGTTTGTGCCCCAGCGGCGGTATCAGGCCCCCAGATATTCTTGGATCAAATTCTATTGAGCCTGTCTGCCAGGCATATTCTGCAGGGGAGACTGCAACATAGTCAATAAGCGGGCCGGGAATGTGCACAGCCTTGGGGTTGATGGTGCCCAGCCTTGCGACCCTTTCAACCTGGCAGAAAGTCATGCCCCTGTCAGGCCCGGCCTTGGCCGCCTGGGTGATGGTGAATACTGTGCCGTATATCCCCTCCTTCTCCATGCTTATGTTGCCCATCTCATCGGCGGTTGTTCCGCGTACAAGGGCAACATCGGGCTTTGGCGCGGATATGAGCAGGTAATCCTTTCCATGGATGACCATGTTTTCCACGCTGACTCTTCCGACCTTCCTGGCAAGTTCATTCAAGGTGCCCCCGTCCTGCCTGGAATCCAGGAAAGTACCGACACCGACTTTAGTGATGAGCCCTGGCCTCCCGGCAGATATTTCCCGAAGAAGATGGGCCATGGTCCCGATGCTGAGCGTATAGCCCTCTATCCTCTCATCAAGAACCAGCTTCTGGAGTGCAGGAGACCACCCAAGGAATGGCATCAGTATGCCCTTCAGGAAATTGTAATGCTTTTCCTCCTCAATCTGGCTGCATACCTTGTCAATGCCTCTGCCCGGTGATCCGGGAAGGCTGTCAGATTCTATGAAGAGGTGCCTTGGGTGCCCGTACTTGAGGAAAGTGTCGTAAAGCCTGAGCAGCAGATACTCAGGCGCAGTGGATATGTTGAATCCGGAAATGGCAACAACACTTCCATCCGGGATTTTCCTGAATACTTTCGTGAGGTCATTCTCTGTCAGGAGGAACTTTGCCATGTGGACGTATCCTCTCAAAGCCATATAATGTATTATCCTAAACTGAAAAACCGGAAGGCCAGGTTTAACCCGTCACAGAGCCATTTTTAGATGTCATAGTGTACAAGCCCAGATTAGAGTGCATGTATGCACATTCTGACCGAAATAAGGGAGAAATCATGGTTTTTGTTGAAAATTCTTGCCGAATCTGATAAAAATTTATGGCATGATCGCATACAGATGTTATGCAAGGAAGTGAGCCACAGATCATAGATCGTAAAATTGTTGGCGAGTTCGTCAGCTCTTTTATCAGGCAGCTCAAATTCAAGAGGGAAGATTTCAGGACAATAGGAAGCTTTGGAGGTTTCACTTCTCTTGTTGATCTAGGAAACTTTGCCGTTTCACTGAACAATGATGGCGTGGGTACCAAGACAGTGATTGCGGAGGAAGCAAACAGGTACGATACCCTCGGCATTGACTGCATAGCAATGAACGTCAACGATGCAATCACCGCAGGCGCTGAACCCATTGCAATGGTGGATTACATCGCTCTCAGGGATCCGAACCCGGAAATTGCAAGGCAGCTAGGGACAGGCTTTAACGTGGGCGCCCAGATGTCAAACATTACCATAGTGGGCGGAGAGACCGCAATAGTGCCTGACCTGATCAACCATATCGACATATCCGGGACCTCACTGGGCATAGTGCAGAAGACCCAGATCGTCAATGGGGAGAACATAAAGGACGGAGACCTCATATTCGCATTGCAGAGCAGCGGTCTTCACTCAAACGGGTTCACCACTGTGAGGGATATTATCAAGGACAGCGAAATCGATCTCCAGGGAAAGTTCCCCGGCGAGTCAAAGAAAGCCATTGACGTGCTTCTGGAACCAACCAGGATTTATGTGAGGGAAGTCCTTGACATCATGAACATCGTGAACATCAAGGGAATGGCCAACATAACCGGCGGGGGAATAAAGAACCTCACCAGGATGAAGGACATGAAGTACCTCCTTTCAGACCCAATTGAGCCCCAGAACGTTTTCAAGCAGCTGCAGAATATGGGAGAAATGACCCCGGAACAGATGTACGAGGTCTTCAACATGGGCATGGGCTATGTCATAGTCATTGACCCGGATAGCAGGATAGACTTCCTCAACACCCTGAGGGGAAGGCTGCATTTCAAGGAAATCGGGCATGTCGAGAATGGAAGCGGAATTGAAATGCCATCCCTTGGCGTCTCATACACTGGATATTACTGATATTTCCAGAAACCCATTTTCCACACCTGCCATGTTCATGGCCCTTTTCAGGCCTTAATGATAGCCATTGGAACTCCAATAAAATGAGCATTTTCCCAATGCCGGGTGAGAACTCATTCTTCAATTCCCGGCAATCATTAAAAATTTACCGGGATGCTTCCAGTCAGCAACTTATTATATTTTCACAGGACATGAGACAGAAAACCAATTCCCTGCCACAGTGGAATCCATTTACGCACTCTTCATTTATTGTCGTTATCAAAAAACCATCAACTTAAATTAGTGGTAAAGAAATATGGGGGTCATGAAGATCGTAGCAGTAGTCGATGAAGAGAACTATGTCACGCCACTTGAATACGGAAATTCAATAATGGTAATTGATGACGAGACAAAGCAGATAACCGAATACGAGAACCCCGGTTTTGGATCCCCGTACGGCGGAAAGGAAAGATGCATGGCAGGCATTCTGTCGCTCAAGCCCGACGCAATTGTCGTCAAGGAAGGAGTGCTTTGCCCCGGTTCATACCACATGTCCCTTGGAAAGATGAAATATATCCCGGTTGAGGAAGAGAAGCTGGACGATGTTGTGAAAAACATTGACACAGTCAAGGGAAAAGCAGTGGAAGAACTCGATTTCTTCATGTTCAAGGAGTAACCAAACTATTTTTTCTTATTTGCCTGCAACCTCCCAGGCACTTAAGGCTCACCATCCGAATTTCTGCCATCTTTTTAATTAATATCCAAGGGTAAGCAGCAGAACCCTAGCAGATTCAATTTGCCATTCACCAGTTAGCGTTCAAAGTAACGTGTGGCGCATAAGTGAATGGAAGCTCAGGAACCGGAAGACGACGATGTCAAAAAGATATCAAATGGAAAAATAGTATGGAAATTTCTTTATCGGGTTGAATCAAATATCTCTCCGGCCACTTCCGGATATATCCTGCCGAGGAGTTTCTTCACTGCAGGAAGAAATTCATTATTTCCTTCCACGAGGTGTTGCACGGAAGGATCAACTGTCTTTACAGACCTGTCGTATGGTATTATGTCGATTGTATACGGGAAATCAGCATCAATTTCCCTGACCAGGGTTTCTATGGCAGAAGCATCTTCCTCAACACGGTTGAATACCAGGTGGATACCCTTAATGCCAAGATCCCACGCCAGTTTCATTGCACTGGAAGCTACCTGCACGGAATTGAATGAAACATCGCTGACTACTATGGCGTGGCCGAACCCTTTCGCAATGGCCCTTCCAAAGTGTTCAACGCCGGCTTCAGTGTCCATCAGTATTGTTTCGTTATCCCTTAGGGATACGTGCCTGACAACGGCATCCAACAGATCATTTTCAGGGCATAGGCAGCCGATGCCGGATTTATGAAGCGTTCCCATAACCAGGATGCTCATTCTGTCATCAACCTTTACCCCAAACCTGTCCACAACATCACTCACATCGGGATTGAGGGAAAGAAATTCACCCCAACCTGATCCAGGCCTGGCTCCTGTTTTCTCCTCTATATAATCGGCCTGCATATTCAACGGAACTATTTTCCTGACGGTATCCCGGGGAATTCCCATTGCATAGGGCAGATTCATCTGAGGATCAGCGTCAACAGCGAGCACATGGCGTTGCTGCATCAGCAGGCGTGACATGGTCGCAGTGATGGTGGTCTTTCCGGTGCCGCCTTTTCCTGTTATTACGATCCTGTCTCCCGGGTTGTTTATTTCGGAAAAATTGTCTTTTATGATGAGATTTTTTACTCTAGCATCTCTTTCCTCTTCGCTTGATTTTGTGAATTCCATCATATACACCTTATGCTGGAAGCCCGAGGCCTTCTCTCTTCTCCCTGATCATTTCAATCATTCTGTCTGCAGCTACTTCCGGATCCATCTCGTCGAAGGTCTCTGCACCGGTAAGGTCCTTGAGTGTGTCGGAAAGAATTCCTTTTACCGCTTTGCTTCCCTCTATGTGCAGTTCTGGTGCAGTATGCACAGGCAATCCTATCGCCAGGGCCCATGTCCCAATGGCCACAGCCTTCTCTGCAATCAGTTCTGGTGCAGACGCAACAACAGGCAGCTGTGAAACATCCACATTCAGCTTTTCAGAGATTTCTTTCACAAGGACCCCTATTCTTGAATTATCAACACAGGATCCCATGTGTATGGTCGGCGGGAGGGATTTCAAGCCGCCTGTTTCTCCCAGGAGTTTCAGGACTGCTTTCAGCCTGTCACCAATTTCAAATTCATCTACCCTGTCCGGGTTCAGGAATCCTTCCTGTGCGGATATATGTGCAATGCATCCAGTAACGAGAACAAGCACATTGTTCCTGAGAAGTTTCTTAATGAGCCTCTCGGTGTAGAGTTGTCTCCTGAGTTTTGGATTGGGGCATCCCACGATACCCACAACTCCGTACACATCTCCTTTGACAATTGCATCAATAAGCGGTTTCAGCGGGTCTTGACTGTTTATCTTGCCAAGAAGCCTGGCAATTGATTCATACGAGAATCCCCCCACAATTGGTTCCACAGTTTTCGACAGAAGCACACGGGAAGGATCTCTCTTCCTGTAAGCTTCAAGGGCCTTTTCAACAATAACTCTGGCAACTTCGTCTGCTTTTTCAATGGAAAAATCGACATGCTCTGCACCCGGGATCTTGACATAGGGCATTGTTGTTATGAGTTTTGTGTGGTAGCAGGAAGCCACTTCTCCCAGAACAGGCCAGATACACTGGAAATCCGCCACCATTGCGTCCAGGGCACCTGTGGCAATGGCAAGTTCTGCCTGCATTTCATTGGCTGCCATTGGAACCCCATGGCGCATCAGAACCTCGTTTCCGCTGCAACAGACACCAACCAGGTTAATTCCCTTTGCACCCAGTTTCACGGCCTCACCATTGAGGCGCTGTGCCCACTCAACAACTTTCTCAGCTACAAGCGGGTTATGCCCGTGTATTGCGAGATTCACATAATCTTCCTTTATGACCCCAACGTTGGCGGTGGACTTGACTGGCTCAGGTGTACCAAACAGAATATCTGAAAGTTCTGTACTTGGAGTAAGGCCCGAATATCCATCTATAATGCCCATTTTCAGATCAGCAAGCATCAGGTTCACGACATCTGCATCGTTTCCCATGCTCGTCCTGTGCATGGCATTCATTATGGGATTCAGTGAATTGGAAGGGATTATTCCAAGTTTTTCCCATTTTTTCAGGCTAGATGAGGGGGCATATCCCATGACCCATCTCATGGGCTTTCCGTCAACCTTGCTGAAATCATTTATGGTGGTTTCTGCAACTTCAAGTGCAATTTCCTTATCTGTTCTGTTTGCTGTTTCTATGCCAAGTTTTGAAGCGACAGACAGGAGTTTTCCCCTGTCCTTTATTTCATACCCCTTGATGCCATCGCTTGCCACTGCTTTCAGGGTCTCTGCGATCTCAAATGCATGTTCTGAATGGCTGGCGGCTCCGCCAACAGTTTCTCTCATCAGGTTCCTGGCAACTATTGTATCAGCGGTTGCCCCGCACACCCCCCTTGATGAACCCCTATTGAATCTCGAACTCTGAATTCTGCAGGGGCCCATGTAACATAACCGGCAGCAGACTCCCCATTCACCGAACCAGCATGAGGGTTCCTGTTTTGAAAGCCTTTCAAATGAAGATGTTCCCGTATCTGCCATTATCTTATCAAGAAGCTCGGCGGAAGGTTCTGTAGCGGGAGATTGTCCAAATATACCTAATTTTAGGTCAATTTTCTCTGTGCGCGTCTCAGTTTCCATTATTGAAACTCAGAAAATTACAGTATAAGAATAAAGCACCGAACATTTTAGAGATTGGACTTATGTATTGGGATATCCGACTCTTAAGTAAGGGATTTTTTTGTATCCCTTGGCTTTTCTTCACACTCTGAAAGTGAGGCTGGCAGGAAGGGTGAATGAAAAGAAACTAAATGCCTATCATTAGAAACCAGCATTCATTGAAATTTACCCCCAGTAATTATCATGACTCAAATTATGCTTGATGATTATTTAGTATGACAAAATGAATTTATAAATTCCTCATCTCAAAGGCTCAAAACTACATAACATGATGGGGCGTGAATTAAATGTCAAGGAAGAGGGTTGCAATCATAGGGGCAAGCGGGCTTGTTGGCCAGAGATTCTGCCAGCTTCTGTCCAATCATCCTTTCTTTGAAGAACCGGACCTTTTTGCATGGGAGCGCTCCGACAACAGGAAGCTGGAGGAAATCCTCAGGGTTCCATCCAATACAATTTCAGATTCACTGCTTGAGAAGCACATCACCCTCATGGATGCAGGCAGGATCAACTCCGGGAAGTACGACGCCATTTTCAGTGCAATCCCCTCATCCAAGGATAACAACATCGAACTTGAACTGCTGAAGTCCGGGAACAGGATCTTTACCAATTCCTCCACTAACAGGATGCTGGATACGGTACCTATCGTGGTACCTGAAATCAACAGTGAGCATATGGAAATGTTCAGGGATCAGAAGGGCTACATTATCGCAAATGGAAACTGCAGCACCATTGGCCTGGCCATTCCACTGAAACCACTTCTGCCTCTG
Source organism: Thermoplasmatota archaeon (assembly GCA_023489435.1). Lineage (GTDB taxonomy): Archaea > Thermoplasmatota > Thermoplasmata > Thermoplasmatales > Thermoplasmataceae > JAJZOM01. The sequence goes on from JAMDCA010000006.1 coordinate 8,861, forward strand.
GAACCTGAACACATAGAAGTTACAACCATGCAGGCACTGAGTGGTGCAGGTTACCCTGGCGTACCGTCTCTGGATGCTGTTTCAAATATGGTTCCATTCATAGAAAGCGAGGAGGAGAAGATTCAGAGGGAACTCCCCAAAGTTCTGGGGGCCCTCAATGGAAACAAGATTACACCAAGGAACATAGATATGGGAGTAACCTGCACAAGAATCCCTGTCAGGGAAGGGCACACCGAATCCATATCTGTGAGATTTTCCAGGAATATAGAAAATGAGGATATTTCCGGCCTCTTATCAGAATTCCGGGCATATCCGCAAGCCAACAGGCTGCCAAGCGCGCCGTCCCAACCCATTATTGTCAGCGGGTCTGAGTACAGGCCCCAGCCAGAACTGGACCTTTGGAACGGGACGCCTGAAAGGGCCAGGGGAATGGCTGTAACAGTTGGAAGGATAAGGAAAACCGGGAAATACCTCCGCTTCGTAACGCTCTCCCACAACACGGTAAGAGGAGCCGCAGGCGCATCAGTTCTTAATGCAGAGATAGCCCATTCGAGGGGATTGCTGTGATGGATGCGCCATATGATGTGCTGAAATTTGGCGGTTCCTGCCTCTCTTCCGCTGAAGATTTCAGCAATGCTGCAAAGATTGTTTCAAGATACCGTAACCCTGTGGTTATTGTGAGTGCCATAAGCGGCATAACCCAGAGGCTCATTGACATCTGTGGGACATTGGATAACGCAGATGTGATGGCGATGATACAGGAAATCCAGGCAACCCATCTATACGTGATGTCCAAAATTACAAAAAAGGGGGCAAGGGAACCATCCGTCGAGGAGCTAAGGAAACTGGTGCAGGAACTCATTGCTATCGCAGCTGACCTCAAGTTAAGGGATTCACCAGAGAGGACTACCCTCATAATGTCCTATGGCGAGAGGCTCTCGGCGGTGATCATGAAAGGGTACCTGCTGAGCCATAACCTTGGTGCGCAGGCAATCCTGTCCAATGAGATAATCGTGGCGGAAGATGAAAACCTCCTGGAAGCAACCGTGGATGTCAACTGGTCCAGGGAGCTGATCCGCAGGTGCGTCAGCAACCAGAAGAATGAAGGCAACATTCCAGTCATAACGGGATTTTTCTGCCGCACCTCATCGGGTAAGACGGCCATTCTGGGAAGGAACAGCAGTGATTACACAGCGGCGGTCGTGTCCAGTTCATTAGATGGTTCATGCCTCACTTTCTGGAAAGATGTTCCAGGGCTGATGACCGGAGACCCTAAATTTGTCAAGGAGTGCAAAGTCCTCCGGCAGATTGGCTACGAAGACGCTGAGGGATACATAAGAAACGGTGCCAGGATACTCCACGGCAAGGTCATTTCACTTTCAAGGGAAAGCAGGGTTCCCATAAAAATCAAGGATTTCAGGAATCCGGACACACCAGGGACAATCATAGGAAGCCCGGCAGATTTTGAAAGGGACTCCAGCCAGATCCCATAAGTGACAAAATCAGAACTTGTTTTCTATGTAATATTTCACGATCTTCTTGGTTGCCCTTCTCAGAACATCTGAAAGAGATGGGGTGGACACCTTCATGATCTTTGCAATTTCAGTCATGGATATTCCCCT
>JAMDCA010000006.1:10492-11211 GCA_023489435.1 Thermoplasmatota archaeon
CGGATATGCCCGGAATTCTGATAAGAGGCCGGAAATATCCTCATTTTCTATATTCCTGGAAAATCTCACAGATATGGATTCGGTGTGCCCTTCCCTGACAGGGATTCTTGTGCAGGTTACTCCCATGTCTATGTTCCTTGGTGTAATCTTGTTTCCATTGAGGGTCCCCAGAACTTTGGGGAGTTCCCTATGAATCTTCTCCTCCTCGCTTTCTATGAATGGAACCATATTTGAAACAGCATCCAGAGACGGAACGCCAGGGTAACCTGCACCACTCAGTGCCTGCATGGTTGTAACTTCTATGTGTTCAGGTTCCAGAGGCAGAAGGGGTTTCAACGGAATGGCCAGGCCAATGGTGCTGCAGTTTCCATTTGCGATAATGTAGCCCTTCTGATCCCTGAACATTTCCATATGCTCACTGTTGATTTCAGGCACCACGATAGGTACCGTATCCAGCATCCTGTTAGTGGAGGAATTGGTAAAGATCCTGTTCCCGGACTTCAGCAGTTCGAGTTCGATATTGTTATCCGTGGATGATGGGATTGCACTGAAAATGGCGTCGTACTTCCCGGAGTTGATCCTGCCTGCATCCATGAGGGTGATGTGCTTCTCAAGCAGTGAATCTGAAATTGTATTGGATGGGACCCTGAGGATTTCCTCCAGTTTCCTGTTGTCGGAGCGCTCCCATGCAAAAAGATCCGGTTCTTCAAAGAAAGGAT
>JAMDCA010000006.1:11221-11526 GCA_023489435.1 Thermoplasmatota archaeon
AACTAAATGCCCATCATGTTATGTAGTTTTGAGCCTTTGAGATGAGGAATTTATAAATTCATTTTGTCATACTAAATAATCATCAAGCATAATTTGAGTCATGAGAATTACTGGGGGTAAATTTCAATGAATGCTGGTTTCACATGATAGGCATTTAGTTTCTTTTCATTCACCCTTCCTGCCAGCCTCACTTTCAGAGTGTGAAGAAAAGCCAAGGGATACAAAAAAATCCCTTACTTAAGAGTCGGATATCCCGATACATAAGTCCAATCTCTAAAATGTTCGCTGCAACAGACACCAACCAG
>JAMDCA010000037.1 GCA_023489435.1 Thermoplasmatota archaeon
GGTAATGGGCGAGATCATCAGGGCAAGGAGGCCGGATTACATGATCCAGGAAGTTGGCCTGAAGGTTCTCTATTACAACATGATGAGGGAGAACACCAGGACATATGGGTAGTTATGCAACACAGTTCCTGCCAGAGAGATGGTTTAGAATCTTTATAAAATGCAATTGTATTGGAACAGCGCTTCACTTCAGCTGGGCGATAGTTCAGAGAGCCCGAGATTTAAAATTATATTTCTTTTCTTACCAGATATGTACTTCGTCCAAGTTGTGCAACTGTCTGGAAGCCTCTGGCCGTGTACATGGAAACGATGCCAGACCATACACTGAGAGCTCTAAAATTGGTGACAGGGTATGCCTCAACAATTCCTCCTCCCTGTGATTTTATTCTCTTCAGTATTTCATCCAGGGCGAAGCTCGACACACCTTTTCTCCTGTACTGTTTATCCACAAAGAAACAGGTTATCCTCCAGAGCCTTTTCCCTGGTTCAGGGAGATTCAATGCCGTGTAATTCCTGCCATTTCCAGGCCTTGGCAATTCACCACTGGTCCCATATTGCGCAGAGGCTATTGCCTTCCCATTGTGGTAAATGAGCACACTCCGGTTCTTTCCAGAAAATACAAGGTTCCTGATGTCGCTATGATTTTTTTCTGTCCTCTCCTCCTGAGACTTGCCGGGTGTTCCGCCAGTCCTGTGGTAGTACATGCACCAGCAACCAGCCTGAAATCCGCCGTACTTGTTGAATAAGGTTTGAAAATCCTTCCAGGTTGTGCTGGCAAGATCCTTTGCCCGGAATTCTGAGCTGATCACAAAGACACCAGTTCAGGAATATAGGAGAGGGTTTACAGTTCTCCTAATCTATTCCAATACTGTTGATCACGCCGCCTGAGCTTGCGTCAATGACAAGGACAATATTCTTGGCTTTGTGCTCGTATCTTGCAAACCAGATAGGCGCGTGCAACAGTTCAGGCTCCCCTGCATCTGTCTCAGTGTTGATGCCCCTTATCATATGGTGCTGAGCATGTGCCTTTGCTGACTGAACCTGGCTCACATTGGTCTTGGCTTCGTACTTTGATGACTCTTCCCCAACATCACCATTGAGTATCTTGAAACCTTTTGGAATTTTGGATGTGTCAAAATCTACCCTCTTGGAAAGGTCGAATGAATAATCCCTTGGCTGGTACTGGGTGAGTGCTTTGACTCCAACAACAGGGTAGTTGTAATTCCCGTTCAACTGGTAAGCCCTTATTGTATTTCCGCCACCCATTCCTCCCATCATCATTCCACCCATCATTGTTCCTTCAACCATTCCGAGACCCATTCCTCCACGGCCTCTTCCGCCCATGGCGCCTCCGGCCAGGCCCATTATTGCTGCTGTCGCAGCTATTGTTCCCACTTCAGCAGCAGCATCCACTGCAGTATAGTTGGTTCGAGCAGATACCGGTACAATCCAGTATGGTACATAACTGAGACTTAATTCCTGAAGAGTTGACTGCTCCTGCAGATGCCTGTGCAGAAGACCCCGATCCATTTTGTCCTTCAGGTCAGAAACTGCCTGGTCCTTGGTTGCAAGAGAAATTGCGAGCATTGTATGCTTTGAGATGCTCTTCCAGCCAGCATCTGCCATAGATATGCTTGAGCCACAGTATTCACAGGTAATGACCATTTCGCCGAACTGTGGTTTAATCGGGGCACCACAACCGGGACATTTCAATTCCGTCACACCTGAACCGGCTAGAACTTTTTCATTGCCAGCCTGCTGCTGTACCGGCTGTTTTTCAGTTGCCGCATTTGTTTCCTGCTTAGCACCGCATTTAGGGCAGAACACTGCATCGTCCGGTATATTTGAACCACATTTTTCACAGAACATCTTATCACATCTTGTTTCCACAGTTTGGACAGAATTTTACACCTTGCCCAACATCGGTACCACATTTAGGGCATTTAATGGTTTGAGGCTGCTTCTCAGCCATGGTGTTTCCGCAGTTGGGGCAGAACTTTGAACCTTCCGGTACTTCAGTTCCACAATTCTGGCACTTGACAGTCTTGACCTGTTGCTGTTGCATATTGAAACCACAGCTTGGACAGAAGTTGTTGTTCTGAGGCACAAGTGTTCCGCATTTAGGGCAGTTTCTTCCCTGCTGTTGCTGCATGCCGGAAAGCTGGTTAGAGAATGCGTATCCCATTCCAGCCCCAGCTCCAAGGCCAACGCCGAGTCCCGCACCTATTCCAGCCACACCGGAAGAATTCTTCGAAGCATCAACCATGGCCTGGCCAGCCTGGTACTGAATATAATTGACTCCGAGCACAGACATTTCTGATCTTGTATCCACTGCTTTCTGAACCTCTTCCGGGAGTGAGATGTTTAACTGCTGGATCTTGTTGATTTCAACGCCGAACTGCCTGAAATGGTCCTGTGATGTGGTGATGACAACCTGTTCGATTGTTGTGAGGTTCGAAGGCAGGTCAGTCACCTTGAGCCCCTGCTCCTTCATCTTTCCAAGCGCATTGTACACCAGGATGACAACCTGCTCCCTGAGCCTCTGTTCCACATCGTCAGAGGTTTCCACATTAAATGTTCCAATAAACTGGCTGACGAAAACGTTTACGTCAGATATCTTCCACCTGTATTCACCGAATACCCTTAGGTTTACGACCCCGAACGTTGGATCAGTAAACTGGTAAGGTTCCTGGCTCCCGAACTTCCCGTCCAGGTATCTTCTCTGAAGGTAGTAGACTTCAGCCTGCTGCTGGACTCCTGACAATGCTTTGACAAGCGGGCCAACGATGGGTGCGTTTATGTCTGTCAGTGCATACCTGCCAGGTTGCTCAAAGACTGTGAGGATCTTTCCGTCCCTCATGAAAATTGCCGACTCGTCTTCCCTTACAACAATGTTGTCATTGAGGCGGATCAGCCTGGGAACCTTCCACATGGAGTTGCCCTCTTTGTACTGCGTTTCCCAGGTTACTGTGGTTGAGCCTAACAGGCTTCCACCTGATGACGGTATCCCTGCTGATTTCTTTCCAAACATTAGCTTTCACCTGCGCTCTGAAGAAGTATGTTCTGTACCTTCTGAATCCTTTCCTGCCACGAGGTCCTGGCAAGATCAATCTCCCCGTTTAGCTTTGAGAGGTCTGAACCTATCTGTCCAGATTCTCCCCCTAAGCTTGAATTCTTAATACTCTGGCATACCTCGAGGAATTTCAGGTCGTTTTCATACAATGCATTCAACGTTCCCTCATCCACTCTTATGGCAGGGGAAATGCCGGAATAGCCTTGTGAAGCATGCAGAATATCTCCCTGAAGTTCCTGCGTCTTCGATATAACAGATGCGATATTGGTAAGCTGGTCAAAGGTTCCGCTGTTCACAAGGCTAACCCTCTGGTCCTGGAGATTCTTCAGCGTCTGCTGGAGTATATCGGATAATTGCCGTCTTAGAAGTTCATCTGCCTCCCTGAGATCTTCAAGTTTCCTGTAACCCTTGAACAATGGCAAAATAAGTTGAATTTTCTTTAACAGTCCCCTGCTTCTTTCCACTGCCTGACGAATGTCAGGGTTTCCGGGCTCCATCTTACTTCATGTATTAACGTATTAAAGATTGTTTTTATCATGCATTGAGCCCCCTAGACCTGTTTCAGGTTATTTTAAGCATGGAATGGCCGCCAGCAAAAGACGAGTTTACGAATTTCATCATTTACCTTTTGACGAAATTTCTTCCACATGTGAATTTTTGGCTAAACAATAAGGATTTTGAGCCTCTTTTGGGGGAAAATTGCTAATCTGTATCCTAGTTTTCAGAAAGTTAGTACTTAACAATTAGGTAGCTTTTTAATATAATTTTACAGACTTGTTATTGCATGTCAAAGATACTGGATCATAAAGTGGCGATTATCACTGGTGCTGGATCCGGCATTGGAGAAGAAATGGCAAAGCTTTTCAGTTCTGAAGGTGCAACGATAGTTGTTGTGGATGTAGTCCCTGAAAGAGTTGACAAGACTGTTTCAGCAATAAGGTCAAAGCATGGCACTGTTTATGGTATGGCACTTGACATTACGAAGAAAGATGATATCAAGAAACTTGTTGACGACTCAGTCAAGATTTTCGATCACATAGATATTTTATGCAATAACGCAGGCATAATGGACGGTTTCTACTCTCTCGAGGAAACAGAAGAGGACTGGTGGGACAAGGTTATGAACGTGAATCTGAAGGCCCCTTACCTCATAACCAAAATGGCAATACCGCACATGATGCATAATGGCGGCGGATCCATACTGAACACTTCTTCGATTGCAGGCCTGCATGGGGGCCGAGCCGGCCTTGCCTACACTGTTTCCAAGCATGGACTTATGGGATTAACCAAGCATGTTGCGGCATATTATGGGGATAAGGGAATCCACTGCAATGCAATGGCGCTTGGTGCAGTCAATACACAGATAGGTTATGGATCAAGCAAACCGAGCTCTTTGGGTCTGAAGGTGATGGAAAAAATAGCCAGCTCTATGGGACGGCCTGCTGAGCCGCAGGAGATTGCTAGAACTGCATTATTCCTTGTCTCAAAGGATTCCAGCTACATCAACGGGTCTGTTCTTGTGGCAGATAATGGCTGGACTGTCTACTGATAAACTTCGACTTTTGCTTTTATTCAAAAAATAAGCCATTTTACTGGGTATACAGACTATGTCATTTAATGTCGCGCTTGTAGAAGCCCCATTTTAGGCACTTTGCAAACTACACGGTAAATGCCGAAGTGCACTTAAGCAAATTATAAATATCACAGTTGGCTCTTTGCATTAATGCCAGAAGTGCACATAAGAAAGGATGTATTTGAACAGCTCCAGGGAGAAGGGATAACCACATCGGAACAGGTTAACGAGATCCTGAGGAGTTATCTCAGTTCAAGAAACATTGGCCAGAAGTTTGGGGGAGAAGACCGCCACCTGAACCAGTACCACGAACACGGAAACGCAGACTGATCTGTTCTTATATGTTTGTTGAATTTTGTGGGAATCTCCCACTTTTTTGATTCGCAGTTCTTCAAATCCAATCTATCGGCATTCTTTAAATCCTCTGTGAATTTACCGGAATTGCTGAAATTTGACTCTGGTGCCTTTGGAAGAATTGTCGCCATCCTGACAACTTATACGCCCTCAGGAATTGCATATGGCACACTGGCCATAGCCTTACACATTCCATGGTACTATACCATTTCCCTTTCACTGGTCGTTTATTCCGGTGCTGTCCAATCCACTTTCGTCGGCCTATGGGCCATTGGGCTTGATCCCATTACAATGGTTTTCACCGCATTGCTCCTTAATCTCAGGCATACTTTTTATGGGCCACATCTTGAAGAAAAATTTCCCCAGATGTCTTCCGGAGACATGTACTCTATTGCACCGTTCTTGACGGACGAGATCTACGCCCTGGCAGTTAGCGACCCGCCAATGAAGATCCCTGAAGTAAGGAAGCTTAGCTATTTTGCCTATTCATGCTGGGTCTTGAGTTCAGCATTAGGTGTGGCCTTGACTGGTGGTCTGCCCGCCTTTCTGTATCCCATATTATACCTGGCGCTTCCGGCCCTTTTCCTCGCGCTAATGGTGCCGAGGGTAAAAGGCGGCAGCACAGCACTTTCTGCAGCAGTATCCATTGCAGTCACTATTGTGATCAAAGTTAACGGACTTCCAGAGTATTCCATCCTCGTTTCTATTGGAGCTGGGATACTTGCTGGGCTGGTTATGTTAAAACTTGGAGGCAGGGAATGAATTATATCATAATTCTTGTCGCAGCACTTGGTGTCCTTAGCCTCCTGCAGAGGCTTTTGCCCTGGATCATTTATAAGAGCCACAAAGGGGAAACGTTCCTGACAAATCTATTCGACTATGTTGCAATCTCTGCTTTCGGGGCTCTGATGATTGAGAACATACAGTCATTCTCCCCGGAATCCTTGGTTCCCCTTATTCCGGCAGTCATTGTCGCATACTGGACCAGGAATGCAGGGGCAACAGTCCTTGTTGCCATGCTGGCATCCCTTGTGCTAAGAATGTTTGGATTGTGATTGCATCTTCTGTCCCTATTCATTGTATTTCTTTCTGAAGATTTGCTATGCCTGCCTGTAATTCATCGATTGCCCCCTTATAATATGGATTATACCGGATTGTGTCAATAAGGGCTCTTCGAGACTCATTTGCAGAAATTGAAGCAAGATTCTTGAATGCCTTATGGGAAGTGCAGGTGGCCTTCCATGGGACAGGCTTGGAGACAGCAGAAACCAGCATTGAAACCAGGTAAGGCTTCACAAGCAGTTCAACCATCAGCCTGTCGTGTTCATCCGCAGACATTGATTCAATGAAGAAATCGGGAAAGAGTTCCTCTATGGACCCAATAGAATTGGGGGGGCTCACGTCATCAACAAAGATGATATTCCGGAATTCAGGATTTCCAATGCTTTTTGGCCCGAACATTGGATGGATACTGATCACATTGTTCCTGAATCTCTTCATTGGTGTTTTTACGGAACAGATTTCTATTAACTTGGTGTGCGAATTCCTTTCGAGGAATTCAACGGTTTCCTGAAGAGGGATGGCAAGAAAACACGCATCGAATTCACGCAGGGCTGCGGGCATCCTCTGGCCTTTTTCCATCCCTGAGACCTTATGACCATTTTTTTCCAAATAATCTGTTAATGCTGAACCAAAATTGCCTGAACTTCCCAGAATCAGTATCTTCAACGCTGTTTCACCAATATTCGCTTTGGTTTTTGGGATTTGAGACCATCGAGCTCGATGCGCATGATTCCACTGGAATCTATCATTATACCGCACGTTTCCCGGCTATCTAGTCCAACAACAAGATCCGGTAAATCAAGATCTCCAACAACAATGTGACCACCTTTGGCCTGTATTCCTGTTTTTATTGAATCCGGAAGAGGAACAGGGGAATACACTTCAACGCCGGGAGCAGAAATGAAAAGGCCTGCAAGAAGTTGCAGTTGCCCAGTTTCGCCAGACAACACAAGGGATTTTCCTGACAGGGCGTCGTTGCCTTTAATGGAAGAAGATTCGTTCACAATGGTGAATTCAAAAAGGGAAGAAATTATTGATCTGGACATGTCATCCAGATCAGGAAACGATTCAAGAAGCTCCCTTTCCCTTTGCCTGATACGGATTGGGATTGAATTCTCTTCCTTGAACTGCCCGATCTCTTTGGCTATAGTGGCCCGTTCCCTGAAGAGTTCCATGAGGTTTCTCGTGTTTCGTTCAAGGCGCTTTCTCAATTTATCCAACTGAGGTGCAGATTCACTAGATAAAAAACGGATCACTCTCCCCTTTTGGCATGACACTCACTAACACACCATATATAATAAGACTTTTCATTTGCCGAGACTGTCAATTTTTAGTTGATGTGCGATGGCCATCGGTTTCAACGCTTCAGGATTGCGTCTGTCTCCTACCACTCAGTTAACCTGTACCTTGAAGCTGTACACACGTGGCTATGGAAATCATAACTTTCATATGACATAGTATTCTGGCACATTATTGAGAGCGATCAAGTCCGTCACCCAATCCTATGCACCTTCTCGTGATCCAGCTTACCAGGCAGGAAACATACGGCACAAGCAGCAGATGCTCGGAATGTGGGTCATATACCCGAAAGAGCGGACGCATGTTACACTGTGAATCCTGTGATATATGGATCAACAGGGACATCAATGCATGCATATCTCAGGCAAAACGGGGCCGTACCAGGCTTGTGCGATCCCTCCTAAGGGAGAAAGGCCCGCCAGTTGAAGCAGTGAACCAGTTAAAAGATGGGGAGCAGATGGCGGGAAGCCATATCCCATCAACGGGATCTTGACAGAGTCCATTTGCCCTTCACCCGCTATTCCAGAATCCGGCAAGTGAGATTCAACCAAAATAAGGTTAGATATGGGCTAAAAATTAGATTCTGCTCCTTGTCCAGTTAGCATTAATGTTTATTAGGCTTCTTAAAATAGTTAGATATGAAGCCCCTGTTGAAAGGTCTAATCATTACTCTCATCACTGTCGCAGTTGTCATTCCAGCGGGTTACTATGCGGTTGAAAGTTTTCAGCAGGTTAATGTTGCAATGTCTCAACTAGTGCCCGGGAATTCTACCCTGGTTGTTGCCGGAACCTATAATAACACGCCCGGATATATTTACAACTCCTCGGATGCAAAAGGTGTTGTGCTTGGGGTGGGGCTCTCAGCTTTCAGCCAGCAGTTGGCGGTCGCATCCAACACAAGTGGAGGGGTGCATCCGACCATAGAGCCTTCGCTATTCACCACTTACAGAGGGTATAACATCTATCAGGTCAGGAACGTGTCACTGGAAGGGCTGATTCCCCAGAACATAACAGGCCTAACTGCCAAGTACAACCTGACTCTGAATGCCACCCAGTACGTACATAACAACACCCTCTACGTTGCAGACTTTTCCAGTGTTGTCACGCTTGGCTCATATAATTCAGTAATAGCATCCATAAACACATACCGGGACAAGACCTGGTTCACACAGTTCTCAACCACATATTTCAACAGCACCGCCAATATTTCAATTTATTATAATTCGGCCACCCTGCCGGTCAGACAGGCAATAATAAACGTTTTCTATGAGAAAACCACTTTCAACCTCGAATTCAACAGCACGGACCTCTCAAATAATGTTACCCGTGGCATAAGCGCAATCAATGCAATTTCCACTAACTACACTTATTTCTACCTAAACCCAAGCCGGGGGAACTGGGTTAACGGAACCATGGAGGTTGGTATCGGGAACTACTACCTGGTCCGGTACCTTTTAAATGATCTGGCATCTTCTAATCTTACCAAGATTATTCCGGGGCAGATCCCATGAACGAGGGATTGACTAAATTTGCAGCCTCAACCTCATATTACTTCAGGAATTACTACAGGTCACGCAGCTTTTACCTCATGCTGACCATGTCCCTCCTGGTCTCAGCCCTGATGATGTACTTCACCCTCAGGTATGTTAACAGCCTGACGGGATTCCTGCCTAACCTGAACCTGGCATCAATCAGTTTGTCGACCAAGGAGTCAATCTTTGGTTTCCTGTGGTCATACGTCCTAATTTACCTCCCGGTTTTTTCATCAGTATTCTTTGGCTCCTCAGCAATATCCAGCGAGATAGAGAACAGGACCGCATTCCATATATTTCCCCTGCCAATCAGCAGGAGCAGCCTTCTGATTTCAAAGTATCTCGCAGCTGTTATGGTTACTGTTTTAGTCTGCATGATTTACGTCCTAATGCAGGCAGCAACCTTCCTTTATGTGTTCCACATTCCCCTGATTTCAGGATTTTTCTATTCGGCGGCACTGCTCATAATTTTTATCTTTTCCATGACAGCTTTCACCTTTATGCTGAGCAGCATCTTCAACAAGAACACTTATGCTTACATTTCCGTGTTCCTCATCTATTTCCTTACATTCACTGCTTACCAGTTTATAGCTGAACTTCTTTACAAAACCACGCCATTTTACCTTCTTGACAATGCTGCAGGTATTATTGAGAAAGTTTACGTGAATATCTCATTGTCCCCATTCAATTTCAATTTTTCACTGAACCCGGTGGGCTTTGGCGAGATCACCCAGTCAGTTTTAGTCATGGCCATATATGCAATTGTGTCTATTTCTGTGTCACTTATCATATTTGAGAGAAAGGAGGTAAAGTAATTGCCTTCAGTGAATCTGAACAACATAACAAAGAAATTTGGCAATGTCACTGCGCTGGATGCCGTCTCCTTCAGCATTGACGGCCCGGGATGCGTGGGCATCCTAGGCCCGAACGGGGCAGGCAAAACTACCATGCTCAAGATCCTGACCAACATTGTGAAACCAACTATTGGCGTAGCCACGCTTGATGGAATATCCGTATCAGAATACCCGGAGAAGGCCCTGGCAAGAGCAGGCGCACTGGTTGAGCAGCCTGAGTTTTATCCATACCTTACAGCCCGTGAAATCCTGAGCTTTGTGATCAAGATCAAAATGGTGAAGGATGAGAAGGGAGAGATAAAGCGGTTGAGTGAGCTTACCTCCATTGAGGAATACCTGGACAGGAAAGCGGGAGAGTTTTCCCGCGGAATGAAGCAGAGACTCGGGTTGGCGGTTGCACTGGTAGGCGACCCTGACATCCTCATACTTGATGAACCCACATTTGGGCTTGACCCAAGCGGGATGAAAAGGATCAGAGACATCATTAAGGAAATCAATGCCCGCAGAAACAAGATAATCATACTCAGCACACACCTCATTTATGAAGCACAGGAGGTATGCGACAGGATTATCATCGTGAATAAGGGAAAAATCGGGTATGATCTTAATAACGACTCTGCCGGCCATTTGAAAATTGAACTGGAATTTCCCGGGAGTAACCTGGATTTCCCCAAGGAAATGGCAAGCCAGTGGAAATCCGAAGGAAACATTATCTATGTCCAGAAGGCGAATGGAACAAGAAATTCAGAAATAATAGAATATTGCAGGAAAAACGGTCTAGAGGTGAAATGGGTTACTCCATACAATGACATTGAAGGCATATATGTTTCTATGACAAAATAATTCACACAACTTATTTTGAGCATATCCTGCAGCTATTTTTAGCTCACGAAAGTGCAACAATTTTAACTATGATTGTAGTCTATTCCATAAAAACGGGTTATTTGGCAGGACAATTCCATGGCAGACTTATCAGGTGATTCAAAGGGAGTGCGTAAGGTATTCTCAGTGTTCTTGCCACTTGCTTTTGGGCTCCGTTACCTCATGGACCGTAAGTGGATCCTTGCCATAGTTATCATTGCATCCGTCATCTCCACACTTTTCAGGCTTCTCGTCCCGATATTTATCGGGGATGCGGTGACATCCATCCAGAAACTCCAGTATTCCGACGTGGAATATTATTCACTCCTTATCTTTGCGGTTTCAAGCATATCCGGCCTAGTGCAGTTCGTTGTGAACTATGGTTCTCAGTACATCAGCCAGGCTTATGCATACAATCTCAGAAGAGATGTTTTCTCGCACCTTGTGAGGAAAAAATTCAGTTTCTTCGAGGAACAGACTTCCGGAGACCTCCTTTCCCGTTCCACCATGGATATTGAGGCTTCAAGGAACTTCATACTCAACACAGCATCCCAGCTTATACCCACCCTATTCCTCATAATATTTGCCTTTGTCTTCCTGTTCACAATAAGTCCCTACTTTGCAGGGATATTCTCTGTTGCTGTTCCCGTCCTCATCTACATAGGCATAGTTTTTCAGAGGAAGCAGAGGACACACTGGAGGAGGATAAGGACTTACTATGGCCAGATGAACGAACAGCTTCAGGAGAACATCGTTGGGAACAGGGTAGTGAGAGGATTTTCAGCTGAAGAGCAGGAGATGGCTAAGTTCTCCAGCACAACGGGCAGTTACTATGATGAATATATCATTGTTGCGAAACTCAGAGGGAGATACAACAACCTTATGCCCCTTGTAGTGAGTGCTGCAGCCACTGGAACTCTGCTTTACGGCGGATATACAGACATCATTGGCGCCAGCGTGGTCGGCCCATTAGTTGCAGCTGTGAACATTTTCAGCCTTATCAGCTTCCCGGTGAGTTTTCTGGGCAGGCTAATAGTGTTCTCCGAAAATGCCAGGGCAGGAATATCAAGAATTCAGACAGTCCTTGACCGTGAAAAAGACGAAGACCTGGAATTTGGTGATCAGGTAAGGGTTCGCGGGAACCTGGAGTTTGACCATATCAATTTCAGAAGGGAAAATTTTGAGATACTGAAGGACATCTCTTTCGAGGTAAAGGCAGGAGAATTTGTCGGCCTTACCGGGCGGACAGCTGCTGGAAAGAGCACTCTGATGAACCTTATTCCAAGATTCTATGACCCGGATTCGGGAACTATAACTATCGGTGGAACAGATGTCAGCAAGGTGTCACTGGCCATGCTCAGAAACAGTGTAGCATTTGTCCCTCAGGAGATTAACCTCATATCCGGCACAATAAGGGAAAATATTGCATTTGGTTCCTCCAAGGGTGAACTGGACACTATAAAATGGGCTGCAAGGATTGCGAGGATATCAGATTTCATTGAAGCCCTCCCTGACTCATATGAAACCATGGTGGGGGAACGGGGAATTACACTGTCCGGAGGCCAAAGGCAGAGGGTGGCCATTGCCAGAGCCCTTCTGACAAAACCTGAAATTCTCATACTTGACGATGCAACTTCAAGTGTAGACCCAGAAACGGAACTGGAGATTTTCCGCGAGATACATGAGAACCTTTCCGGAACAACGGTGATAACTGTTACTCACAGGGAATCTGCCCTGCGGTTTTCTGACAGGGTTTTCAGCCTTAATGACGGAATACTTTCAGAAGAGGCGCCTGCTGAAAAAGTTCCCATGGCTCCAGATGAGTTTCACGCTGGAGAAAAGGAGGCAGATAACTGATGGCCTACGAATATGAGCAGGAGGAAGAGAAGTTCATACCAATGCAGAAAGGCTCAAGGGCATTCGGGAGGCTCATCAAGGACATTTTTTCAATGAGGCGTGAGTCAGGCCTGCTCATAGGCGCAGTCCTCACAACTGCCATTGCGGGAACATTGTACCCACTTTCGCTTGCTTTTGCCATCAACAGTGTAATAGCAGGCAATTTCAAAGATCTCTATATCTATGCCGCCATCTTCTTGCTGCTTTATGTAGTGCAGTTCTTCTCGAACCGTGAAAGGACCATAAGCTCAACAATACTTGCCCAGTCTGTGATCAGGAGCCTGCGGGAAAGAGCCTTTGAGAACCTCCAGTACGTTCCGGTTACGTTCTTTGGGAAGGTGAAAACTGGATATCTTATCAGCAGAATTACAAATGACGGGGAGACGCTTAGCGAATTTCTGACTTTTCAGCTGCCGCAGGTGGTGTCAGGGATTGCCACAGTTATTGTGTCAATCTCAATCATGTTCTATTACGACTTCAGCCTTACACTATACGCACTCATAGTTATTCCGGCCCTCATGGGATTCACCCTTTCCCTGCAGGGGAAGGTCAGAAGGAATTATCTCAGGACTCGAAGGGCTATTGCAGCCATTACCGGGAATCTCAGTGAAAACATCAACGCCATAAGGACCATCAAGTCCTTCAACGTGGAAAAGAATATGGAGGGGCGCTTTGACAGCCTCAATACCACAAACTTCTCTGCAAACATGAAAGCTTCCCTGCTCTCATCGTTATATGGCTCATCCATCAGGGTCATAGAGGCGGTGGGGATTGCCATAGTTCTTATCGCAGGGGGGTTCCAGCTTAAGGCAGGCCTTGCAAACGTAGGCATATTGGTTGCGTTTGTAGTATATGTTCAGGAATTCTTCGAGCCTGTAGTTCAACTGTCACAGCTGTACAATTCGTACCAGTCATCCATGGTTGGCGTTGCAAGAATATATGGAATCATAGATTTCCCAAGGCAGTCTTCAACAGAAAAGGCTACACTGCCTGCAGGCTTCAACGATCACATAGAACTCAGAGGCGTATCTTTCTCATACGGAGAGGACGATGCCCTCAGGAATATTAACATCAAAATTCGCAAAGGGGAAAAAATAGGAATTGTTGGCCATACCGGGGCTGGTAAAACCACACTTTCCAACCTGATAATGAAGTACTATTCCCCCACTGAGGGAGAAATTCTGCTGGATGGCCAGAGTCTCAACAACATAAGCACTGGTGATTACAGAAAGCTTATAGCTCCTGTTCTGCAGGAGCCTTTCATGTACAAGGGCAGCATATATGACAATGTACTGTTCTCCAATCCCTCTGCAACAAGGGAACAGATAGATGACCTTGTGAAGAGATTCTCCCTTGGAGAGGTGTTCCGTAACCTTCCAGATGGCCTGAAGACGAACATCGGGGAGATGGGAAGGAATCTGTCGGAAGGGCAGAGACAAGCAATCTCAATCCTGAGGGCGTTCATCAGGGATCCGGAGATCCTCATACTTGACGAACCAACTTCCCAGATTGACCCCCACTCAGAAAAACTGATAATTGATTCACTGTCGGACTTCCTTAAAGGCAAGACCCTCATCCTGATAACCCACCGCTTTTCCATGGTTGCCCTGGTTGACAGGATTATAGTCCTTAATGAGGGGAATGTTGTTGAGGAGGGAAAGTTCAATGACCTTCTTTCCTCGGATGGAATGTTCCACCACTTGTACTCAATACAGTATGGAAACCCGGACGGGCCCTGAAGTTATGCAGTGCACTTATATCCTGAGTTTTAATTGGCAATTATGGACCTGCTTTCCGCGAAGTTGAGAGTTGCTTCACTGCTGGGCGGTATAGCAATTGCGCTCATTGCTGCAGCCATAATTATTTCCGTGATCCGGTACTTCTTCGGAGCAGGGTTTTCACTGTTTATGCTTTCCTTGATTCTGCTCCTAATTCTTGCAGTGGATGTAATTCAATGGCTGTTCTCCCCATACCTCATGAGGCTTGCATACAAGCTCTCTCCTGTTCCCGAAAATGACATAAATTATTCATGGCTGCTGGAAATGATCCACAGGATCTCAAGCCAGAGCGGAATTACAACGCCGAAAGTATACATTGCAGAGGTTGGATTTCCCAATGCGTTTGCTTATTCGTCTCCCATTGCTGGAAGAAGAGTGGCCATAACCAGGCCGCTTTTTAATCTCCTGACCAGGGAGGAGCTTGAAGCTGTTCTTGCCCATGAACTTGGGCATCTCAAGCACCGGGATGTGGAACTTCTGTTTGCAATTGGCCTCATCCCTTCACTGATTTTCTATGTTGCCTACGGGCTGATTTTTTCCAGCAACAACAGGCAGCAGTCCGGGTACGCTTTCATTGTTGCCCTGGCCCTGATGGCCCTCAGCTTTGTTTTCAACCTCGTAATACTTGGTATAAACAGAATGCGGGAGACTTATGCAGATATTAATGCGACAATCTATGCAGAAAATGGTGCGTCCAACCTTCAAACAGCCCTAGCCAAGATTGTATCATACAGCGGCCCAAAGTTCAGGAGAAGAAAAACTGAAGCTTCAAACATAACCAGCATGCTACTCTTTTCGGACATTAACAGCGAGTCCGACGGGAATGCCAGGGCACTACTGGAGAAATGGAGAAAAATGGAAGTTTCAGTTTTGCATTCTATTTTCAGCTCTCATCCGCACCCCGCCAAAAGAATACAGATGCTTGAAAATATAAAGAAAAAGTCAATCTAACCGTTGCCTGATAAGGAACCTGCAGACATCGCTGCCATTTACCTGCCTGTGGGTGGTGTCGACATCCATCTGCAGCACAGATGAGAACAGCTGGGATTCAAGGGAACATGCAAGGCCGAACTTTTTGGCCACCTGGAAAATTGGGCAGTTGTACTCCAGCAGTTCATAATTGCCTTTGCCCGTTTCCTTGAGCTCCGGATAATAATCTTCTTCCTCCCTGATTCTTGCCAGTTCCCTAACCTTATCATCCTTTGGAAAGTGCGATAGCCTCTTTTCGTATTCCAGTCGAACTGAACCGTACCTTTCATTGAGGAATTTTGCAACAAGATCCTTGTTTCCATTCCTGTGGAGGAATTCAAGAAGTTCTTCAAGCATTTCCCCTTTGGAATTGCCAATTCCTTCCCTTGAAGTTTCAGTTGCCCTGAAAACATAGTATGGCCTCCCAACATCAGACTTCACAAGAAAGCGCTCCACCAGCCCGTTGTTTTCAAGTTTCTGGAGGTGGTTGAGGATCGCCATCTTGGAAATGCCTATTTCAGCAGAAAGATCCTTAAGGCTCAATTTTCCATTTTTCTTCAGCGCGAGCATTATGCGAGTTTCTGATGGATACCGGTCCATGGATAGCCAATGTTCCAAAGGATATAAGTTTTACAACATTCATCTTTACAAAGTTTATAAATTACTTTCTTTATAAAATGAGTACACCTTAACAACTGTTGAAATGACCCCAAATGATGAATATTTGAAGGTGCCTTGTGGCTGCACCATTCTTCGGAGAAAGGCCTTTGACGAGAGAAGTGAAGTTTAATGGACCAGTATGCGAGGCTCAACATCGCGCGGTTTCTCAGCCTGATTTCGCTTGTCCCCATTGAAATATATGTCACATTTCAGATGGCTGATAACAGGAATTTCTATGGTTACCTTGGATTATCGCTGGTTTTGCCACTTTTTGTGGAACTTTTCATGCAGGCTAAAATTTCACATCTGATCGATTCAAATTCCAGGAAGAAAATCCTGAAAGCCAACGAAATTTGCAATTCTGCCTTTCTTTTTGCCGTCCTGGCAGCAACATATATTTGGGGAACCCACAACGTAATGCTTGACTTCTCTGCACTTATCTCAGTTGAGTTGTTTCTGTTTGTGGCGTACCAGACTTACATGGCCCTGGCAACGGATGTTGTCAAAGAGAATTCTATCGCCTATTACAACGGCTTATCGGAAATCCTGGGACAACTGCCGGTTCTACTGGGTTCCTTCACGTCCTCTCTTATTTTCCTTGCCATAGGTTTCAGAGGCCTGATAATCATTGGAATTGCACTTCATCTTTCCGCCCTCTACGAACTCAGGAGAATTGAAGAAAGGCTTGGTGCCAATCCAGTCAAGGGAAGAAAGAATTCGCTGCTTCTATCCATGGCATACTTGAGGGGTAATTTCAGCAGCGTTTTCTTCATATTCCTTCTGAATGTCCCGTTCATGGCCATTATAGCAGGGAATCTGCTCAAACCCATTTTCCTGGCATCCTATCTTAATGGCAATGCTTCCCTACTTGCTGACTCAGAAGCTATCTATGCAACTCTGGCAATGGTCACAGGATTCATTGCGCCACTGCTCATGAGAAAGATTGGTGAAATGAGGAGCGTGTACATCTTCACAGCGGTCTTTTTCCTTGGAAGCATGCTGATCCCTGCAGTACCCGTTTTGCAACTATACTTGGTTTTTCAGATGCTCCACGGTTTCGGTAACCCGGGCATAAGGATTGCCAGGAACTCGATGGCTATGAGATCCATCCCTCCGGGTGAAATGGGAATGTTCAATGGGTCTGTGAGCCTTCTTACAATAATAGGCAGGCTTATTATAATGGGATTCTGCATCTTGGCCCTGAATTACATCGGCGTAAAGATCCTTCTGTTTCTTTTGGGCCCCATATCGCTATTTTCTGTGGCAATTGCAGGGGTAATGTGGAAAAGGAATCCAGAACTCCACGATAGATTCTATAGGAGTCAGAAGGCAGTGGATACTCCGGAATAGGGTCTTAGACTGCCCTTTCAAGGGAGTCGCGTATCCTCATTTCCATTTCAGTGGTGGGACTTTTTGAAAGCAGTCTTTCAATGAAGAGTTCCGGTTCATTCGTGTATCCCAGGAATTCAGAAAGGCGCCTTTCAACAACATCCGTCCTGATCTTCTGGAATTCCCTGACATCCAGTGCTGAACCTAAGTTTCCGGTATCAACCGGTTCCCTGAGGCTGACGTACATGATGGCTCCTGAGATCTTTTCAGGCTCAATGCTGAACTTCTTCTGTAACATCCTTGTATAAAGCCAGAGCTGGTGCCAGTATTCAGTGCCGGTTGACTTGGATGTTTTATAGTCTGCGACCAGGAATTTTCCTGCCTTGCCACTTCCCTCATAAACTGCATCCAACCGGCCTTCCAGCATTATCTCCTCAGGGATCCAGGGATTTTCAAAAACTGTGTTCAGTGGGAGAACGATTTTGTACTCGCTGAACTTCGGCGGTATCTGGTATTCCGGCCGGATCTGGTCCAGAAGCAGGTCAAAGTTCCTGAAATGTGCCTTCAGTTCTTCTGGTATAGCTTCCTTTGGCAGTGTTCCATTGGCATAAAGCTGGGCCAATGCGTGAAAATTGCTTCCCGATGACGCAGCCGGAGAGAAATCCCTGATCCCGAGGATATAGTTCTTCAGGAAGTGGTATGGATCATTGATGGAGGTTATTGTTGAATAAGACAGGTGGTCAATGGATCTGAAATAATCACTGATCTTCTGCGGAAGCCAGACTTTCGACCTGTGGATAAGTGCCATCGCATCTTCCTTTCTCCCCGCAATGAAAAGATTGTATGATTCATCATATCGCCTGTTGGAAAATGAGGATTTTTCGAAATCCGACTCCAGGTATGTATAATTGTCGCCACCAACCTGATACCTCGATACCAGCTTGTCAGAAGCCATCACAATGAGTTTTTCCTTTGCCCTTGTCAGCGCGACAAAATCTATCCTGATAGGTTCTTCCTCGAGGTCCTGCATGACATTTATGCCGGTGGTTGTTGATATAATTGACGTTGTCAGGTTGTCCATGAATTCAAGGTTCTTCCTTGGCTCAGTTGGAGCATAAATGACCGTGTGAAATTCCAGCCCCTTGGCCTTGTGAACTGTCAGGACATTTACTCTTGATTTTTTCAGGTCATCCTCTGTTGAATCGCTCGCCAGTGACATGAAGTCAGTGAATCCTTCCATGGAGAATTCTGTAAAATTTGACAGGTATTCCCTTGAAGAATTTAGAACCGATAACGCAGAGGCCACATATTCCTGCGACATTGATGAACAGATTGGAAGAATCACCCTTTCAAATGCTTCTTCCATCAAGTTTGCACCAAATTTCAGGTTTCTCAATACCCTGAATTTCTCTGGGAGAAACTCCTCTTTCAACCCACCCTTTTCCAGCTGTTGTACTGTGTTTACAGCTTCCTGAAGTGTCAGTCCGGAAAAAGGGGTAAGGAGTGCCCTTGAAACCACCATTGGAACACTGGAAACGAGGCCTCTTACGTAGTCAAGGATCTCATTGATCTGCTTCTGGCTTATCCTGTTCTTGATTGTGGATGAAAATTCAATGCCTGCTGACTGGATCTGAGCTGAAATCTTTTCAACCTGGCTGTTTGTTCTTGCAATTACTGCAATGTCCTCATTTTTGTTCCTGTTTTCTGCCAGGAATCTGGTTACAAGGTCCACAACATTAGATTCCGGATCAGGAGAGGCAATAAGGCTCACTTTTTCTCCATATTCCTTATCCGGGTTGTTCAGGCTCTCCACCTCTTTCCTTGATCCATCATCTTTGGAGTATGCCACGTAATATTTCTTGGCAAAGTCAAGTATGTTATTTGTGCTCCTGTAGTTCCGGCTTCTTCCGTCCACGGAGAATCCAGAATCGTTGAGGAACCTGTGGAAGGAACTGAGACTCCCTCCCTGGAAACCGAATATTGACTGTTTCCGGTCACCAACGAAGAACCTGTTTTCAGCCATCCTGCTGACTATGTCTGTTTGCAGCCTGTTGAGATCCTGGAATTCATCCACCAGAACATGGGACCTTTTTGGAAAATTCTCCAGATTATTGAAGTCCCTTAGCAGGTCATTGAAATCAACCACCTTATGCTCATCCTTGTATTTTTCATAGGTGGCAAATACGTCTACGAAATCTTTAACTAGCCTTTCCGTGGCTTGTTTTGATAGGGTCAGATTCTTAGAGTATGACATTTTTTCCTGGGTTAACCTGGTAACTTGGGCTACATCGATTCTACCGGGAAGTATTCCGAAACTTTTCAGGTATCTTATGGAATTCTCGAACTTTGGAACAAGGTTTTCTATAAGGTATTCCCTCCCATAGTTGAACGTGTTGAGCTCTAGCAGCCTCTGAAATATTACGAACCTGAGTGTTGTATTAGATGTGATTTCGGAAGTTTTGCCTACAGCCTGAAGATGGGCTTTGGCATAACCGTGAATTGTAGAAACTTCTATCTGGAAAGCCTCATTTATCAGACTGGGAAGATCTTTTCGAACCTTCTGGAAGACCCTCTTCTTCATCTCGTCAGCTGCCTTGTTGGTGAATGTAACACATGCAATGTCCTCACCTTTAACACCTGATCTCAGGAGCCTTGCAACCTCTTCCACAATTTCGGTGGTCTTCCCTGTCCCTGGGTTTGCTACGATTATCCTGTCAGTCAAGGATAAATATAGAGGAAAGATGTTTTTATTTGTTTGCTGCACTGGATGGAGATCCATGCTTGCCTGGCATGGCACCTTAATTTGAGCGCCTGTATTTCCTCCTTCACCGGAATAAGTCTTGTTCGCAGAAATATTCCATACGGAACCTTTCACCCGGTGATAACAATATCAATGTTCTTTTTTCCTTTATAAGGTTCCGCTTACCATTTCTCCAGCATTGACATTGGAATTACAGTTTGTTTCATTTGTTCTGCTGGAGACAGTTTTAATTGTTGCACCCAATACAGGAACAATGTTGAAAATATTAATCGCCGATGCTGAACTGGAACTAATCCCGGGAGATATGCTCGACGATTACTCAATAAAACTTCACGCAAAAAAGAGGAAGAAACCTCCACAGAAGATCCTTCTGGATTCCAATTACATGCATTCTGCCATTGACAGGCATTATCCGGGCGAATCTAACCGCAGGGGGAGGCCCGATATCGTGTACCATCTCCTGGCTGTTGCCATGGAAAGCATATTGAACAAAAAGGGAGAATTGCGCATTTGGATTCACACGAGAACCGACTCAATCATAGAAGTGTCCCCAAATACCAGACTTCCAAAATCTTACAACAGATTTATCGGGCTTTTTGAGGATCTTTTTGAAAAGGGTGAGATCAAATTTGAGGAACAGACCCTCCTGAAAGTCCACAATGGGGACTTGAGGAAACTTATAGACTTAGCGGCCGCAGATAACCTCAAGATTCTTTCCCCGAAAGGAAACCTGACCACAGTTTCAAAACTCGTTGACCCGGAGGACAATGAGGCTTCATTCATTATCGGAGGTTTTTCAGAAGGGGATTTCAAATCAGATGTGTACGGGCTGGCTGAATCCTTCTCAATATACCAGGAAGAGTTGACCATATGGTCTGTTGCCATGGAAATAATTGCCCAATACGAAAGGAATTTTAGTATTGTATGAAGTTTACAGTCTTAGCGAACAAAAAAGTAGATTAATACTTTACAGATTAAGGACAACTCAAGGGTAAAGATCAAAATGGCGCGAATGCACACTAGAAAGAGGGGAAAATCAAAATCAAGAAGAATTTACAGCCAGGGCAAACCAGACTGGATACAGTTTTCCAACGAAGAAGTGGAAAAGATGATCGTTGATCTCAAAAAAGCAGGCACAACCAACTCAGTTATCGGGGTCAAGCTCAGGGACCAGTATGGAATTCCCGGAACAAAAACAGTTCTTGGCAAGAAACTTGGCAAAGTACTCCAGTCAGCAGGAATAAAGGATGATGTACCGGAAGACCTTCTGAACCTCATAAAGAAATACCGGAGTGCCACCAAACACATGGATGCCAACAGGAATGATATGAGCAACAAGAGGGGGCAAGCTCTCCTGATGGCTAAGATCCTGAGACTCGTAAAATATTACAAGCGATCCGGATCACTGGCTCCAGAGTGGAATCTCTCCAAAGTTCTCTGAAGATGTTAAAGGACATTGTCGATTCAGAATTTTATAAACTACTGAAAGAGGGTGCAGAACGCATCCTTAAAAACCAATATGTCAGGGTACTGGCACATTTTGACGGCGATGGCGGCAGTGCAGCAATTATTCTCACAACAGCCCTGAGGAGAGCCGGAATTAAATTTCACCTCGGATTTATCAAGAGCCTTGATGGTGAAAGTTTCAGGCAGAGGATTCTGGAGTTTTCCGACATCTATACAATTGTAGTCGACGCTGGGTCAGACCAGGCGAAATTCATTGAGGAAATCGATAATGTCTGCATCCTTGATCACCACTTCTTCCAGGAGAATTCGTTCAAGGGCCTGAACATCAATGCAAGACAATTCGGGATAGATGGAACTAGGGGTGCATGCGGCGCTACGATGGCTTTCGTGATGGCCCTTGCAATGGATGAAAAGAACTCTGATCTACTGCCATTCCTAATATCGGGCGTAATTTCTGACAAGCAGGACATAGGTGGTTACACAGGATTAAATCAGGTTATTATGGAACATTACGCCAGGGACCTGAAAACAGTACGCACACTGAATTTTGAGGGGCATAACCTCACAGACGGGATTACTTATTCCACAGACCCCTTCTTCCTAGACCTAAGCGGGAAACCCGACAATGTTAAGAGTGTGCTTGAAAACCTCGGCATTTCTCCGGACAAGAGCATATTTGACATTACAGAAGATGAGAAGCGAACTCTTGCAGAATTCCTTGCAACCAGGCTGCTTGAACAGAACAGCGGGTCCGAGGCAATAAAGTACCTTGAAAATGACATGATCAAGTTTGACCAGCTTGGGTTTACGTCAAAAGAAATCAGTACGCTGGTAGACGGCAATGCCAAAGTGGGAATGAATTCAGTTCCAATCATTTACTTCCTGGGTGACAAAACCCAGAGGGAAGAAATGGTGAACAACTGGAGAATATTCAAGACAAAACTCATTGAATATGCATACAGGGCATTCAAGGAGATTTACGAAGAGCCCAATGTAAGATACTTTTACGCCCCGGAATCAGAAATGGCTGGTGCCATCAGCGGCATCATGATGCTGTATCTCCTCAAACAGGACAAGCCGCTAATCGGATTCAACGTGGGAAACAACGATACTAAAGTGTCAGGCCGCGGATCAAGGCGCCAGGTTCAGAAAGGGCTTAACCTGTCCCTTGTAATGAGGGAAAGTGCGAAAGAAGTGGGTGGATCGGGTGGCGGACATGACATTGCTGCTGGTGCAGTAATACCCCGGGGGAAGGAGAAACAGTTTGTTGAAACCGCAAACAGGCTCATCGGGGAGCAACTCGGAAAGACCACCTTATAAACTCTAGGAAAAGCTTTAAATCTATTGCGAATTAGGACTTGGATGGCTCGCATAGGAGTCTTCACATCTGATTTCAAATTTTATCGAGACGTGATTCAGCTGCTTAAAGAGTGGAACCTTCCTTTCCTGAGCATTGAATCCACAGAGTCTGTACCGGATGATGTATCGGTAGTTCTAAGCTCAACCAGGGATACTTTCTCAATCGTGAATCAGGTGAAATCTGATACTCCTCTCCAAGGACTTAGGATGTCCCTGGCGAAACTTCTTTTGAAAGAGAAGTTTGATACAGTGGTCATAGGCATAGATCCCGGCCCTTACCCTGGGATCGCAGTATTTGGCGATAATGTTCTGATGGAAGCTTTTGAATGCCCTTCTATTCAGCAGATTGGCCAGGATGTAACGGCAATTGTGGGTTCATATGCCTACACTGAGCTCCAGATCAAACTGGGCAACGGTGATGCCCCTAACCGCGACTACATCCTCAATGCGCTGAGGGGAATGGAGTTGCGGATTAAGGTCGTGGATGAACAGAACACAAGTTTTCCGCACAAGATTCACAACAATGCACTTTCAGCTGCCCGCATAGCGCAGGTTGAACATCACTACACCATCGCTCCGGAGTTACAGACTCAAAATATCAAGAGAAAAGAAGCTTACGAAAAGGAATTTGTAACATTAAAAAGGATAATTGGTAATTAAAAAAAGTTATTTTTGTTTTCTCCACTTGGGTGCCCTCATTCCCGGTGTAGTTTTCCTGCCAGAGGAAAGAGCCAGGAAGACCATAAACACAACTACGATGGCCGCCACGTAGAATATCCAGTTATAATTGGGTGGTGTGCCGTAGTAAAAGGTTGTTGTGGATGAGCCTATGTTCCCATTTATGCTGATCAGCTGGTTTCCGGTGGTAACCTTGAGAGTATGTTCTCCATTTCCAAGATACTTCGCAGGGTTAAGTGGGTATGTAAAATTTACACTTACCGCCTGGTTGGGCGCAATTGACTTTACTGTAACGTTTCCTATTGGGCTTCCAGAATTGTCCAGATAAAAGTTTACAGTGAGGTTCTTAACCGTGGATACTCCAGTATTCTTGACTACTGCATGGAAAACAATAGGATCAACAATAGTTACTTGGATTGTCTGCGATGTTTTCACTGCAGTTGAACCAGACTGTGCTGCGGAAATTATTGTTATGTAAAGTGTCTGTGATGTGGACGGACTCGTAACGTTGAATTTGAAATCAGGTTTGCTTGCCTGGAAATTGTGTATGGAAGATGCTGGAGAAAGCCCAGTCAGATTGTTTCCCGCGACATAGGCAGTGACGGAGTAGTTTGCAAAACCGCTTGTGTCATTGACATAAACAGTGAAATTCTGCCCAACAAAACTATATCCGCTTGCTGAAATGGACTGGTTGAAAGGCGGTACATAGCTGTAAGCTGATGCAGTACCAACTGCCGCATATGAAGTAAGCAAAAGCAGAGCCAGCATTCCAATCAGAAATGGCTTACTCAACTTTTTCTCCCCCTGTATGCTGAAATGCCAAGACCCGCAACAACAGCTACTACGATTACTACAATGCCGGCAATCAGGTTTTCAGTTGGAGTGCCCGTATAGTTTGATGTAACAAGGGGTCCTGTGGGGTACGGAGTTACACTTGCTGATGGCGAAGACTCAAGTGTAAGGTAGGCAGCCTTTCCTGGCAAACCGGTTGAAGTTGCATTGACGTTGAAGCTAACAGGATATGGGGGATTGGCCACTTTTGGACTCATTGACACGTACACTGTCTTGACAGTGTTGTATTGCAGAACCACAGTAAGGTTTGTCGAATCAGTTCCATTGAAGATTCCTGACCAGCCGTTCTGGTTAAGCACAGTTTCGTTGAATGATAAGTTAACGGTTACCTCACCGTTTCCTGTGTTGTTCAGTATAATTGGCAGGAAAGCTTTGTTGCCTATATAGATCGGGCTAATGCCTGGTTTTAGACTGTAATTGAGGCTCTTTGCAATCACAACAGGCAGTGAAAGCTGTTTCGAGCCGCCTGAATATTTCACGTTAAACGGTATTGAACCGGCACCATATTCTTGCTTCCCAGATAGTGTTGCATTCATGGTGAATGTTGAGTTCCCGCCCACCGGTATAGTCGAATTGCCCACAAATGTTGTTTGCCAACTGCTGCTTCCGGAGGCCAGTGAAACCGTTTCATTGCTGTTTCCGTTGTTATATAGTATGAACTGGTAGGTGAGATTGCCACCCTTGTTTATTGTTGCAACACTTGACAGTAATTTCATCTGGAAGGAGTGAACCACTACTTTTGAAAGAGTGAGTGGCACAACCTGGTTGGATGAAAGCTGCATACTAACAGAACTGGAATATGATACTGACAGATAGCTACCGTCCACTGACTGCTCGCTTGAGGATAAAGTGGAGGAGAAATCATATCCTCCCTCCGGCAGAAGAAGTGAACCAGAATTTGGAATGGCAACCAGCTGTGAGTTACCTGTTGTTATGTTTACCGGGTTGTTGATTGTTTTTGATTCCAGATTGACACTGAATGAGACTGAATAAGCTCTTGTCAAAGTCAAGTTCTGACCGTATGAGGTTGCATAAGCAGGAATGTTGATTGCTCCAAGGCTGGAGAGCTTGCTGGCATTGTTAACCGCATACACAGTGTACAATCCTGTTGGAGATTTAATGGTATAACCTCCGCTGTTATTAGTAAGGCTTGAGGCAACAACATTGCCGTTTGCATTCACGTACTCAATGTAAGTGTTAGGGTATGGTGTATTTCCATAGTTGATGTTACCTGTAACTGTGGCAAAGACCTCATTCTCCGTTGTTGAAACGTTTAAAGCCGCATTGCCTTTCAAAGAGAGACTACCTGACCCTGAATAAATGAATGATCCGGTGCTGTTTGACTGTTTTTCAATATAGCTAACTGAATAGGTGCCCTGTGGAAGCATTATGCTTCCCTTGGATGCGTTTATGGTTCCAATGCCTGAGGTAATAGAATAGGTTCCTGAATTGAGCCCCAGGCTGTTGGACAAGTTCAGCCCATAAGCCGAAATATAGTTCGGGGAAATGGTTGTTGAGGAGGTGACGTATGTCTTGCTTAAGTTAACCTGGTTTAAGGAGCTGTTGTAAGCATACAGGATATAATGGCCGGTCTTCACGTTTTTCAATCCATTAACTGCCGTTCCATTCAGATAGTAAAGCTTGGCCACATTGGCATTCTTAACACTTACATTGGCAAATTGAACCAGGTTCAGGGATATGTTAGAGGGTGTTCCTGTGTCTATTGAAGTATACCCGGGATCAAGCAATGACTGAATGCCGGATTGGTTTATGGTTGCCCCGTACACACCTATTGGTACCTTTACAAGACCTGTCCCGTGAAGCAGTGTGAAGTCGAAGGTTCCCTGCGATGAGGCGAGAGTAAGCGTCTGGAATGAAGTGGTCAAAAGTGTTGAATTCAGCGAAACCTGAAGGCTCTTCTCAATTGGTGAAACCGGTACCGGTACCTGTTGGGCCCCCACATTCACTGTATTCCCTGTGTAATATGAACCCGCAAATGTTACAGTAAGGCCGCTGTTTGTTCCGGATTGGTAATATAAGCTTGCAATTCCTGAAGACCCGACGGGATCATAATAGACTGGGAATCCCCCATCTTTGAGAATCACGATTCCTGAAGTAATTGCACTCTTTGCATTGTAGCTACCGGTACTGTTCTGGTTATAAAGCAGTGCTGACACGCTGTTGTTTGAAGTCAGGCTCAGATTAAGGCTCTGGTTTCCAAAAAGGTTCACCCGGTCATATGCTGAAGAGGTCCCGCCGGTGTAAATGCCTATGCCCGCAATTGAATACACACCCTCAGGGATTTGGACCGTCAACTTGTGGGATGTTGTTGCGAAGTCATAGGATAACATTGCGGAATTATTCAGGATTTCATACGTGCCAGAATATCTTGTGGCACCAGGTACATTAGAAGCAAGGGTGATATTTGACGATGGCTGTAGCGATATGTTAGAACTGTACGTTCCGTTCAGAACCACAGTTTTCATGTAAGACATTTGACCATCGGTTGCATAGATGGTGTAGACCCCATAAGGCATGGATCCCGTGAAAATTCCATTGCTTGAGCTCAAAGAGATTGCATTTGACAGCAACCCATTGGTGAGAAGCTTCACACTGGTATCTGCACTATTTCCGGATATTCCGATGGTTACATTCGCCGAAAGCTCCGGACTCAACTGCAAAGTAGTATTGCTGCCCCAGTTTAAGAAACTTGCAGATTGGCTGAAAGATCCTACTCCGGCACCAGATGTAGAAACATTGTAAATTCCTGGTGTGACCCAGATTGTTGCAGTTCCTTCAGCGTTTGTCTTAGTCGAACCAGCAACATAACCATTAGAACTAGTTGCAGAAACACCGATTCCGCTGATTGCTTTTCCTGCAAGTGTTACGTTTGCAAAAATTACATCATATGGAACCTTTACGTTATAAACAACGTTGCCACCATTGCTGATATTGGCTGTCTGAACATTGGAAAATGTTCTGCCACCAGTTTTCAAAGACACCTTATAGGAAATAGGCGGTAGATTGGATAATGAATACTCCCCCCCAATAATGGGTGCAGAGTAAGACAGGTTGTACTGGCTGCTGCTGTAAGTAATTGTTCCATTCTTTATCACAGATGTGACAGGTTTTGTCTGGGTGGAATTCTGTCCTGAAGATGATTGCTGATACTGGAATGCGACATTTCCCGATGCAGTGGTGTTCGAAAGCTGGAGATTCTGCTGAATATAGTAGTCAGGAAGGCCAGTGGATTGGTTGTAGGATGTGGGTATCCTGTTAGCCTGATTTGTTGAAACATACACATTTTTTGTGCCAAGAGTGGTGTTTCCTATCAGGTACTGGTTATTTGTTGGTCCTGTTGAATAGAAAATGGTATCATTGCCAGGTAGACCGGTAACGTTGTAATATCCCTGGCTGTTTGTCTGCACAACGCCATGTGGAATTCCATACTGGTCGAATAGAGTTACATGGACTCCGGGTACTGGGTTTCCATCCGGCATTGTGACTCTTCCATGTATGGTAGCACCAGAGTAGTAAGCAATTATGGGGTCTGATATGGAAAGAGAGGTGGAAACCGGTGGCGTAAGATCTACCGTACCCAGTTTATGCTGCTGGTAATAATAAGCCTGGGAAAGCGGCACTGTAGTCCAGGCAGACGGGTGAGCTGAGTAATCTTTGTAAGGATTGTATGGAACATTTTCGTAAACGACCATGAAGTTGCTCATATTCCAGGCAGGCTTCACGGAGTACTGGGTTGAGCCATAAGATATGCCGGGTATCCCATTAGACTGCCCGAGGACACTGGGTGGAAGCCCAACTGTGAACCGGTAAATTGAAGTGTTGTAGAATTGTGGTGTGAACTGTATATTGTAAGCATTTGGTATGTATCCCTGGGGGAGATTCTGAAGCGAGAATGTTCCATTGTTTGTGTTAGCATATATGTTGTAGTATTCCGTTGGGATAATGCCTCCACCTGGAGAGCTGTATGAGGGCGAATCTGTAAGAAAAGCAGGTGCGTAAAATATACCCGTGTTCTGAGCGGAGGTTGGCAGTAGAGAAGCAAGACTCGAATCTGTTGGAATCTGAAGATATTTTATGCTGTAACCTGTGTCTGCCATTATAGCTTGATAAAGATTCACTAGGGTCGATACAGAATATTTGCTTGCCAGTTGGCCCTTGATATATGCAAAATACACATTAGTTCCGCTTACACCTTTAATGTACTGACCATATATGGAGGGGCTAGCGAGTACTACACTGGTTAAGGACGTTGGATTTGAGGAGACTTTTGTTAGGTTGTTATATTCGCCATATCCCAGATACTGAATGAGTGTGTTCTTAACCGGACCATTGAAATCACCATTGGTGAAATTGGCCTGTATCAACCTGCTAACGAACAGACTGATGATTTGAGACTCATTCTGCGCGAGGAGTGTCTGTCCTGCCATTTCAACAGCCTGCTGGAAATCGTCTGCAACAGTCGGGTGCTGACCCTGATATCTTTCCTGGAAACCGTAGTCCCACCAGGAGAGGTATGAAGGTTTATCCTGTATTGGAAGGTTGGAATTCTGTGTGCTAAGCCACGCAAAGGATTTGCTCAATGGGGTAGAACCGTTCGAGATACCGCCGCTAAGCCCACCAACAAAGTTAGTGGTGTTATTTGTCTTAAGGAATCCGGGGAGCGAGTTTGCAATCTGGTTCTCTATCTGTATCTGGGCTGAACTGCCAGCTGGCACAGAGGCAGAAACCATTGAGGTTGCCGCTGGCAAT
Organism: Thermoplasmatota archaeon; assembly: GCA_023489435.1. Taxonomy (GTDB): domain Archaea; phylum Thermoplasmatota; class Thermoplasmata; order Thermoplasmatales; family Thermoplasmataceae; genus JAJZOM01. The sequence continues at coordinate 29,128 of JAMDCA010000037.1, forward strand.
ACAATTAGTAATGTTACAAAGAGTACAAAAACTGCCTGAAGCCATTTGATATTACCCTTAACTGCTTTAAATGGAGAAGATGAAGCAGAGGGTTTCTTTTTCTTTACCTCATCAAGCCTGGAGATCCTTGAGAAGAGCAATAATACTCCTGCCGCAAGAATGGCATATGCAGGTGCCGCCGTAATGTTGAAACGTGCAGCTTCAAAGCTCATGTATATGGATACTACTGAGAAAACCAATATGAGAAGTAACTGGTCAGTCTTCTCCTTGAGGAAAAGGTATGCTCCGTATCCGACTCCTACAATTCCAAGCAAAAATTGGGCAATTCCGAATCCTCCAATATAAGAGCCGAGTGCCGGTGCTGCTGCTTCAGCGATTGTAGTGTAAACTCTTGTCTTGATGAAATAACCGTCGCCGCTGATGAGTCTGTAGAAAAGGGCGGGACTAAGATGAGCCATGCCCTCAAGTCCAGCAACTACGGCAATTATGAGAACCGGTAAGACGAGTACCCATGGTCTTCTTCCAACCAGGCCTATAAGGGCACCAAAGATGAGCATAACAAGCCCGATTTCAAGCTCAGCATTATACCATCCACTTAGCTCATTCACTCCGACGTAATAGTAAAGGCCCATTGCAAAGCCTAGGAAGATAAATAGAGTGGTGTAATAAGTAATGTATCCGGTGGGGCGCTTGAAAATAAGGTTCACAACGAGCTGAACTGCAACGTATATGAGTAGAATTGCCTCTATGTAAGCATACCCCTGCCAGGAAAGCATAAGGCCACCTAGTGAGGCCCCAGCCAAAAGACCGTATATCGTTGCAATCCTATTTCTGTTAAAGAACTGGTAAATCTTAATATGATACGTCTTGAAATCACTGAGGTTTTCAATGATCCTTGTCTTCTCTGAAAGCTTGATAGCCCTGAGGAAGAAGTAAATTGCAAAAAATGCGAATATAAGTTCAGGGGTGTGCATCCTTCCGCCTGACAGGATACCTGCAGAAAGATTGCTCGGCATGAGGGTGTAAAGCAGGGCGCCTACTCCAGCTGCATTCTTGCCAAAGATTTCCTTTGTGATAAGATAAACTGGAATTATGAGAAAAGCCCCAAAGACTGCGTCAAATTCCTCGAAAACATAGAAAGCGGCATTCTGGGTACCATAGATTGGTGATAGGATCTCTGCTACTAAGGCTATAAGCCAGTGGAAGAAAGGATTCCTCGGATTTATGGTTCCCAACGGGTAATTTAAGGTTGGATCGTGCACCAACTGTGTATGCAGATTCAAAATGTGCAGTATTGCAACAAAGTTGTAGTAAGGATCGCTTCCTCCAGATGTAGGAAGAGCAGCTATTCCTCCACCGTAAGTGAAGGTTGCAGCCCAGTAGAAATAATTCGAGAGGAAAAGGTAGACTGCAACCAATATACCGACGATTATTACTTCTGAGTAGTTGTATATCCTAGATAGTCCGTTAAATTTAGTCTCAAGCTGTAATTCCATTGGGGTCGTTCCTGAGGTGCTCTAATATAATCTAAATATAAAAAACTAATCTGAACGCACTGCATCCTTATTCAGCTATTTTCTTAAAAATCAGGCGATATAGGTTAGAGTCTCATCGTCCATGTCATAATCAAATAGCTTAGAATAGCGACCCCAGTTAAGTAGGACCCTGAATGTTACCTCTGGATCCTCAGAAGGGAATTTTCCCCCTAGGAACTCGTCCAGGTCCTCCTTCTCCATAGCACCTTCTCTACCTTTCTTGAGCAGCCCGATAATTGAAGAAAATGGTTCTATTCGGGACAGAATTTTCCTCAAGATTACTTTCCTCTGGGTAAGATCGGATTTCAGGAACAAACTGCCTTCTTTGGTAAGCGAAACATCGCCGTCTGCGACATTGACGAGCCCGAGAGCCTCAGCGTCATTAAGAAGATTGAGCAATGTAGTTCTTTCCTCATCCAGCGAATCATCAAGTGTGGCAATGTCAACAGGTTTACCTAAATCTTCCAGTATTTCTAGTAAACCAACAATATCTCCTATGTTTTCAGTCTCTAAAAGGTGCATTTCAGATTTGTTCTCCATATTTTTGTTAGCATATAGTTTTTATGCTTGAACACAAAGCTGACTCAAAGGGTCAGGCAGATCTTTGTCTCTTTGACGGGTAAGTGCGAGTCGATGCAATATCTTTGGCATACTCTTAATTCCATTTACTGTTTCACCTATTGTGGCATCTGGAAAACCCTCGAGAGTCAGGAGCCAGATCATCGATCTCTTAGTTAAAATTGGGAAAGATGGGATTTACCAGAAAGACCTCCAGGAAATACTGGGGATATCAAAATCATATTGTTCAGAACAGCTTGCACACCTTTCGGAGGTTGCCCGAGTCATTGCTAGACGCAAAGAAGGAGGGTTGGTCAAGGTCTACCACCTGGATTTCTACCCCGGGCTTATAAGCGGTGTCCTGAGAATTGGGATGCTAAGGTCCTCAGAGTACGCCCCTGCCATGGCGGTTTTTGATGAGGTTCTGGACAAGGCAGGTTTCAAGATTCTTTACAGATTTTATGATGGAACTAGGGAACTCTTTCAGGATTTTAACATGAACACACTTGATTTAATGCTTGCACCTACCAAGGCGGTAATTATGTCAGGAATGGTGGAAGACAATCTTCTAGTCCTGTCGGGACTGGCTTCCGGGGGATCGGGAATAATTTCGCAAAGAGCGGGAAAATCAGCAATCCTAAGTACTGATCTGTCTTCAATGATATCTCTTGCATCAGCGACTATGCTGGAAAGACTGCCAGACCATATTGAGAGTTATGACAACCCGAATTCTGCCCTTCGTGATTTCAAGTCGGGAAAATGTAATATGATTGCCATATGGGAGCCTTATTTTTCCAAGTTGCTTGAGATTCCAGAAAACCACGTTGCGTTTCGCTACGAGGATACACTGGGAGATTTCCCATGCTGCATCGCGGCTGTTAACCGGAACTGCTATAGTGTTAATCGGAAGAATATCGAGGCATGGGCATCTGAATATACGAATTTGATGAATATTTCTGGAACCAAGAACCTGATGCTCAAAGAATCAGTTGAGAGAATTGCAGAAGTTACCGGAATTAGCCTCGAAATTGTGGAAAAGAGCCTCCTGAGTTATGACTTTTCAAAAAACAGCATTAGCCTTGAAAAATTGAAAAAAATGGGAATTAACCTTTCTGCAAGGCAAAGTGAACGCCTGTTCTTCCCCGGAGTTCTAACTAACTAACCCAGAAACAGCTGAAAGGTTCATTTCAAGCATTGCTAGCGGATTTTTCAGGTCGAACTGATCCAGTGTATCTGGGTGGACCTCACCAATATAACCAATGCATTCACCCTTTGCCATAATCTTCCCTGTTCTGCCACTGATGAAGTTCTCATGATCCTCGGCCCTAATTTCATACTCTGCCAGTGACATCCTTGTCATTATTGCATCCAGAACTTGTTTCATATCGGAAAACGCTGATTTTGAACTTATTCTGGCTACACACAGGTTTGTCTGCTGTTCACTTCCTAAGATGACTTCACCCAGCTCAAATACCGCCTGAGGCAGATTTCTCCTTTTGTTCAACTTTAGAAAATCAAGCACCCCCAAATACAACCTGTCTCTGACCATGCTGAAATCCAGGCTTTTGGGGTTCCTTATGTGAACCGCCCCTTTGTAATCTGCAATCCTGTAGTTTTCCTGAGCAGTAACTACATAGCTCATGATTTCCTGATAACCCAGGCCAGTCATGATGTTTCTGATATTGCTTGCCAGCTGATTGCCCACTGCTTCTGCACCTATTATGTCCAGATCAGGCATTCGAGGCTTCAGGTTTCCATATCCAAAGGCTTTGGCAATATCCTCGATCACATCAACAGGGCCCATTACATCGATTCTATTCCCCGGAACCATGGATACTATGCCTCCTTTTTCAGCTTTGGAGCTATAACCCATTTTCTGGAGCAGAGTGGCGCATTCTTCAACATCCATTTCCTGACCCAATATCCTCTCTATTTCATTCAAAGAAACTGATATTGCTCTGCCATCCACATTCATGAATTTCCTGATATCTTCCAGATTTGACTCAGTTATGGCATAATCCAGGCAGTTGAAGTAATATGATAAAAGGAAGAAAACCTCTTTCAAGGCCTTCAGGTCTGTACCAGTAATGTCTATAAAGAAAGCAGTTGTATCTTCTGAAACAACAGTTGCACTGCCATTAACAACCGGAGGCATGGAGAGTACCCTATGCTCAGAATCCTCTATTAGCGGCACCAGATCCTTGGAAGGAATTAAATGGGCATATTCAACACCCTTGGGATGTTTTTTCAAAATATCCGAGGCACTGGCAGTCAATGTATTGTCATAAGTTGTGAACTTCGTTTTCCCTGAATTTCCGGAAAAGTAATTCAATGGGAACTTCAGGTTTTTTGCATCGTGTAATCCGATTGATACCTTGGAGCGATCCTTCCCGATTGAAAGATGGAGTTTTTCCTGGTAATCAATTAGTTCCCTGAAATGGTCCCCTATTCTTGGCCCTTTGCAGTGAAATCCGATGGCATAAGGCCTGAGGGCCCTCACTTTACTATTAATAATAAAATCCGCTGTCCCCTTCTCAATCCTTATGGGTTGCCATTTTCCTTTTCCGTGATATATATCGATTGTTCGTTTCAAAAGGCTGAATGAAAATAGATCAGGCCTGTCAGGGTTGAACTCAACCCGGAATTCATCATTTTCCTTTTCGATGCTGAATCCTATGACATCAGCCATATTTTCAACTTCGTTTATGAAGCTATTTCCGTAAATTTTCCTTAAGGTAGGCACGGTCTCCTTGATGACGACCATTATTTAGGGTATAAGTGTAAGTTTAAAAATTTGGGCAATACCTCTTTGAATAGGCTGATTATGAAAATTTATGCAAGAGAGAAGCTGAATTCTTGAATTTTTAATAGCGTGGCATTAGCAGCAAAATGAATCAAAGAGCTACTTCACGTTCTCTTCCTTTGAGATTTCCTTGATCTCCTTGTTAATCTTGTTCAGGGTATAATCCCTGAGAATGACCCGTATAAGGTCATCCAGTGAGATGGCAGTGCCTTGGTCAATTTCTGTCTCAAGTTCAGCGATCATCTTCTTAGGCAGAACCAGGTCTACCTTTGATGTGGGCCCCTTTCTGTAGTTGCGCTCTATAAATTCGTCAATGGCCCTTCTTACAACATCCGATACTGTCTCGTACTGGAAGTTTTCCACCAACTCCTCGAGTTGGCCCATAGTTTCCTTTGTCAGCCTGACAGTTATCCTAAATGGTACAGACAGTATTTTCACCTCTCATGCAAAGAAACCAATGATCCATGTAAGGAGGATTGGCATCATACATTCGTCTGACAAATTAATGCCTTAATATAAACTTTGTTAATACAAAATAAACATACTAAATTTCGTCTGTGGTTTAAAGCAGTCATTAAATAGGTTTCCCTCAAAATTGGCAGACGAAATATCGCGCCCTATGTACAAACATTAAGTGAAAGAACCACTTACAGTTGTAATGCCCATACTTATTGGAAAGAACTGTTATATTGCCAATACAGCAGTTCTAATCGGGGAAGTTACAATAGGTGATGATGTGGCTATTTTTGACCATGTAGTCCTAAGAGGAGATCTCAATAAGATAATGGTTGGAAATGGATCCAATATACAGGACAACGTAACATTTCACACAGAGATCAACCATGGCACATCTATTGGTGAGGGCGTCTCAGTGGGGCATAATGCTGTTGTTCATGGATGCGAACTCAAGGATAACATAATAGTTGGAATGGGTGCCATAGTCATGAATGGGTCCAAAATACCCTCAGGATGCGTCATAGCAGCAGGGGCAGTTGTCACTGAAAATTTCACCTGCAGAGAGAACTCCCTTATTGCGGGGTTGCCAGCCAAGGTAAAAAGAGAAGCGGATCCACTTCTCCTTGAATATGCTAAGAAGAATGCCCAGTCTTATGGTGTACTCAGGGAAAAACATTTAGCCGGTGATTTTCCCAGGGAAACCGGCAAAACCCTGAAAGGCAGGAACGCACCTACATAAGCCCCTGCATTCGGTTCTGCACTGCTCTTTACAGAGTCACAGATATGTTCCCGTACAAAAAACTGATATTAGAAACTCTTGGGTTCCACCGTTTGAGGTGTCTAATGAATAGAACACTAAAAATGGGAGTTAAAAAACTCCAGAGAGCCTTCAGCCTTAAGGCCAATAGGGCTGAAACCGGGATTGGAACCCTGATTATCTTTATAGCCATGGTTCTAGTCGCAGCAGTAGCAGCAACCGTGCTGATACACACAGCCGGAAGCCTGCAGCAGAAAGCAACAAGCACTGGTACGTCAACCACCCAGCAGGTAGCAACGGGACTTACCGTCTCATCAGTTTGGGGCCTTGACAACGCATCAGTTGTGGAGTCAGGAAGCATAAGCGAGATTGCCATCTACGTTACACCTAACGCAGGCAGCTCGGGAATCAACCTGAACCAGACAACCGTGCAGTTAACTTACAACGGCATCACAGCCTCGTTGACCTACAGCACAACCAACAGTAACACCACCAAGAGCTTCCATGATGTAACATCCGGAACCAGCAACGTTTTCCAGAGTGAATTCTTCAAAGCCGCGAATGCAACAAATTTTGCAGTCCTTGATCTGAAGGATCCGCAGAAGTCCATGACAAAATACTACCCAGTTGTAACATCTGGTGGAGAAGCTGCAATACTCATTAACGTTACCGCCGTCTTTGGGATTGGAATCACACAGAACGCACCTGTGACAGGATCTGTCGTACCGCAAGTGGGCAACCCGGGAGTGATACAGTTCAGCGCACCGTTTGCTTTCACACAGAAGGTTATGGAGCTCCAGTAAGCTCCAAATACCTTCTCCTATTTGAGCAGTGATTACAATGGGTCTCTTCGATAATATAAAGGGCTTAGGCAAAAAGAAGAAAGAGACCACAGTCAACGTACCCCAGCAGAATTCACTCATACAACCACCTACAGAAGCACAGCAGAGCACACAGTCATTTGACAGTAAGTTCATTGATGGTGTTAATCAGCGAATCAGTGCGGTGGAAAACGAAGTCAGTAAACTGAATGTATCAATGGAAACCGCGAAGAGGAACATATCTGAAATCAAAGAGGAGTTGGAGAAAGTGAGGGAGAATGTCAAAATGGTAGTATCATTGTATGAAATGGTATCCAAGAAATTCAACCCCTTCATGGATGTAACTCCTGAGGAAATCAAGGAAGTCACTGATGTGCTTAGGGAGAACATACACGACCTGGAGAGAATGGTACAGTATGCTATCGATGATCTCAAGGAACTATATGGGGCCCCTGATCTTGATGACATGATTTCAGATGTAGAACACCAGGAGGATACAAATGATCAATGATGCGTTGAAAAGTTTTCTGCAGACCAAAATGGACTCTGCAGACAAGACCATTCCTAAATTTGTACTGGAAGAGCTTCGGCAGAAAATACTGAACTCGCCTACGAAATTCTCAAAATCGGACATTGAAGCCCTCTTTAACAATCTGGAGCAAAGGTATAGCGAAAGCAAAGAGAACTCACTCTTAGGGAAGGTGGACAACCTTTTCAAGGAGATATCAAACGTCGAGAAGATGCTATCTGGAGAAGGAAACAAGAAGAAGCCTAATGAACCGGATGCGGAAACTAGCCAGGTGCAGGCAAGATACCCATGGAAGGCCCACAGAAAAGCCAAGCTGGAAACACTTGGTGATGATGTGGTCTCACTCATGGTTGCCTTGCGATGGCTGGAGTTCCTGTTGGACAACTATGGCCCGGAGAACACCATGGATGTGCTGGACTACTACGAGAGCATAGGATGGATTTCCCAGTCAGTAAAGGAACAGATGATAAAGTTCACGAAAATGACTGGCCTGATCAGCCCTGTGCAGGAGTACAAGGTCAAGCCTTCAATCCAGGACCACATAGTTACCATGCTCTTCATCGAAAAGCTCAACGGTGGCGAGATTACAAGAGATCTGATCGAAGCACTGGAAAGAGACTTCAGAATGTTGAAGAAGGGAGTGGACGAATTATATGGGATTTAGTTACGTTGTAGCTGTGGCAATATTGCTAAGCTCTTCCCTTATTTTTTTCGGCATAATATATTCCGACTATGTGCACACGGAAACACAGATAAATGATGCACAGCATAAGGCATACTTGCAGAATTACGATTACATGAATTCCAAGGTCAGCATAGACAACTATAGCTATGCCGCCTCGGGTTCAAACTTCACAGTAACTTTGAACGTTACAAATACGGGGAGTGTGACCCTCAACATGAATCACACAAACGTGCTGGTTAACGGTAGCCTCGTTAACTTCACATATGGCAGTCAATACCTGTTCCCCCTGGGAAACGATACAATAACGTTCATCACAGGAGCGGGGACACACAATGTGGAAATGGTGTTTAACACGGGATATGAAAAATTTGAAAAAGTGGTGATACCCTAATGGCGTCAATGGCAACTTCGGAAATGATATTTTTCATTGCCACGCTCATATTGAGCGTCAGCGTAGTGGGTGTGCTAGGTGGCCAGACAGCCCATCTTTCCCTTGGAATGCAGAATTCCGCCAAGGGAACATCCAGCCAGATCCAGACGAACTTTGAGATAATAAACGACCCAAGCAGCATTCCTTACGAGAATGGGTACGTGTTCTACATAAAGAACACCGGTGAGACGGGAATTTATTTCACAAATGCGACAGTTAATGTGCTCATCAATGGCACGCTCATTTCGGGCAGCGAGGTAAGCATGGTTTCTCCTGGAAACACGGGGGAACTCATGCCCAGCCAGGTGGGCGAGATAGTGGTCAATGTGACCATCCCCAGTGGATATAATGAAATAACAGTGTCTGTGTCCAATGGGCTGAGCAAGAGCATGGAATTCCTAATTTGATGGTGAAGCGATGTATCTGAATTTTTCCCTTGAGGGGGATGAACTGGATAGGCGAATGGGCGGAGGTTTGTATCTCGGCCAGGTGATAACCATAGAAGGAGGCAGCGGGGCAGGAAAAACTCTCCTGTGTTTGAGATTAGCCTATGGTTTGATAAAACATAATACAACCGTCGCCTACATATCGTCCCAGTTCCCCATCAGGGAATTCATCAATGAGGCGGAATCACTGGGCTACCCCATGATGAATGAAATACTTGCTGACCAGGTTTCCTTCATAACCTCGGTGTTTCTAATGAGGAAGAACAGGAAAGCAACCCTTGACGAGCTCCTGAACATGGAGCAGGTCAAAGACAAGCAGGTCCTCATCATAGATGCACTGAACCCTGAAATGTTCAGCGATTATGATGTTGGAGAATATTTCTCAAAACTGAGGAAGTTCTCGGAAAACAGGATAGTCATCGTCACAATAAATCCAGCAGATGTTGGGAAAAACAACCTTTCAACTATACATGAGCTTTCCACAACAATAATAGCACTCACCACAAAGGATCTTGCAGGAGAAAGAAGGCATGTGGTTGACCTGGTGAAATTTCCCATGGCACTCAACTCATTCCAGCAGGCAATTCCATTCAGGATAGAACCCAAGCGTGGGTTGATAGTTGAAATCTCAAGCGTATCATGAGGAATTAAAATGGCAGATTATGTAATATCAGACAGTCTTGAGGTAGCGGTTCAGAGGAACCCGCACCTTTACACTTACATCAATGAATACCGTGCACTGGCACAGAGGACCCCGCAGTTCGTGCCTGTACCGGACAACTCACTTCGGGATATTGCTTCTCTGGATGTCATTTATCCCGTGGGAGACCCAATATTTATTCACATTTACACTGAGAACGGGACCAAGATCTACAAGCCGGTTGAACCTGACCTCACCATGGAGGAACTGGGTTTCATGGAACAGATCCTGGGAGTCATACTGAATTATGCAGCAGACTACCCTCCCCCGGAATCTGAGGAAGTCCTGGACCACAACCTTGAAGATATCTACAACAAAGCAGTGACAGTTGGGTCAACAAACAAAGTCAAGTTGACTTCAGTTACCATCAAGGCTGACCTTCGGGACAAAATGCTCTATAACATCAAGAAAGATGTCATAGGTCTGGGGCCGATTGAGCCACTTATCCGAGATTCTAACATTGAAGATATCAGTGGCATAGGTGCAAATGACATATTTATCGTGCATAAGATATTTGGTTCCCTGAAGACGAGAGTGAGCTTTGGAGACAATGACCGCCTTTCAATATACAGCAAAAGGCTAAGTGAACGAGTCGGAAGGCCGGTATCAGACAAGACTCCGATCGTTGACGCCACCCTTCCGGATGGTTCCAGGCTCTCAATTGTTTACAGCAGTGATGTTTCAACACGTGGGCCGAGCTTTACAATCAGGAAATTCGCAGATATTCCAATAAGTATTGTTCAGCTGGTCAGGTTCAACACACTTTCAGCTGAGGAAGCTGCCTATCTCTGGCTAGCATTAGAATACGGCCAGAGTGTCTTCGTGTGCGGTGAAACAGCCAGTGGCAAGACTACAGTCGTTAACGCAATGGTGCCTTTCATAAGGCCAGAATCCAAGATATTCAGCGCAGAGGATACCCCTGAAGTGAGGGCCCCTCAGGAAGCCTGGCAGCAGCTTGTCACAAGAGAAAGAGGTGCCGAGGAGAGCAGAGTTACCCTGTTCGATCTGTTAAAGACGGCATTGAGGTCAAGGCCAAATTACATCATTGTGGGAGAAATCCGAGGAGCTGAAGGATCCATGGCCTTCCAGGCAATGCAGACAGGGCACCCTGTCATTTCAACATTCCATGCGGCTTCCGTCAAGAAAATGATACAAAGGTTCACAGGAACACCGATTAACATACCTGTCACTTTCATGGATAACCTGAATATTGCCCTCATACAGCAGGCCGTGTACGTAAACGGGAAATTTCTGAGAAGAACAACCAGCATAAACGAGATTGAAGGTTACTTCGAGGAACTTGGTGGAGTTTCAACCAAGCAGGTATTCCAGTGGGATGCAACCAATGACAAACACGTGTTCAGGGGACTCAATAACAGTTACATATTAGAGAAGAGAATTGCACAGACTGCCGGAATGACAGACCCGAAGGCAATTTACGACGAGTTGTTCAAGAGGGCCAGGATCATAGAATGGATGCTCAAGAACAACATAATGTCATACTACAAGGTGTTTGAGCTCATCAAGTCTTTCTACACCAAAGGTGCAGAATCAATACCGATATACGGGTGAAGTGAATGCCAGAGTTCAGGTTTCTAGGGACAGTTTCCAAGATAGAATTTAAGAAAAGAGACCTGGCAATAATGGGCATTTCACTTGTCCTTGTTGTTGTGGGAATTATTCTTTACAACCTTACCGGAATCCTGTATCTCGCAGGAGCCGCTGCTGTTGGCGCCGTATTAGTGCTCTTCATTATTCTGCGGCCTGTGCTTGAAAGGGATGTGGCCAAGACCGATATCAATTCAAACATACCATATTTCATAACTGCATTTGCAACCCTCTCAGTCAGTGCAGCAAACAGGATCGACATGCTGGAGCTCCTGTCTGAGAAAGAAAAACTGGGCAGGATCAAGGATGAGATAGCAAAACTGGTAAACCTTGTCAAGAACTGGAGAAGGGGGCTTTCAGAAGCTGCGATGTTCCTCTCATCCAGATCTCCAAGTGAAATTTTTGAGGATTTCCTAGCAAGGTTTGGTCACGCTATCAACAGTGGACAGGATTTTGAAGAATTTGTGAACAACGAGGCAGAGACCGTGATGAGCAACTTTGAAACCACGTATATTTCTTCGCTCTACACATTCGACCTTTACAAGGATCTTTACGTTTCAATGCTGCTGTCCTTTGCATTTCTTATAACATTTGTAATGATAATGCCTATACTCATAAACATCAATATTGTCCAGGTTCTGTCACTGAGCCTGCTAACAATTGTGCTTGGGGAGGCAATGCTTGTTTATGGAATCAAGGTAGTGCTGCCAAATGACCCCATATGGCACAACACTGGGATTAAGACTCCCCTGCAACTCAAGATTCAAAAATACCTTATTATTGGATGTGCCTCATCTGTTGTTCTTCTAGTCATCTCCTTAGTGATGCGCCTTTACACGATTCTGCCTTTTTACCTCATAATAGCCATAATCGTAACCCCGCTATTTGTGCCCGGTTATGTGGGTTCGAAAGCGGAAAAGATAGTCGCAAAGAAGGATGAGATGTTTGGAAGTTTCATCAGGTCCCTTGCAGGATCAGCTGCTGCGAGGGGCAATATGATAATAGAAGCTTTAAAAGCTATCGTACTCCATGACTTTGGTACTCTCACCTCAGATATAAGGGCACTTTACAGAAGGCTCGCATACAGGATCAACAACCTCTCATCCTGGAAAAATTTCAGCGCAGATACTGGATCTCACCTTATAGAAGTGTTTTCGGAGAGCTTTGTTGAAAGTGTTGAACTTGGGGCAAATGCTGATAAGGCGGGAGCCGTGGTTGCAGACAATTTTGACAGGGTTATCAGGCTCAGAAAGAGAAGGCATGCCTCGGTAACCAGTTACGTGGGCGTCCTTTATGGCATAACAGGTGGGCTGGCATTTTCACTCGCAATCGCATTTGGGGTGCTGCAGATCATAAACAAGGTATTCTCCACCTTCAATGTACAGTCCCTGAACTCCTTTGGAATATTTGTTTCCCAGCCGCAGTCTTCAATACTCACCATAGAGGGTTTCATTATTGCAATACTGCTTGTACACTCATTCATTGCGGGGACTGCCCTTAAAATCGCAGACGGTGGAAAAGTTGTACACGGACTGCATCATTTCGTTATCATGACATGGATAGTAACCACTGTCATGTATGGGACACTGCAGATTGTAAACCTGATATTGGGCGGTTCCCTGTAATATTTCCCAATTAATACGAGATAACAATAATATATGAGTTGCACTCTAGAACACAGATGGCGGAAGCCACTACAATCAAGAAAGCCGTCAGGAGACTGAGACAGGCTGCCGAAGGCATTATTGCCTCAGCCGGAGAATCCAGAGAGGCTGCTAAGAAGGAATTCTTAGATGGCCTTGAAGAGCTGGAGGAAACCTGGAGCTCTGGACACATCTCCCCTGAAGAGGATGCTTTCCTTGAGGTGGAAAATATATTTGAAAACCTGCGTGCAGCCGACAACGAGGCGTTCCTTACAGGTCTGGACAAGGTACTTTCATTCATCACAACATCCCAGAAACTCTGGGACATGAAACTGGCTGAACTGAACTCCGTAGATGCATATTCTGAAATCTTGGGCCTACTTGGAATGGACAGGCCAATTTCCCTGGGTGAAACCAATCTTGATATCTTGAACAGGGCGGCCCGGGAGCTTGACCGCTATCCTGAAACTGCAATATACCTCTCAGAAAAAGGTTCCTATGACCGCGAACTTTTCCAGGAGGCGGTTTCACAGGGACTTGATTTAACAGCAAAGGCAGCCATACTGAGCAATTTTCTGGCTGGAAAGAATACCCAGTTAGCAGAAAATTTCCTTGGGCTTCTGCTGATGAAAGGCGAAGATACCTGGGCAGAGATAAAACTCATTGAAATTTTCGAGAAGGAAAACCACGAGAAATTTATTGAGGAAATTCAGAAACTTGAACCTGAGAAGATAACTGATCTCCAGGACCTGAGGAACGTTGGGCGTCTCCTTTTGCAGAATGATATGCCATCCCTTACGGTAAGCTTTGCACAATATGGACTCAAGCTCTTCCCTGAAGATTATGAACTCCTGAAGTTGAAAGGGGAGGCCTTGCTCAGGCTCAACGAGACTGTTGAGTCTTATGAAATTTTCAAACATCTTGCAAACAGAAACAATTCCGACCTTGGCACTGTTAAAAACGCCATAAATCTCGCATTCTCACAAAAACTCTACTCTGAGTGCCAGCAGCTGATTGAGGCTTATCCAGCCTCCATGGCGGATCCAGATGTTCTGGGCAAGAAAATAGAATGTGAAATATCCAGTTCCAAATTCAATGAGGCAATAAGGGATCTCGATCAGGCCCTGGCCAAACATCCTGGTGACAAAAGCCTCCTCAACCTCAAACTAACGGTTCTAATCAAGCTTAACAAGGAAAGCGAGGCATTCAATCTTGCCAGGGATCTTATGGAGAAAGATCCTGAAAATCACGAAGCCACCTCTTATGCCATGAGCTGGCTATTCAAGCGTGGGGAATACGATTCCATAGTAACGATATGCGAGGACAATTCTAACCTTAAAACGAAATTCCATCCAATTTATGTGGCCTGTGAAATTTACGAGGATGAAAACAAGTCAGCTTTGAAGGAGCTTGCTGAACATCCGGAACTGATGGATTCCCATGAAGTCGTCGATTCGATATTTTTCAATGTGCGGGATGATGATTTTCTTGGCAGGCTTGATGATATTTACGAATCAAGAAAGAACAGGACTCCCTATTACAAGCTGGTATCCAATCGGTTGAGGGGATTGCGGCCAAGAATGGACTCACTGGATAATGCAATTATTACTGGAAACACATCCCAAGCCCTTGCCTACATATTTTCATATGAATATTTTTCCACAAGGAATCCGATTGTTCCAGACAGGATAAGGAGCATGCTCTATTTGCCCCAGTTCAAGGAAATAAGGGGCCTTATGGACTTTCTCACCCAGATTTATGAAGGGAAATTCTCAGATGATGTTATTGATTCTTCAAGATTCCTCTTCCCCCTGACAGAAGCTTACATCAAGCTGGGCAAACTTGGAAAAGCAGAGACGCAGCTTAACCGTACTTCCCACTCGGAAGTTGATCCTTTCTATCGGTACAGTGTAGCTCTGATCGAGTTCAGGAAAGGTGAATTCAACTTAGCAAGAAAATATGCAGAGAGTGCACATGACAGGCTTAGGAATACAGACTTCCTGAAACTTCTCCTGAACATTGCGCTTGCTACCGACGAGCAGAAGAAATTCAGGGAGTACCTTGAAGAAATTGTGGGAATGAATATCCTGGATTTCTTTGATTTTTCAGAAATATACCTGACACTGACTAAAAATAAACTCTGGAATATGGCTTCAATTCTGCTGTCTTTCGATGCTGAAGGACATGTGCGTAACCCATGGATAGTGAGGCTCAGGCGCGACCTGGCACTAGTCAACAAGGAATATAAGAAAGCGGGTGAAGCCTCCATGATGCTATTCAGCACAAACCAGTATGACCAGGATGACGTCTTCAGGCAGATTGGCATTTACCAGAGCCTTGGGAAGTCCTCGGAAATCCTGAATTTCCTTATTGACCTGGAGACAGAAAACAGGACAATCTGGCTTGAACTGTTAATTGGGGATACCTACATGGGTTCTTCAAAATTCCAGGAAGCCCTTCAGCATTATTCAATTGCCATTTCTCTAGGGGCTGATCCGGAGAAAATAGAAAACTATGTGACTTCTCTCATGGAAGTTGGAAAATTTGAGGAGTCTGAAGAGCTCATTAAGAAAACCGATAATAAACTGCTTCAACTGAAATTTTTCCAGAAGACCTCCAATATTCAAGGAGTCATAGAACTTCTTGGAAAGTTGACCTTCAAGAAGGATGAGGACCAGGAGATAGTCAGATATACCGTTGATAACCTTTGGTACAACAGGGATGTAAGGGATTTCCTGGTTAACCTGTACAAGCAGGAAGGCTACACCTGGCTTGGGATAATTATTGCAACCAGGACTTTTGAGAGCAGTGACACGAAACTTGCCCTTGAAGTTGCAAAGAACCTCAACAAGAACAACCCAGAGGATCTTGAGATTGTCAACCTATATGCAGAGCTTCTCATCAAGTCAGGCCAGAGAGAGGATGCAATTGAGGTACTTCTGCAGAGCCTGAAATATTGCGATGAGTTCTCCAAAGGCCTGAACGTGACAAATACCCTGTTGAGGCTATATTATGATGACCGGGATTACGAAGCGGTAATCCATTTCTACGAAACCAATCCGAAGTTTGTTGATGAAAGGAGCCTGCAGTTCGTCATAAGGAGCTACATGGAAGGCGACAACTTCGACATGGCTGAAAAGCTCATGGGAAGGTACGAAGGCACCCTTCTTACAAAAGAGACCCATAATGAACTCAGTGAGGACCTTAAGACCAAGAAAGAATTTATGGAAACAATCTTCTATGTCAGCAGGCTCCTCAAGCTCGAGTACAAAGTGGGAAAGAAATTTGACAAGAAAGAGGCATTTTATAAGGCAGATATACCCATAGAACAGATTGAGCCCGTATTCCAGTTCCTCGCCAGCAGGGACTTTTACTTCGATGTGAATGAGGAAAAATATGAGATACTGACCAGAGACGTTATACAGAAGGCAGCAAAGGCTGTAGACCTGGAAAGCCTCAAAGATCTTTCCATCAGCACCATTTTCAATAACCTGGACAGGAAAGACCCTGTTCTTGCAAGAAATATATACATTTACATAAAAGACCAGATGGAAATTGCCAGAAGGCCAAAACTGAAAGATGAAACCCTTCTGAAACTGCTAAGGGTCGCACTGAAGGAAAATATAAAGCAAGAAACACTTCACATTGCATTCTTTCTCAAATTAGGCATATCTGAGGCCCTCGATGTCATGACCCTTATGGAATATATGTCGAAGATGAATGAAGAGGGCGAAATCTGATTGCATTCCTTTGGATATTCCCGTTTAGGGAGGGAAGTGCAGGATATTCTGATTGCAGTTATTGCCTTGACCATGGCTTTTTCCATCTCTATTTTCAGCCACTATTCTTTCAGACTTTCCACATCCCTGGTTCTTTACTATCTTGTCCTGAGTCTGACAGCTGTTTGCCTGGCATTCCTGGCTCACGAACTGGCCCACAGGCAAGTTGCAAGAAGATACGGGGGACATGCTGAATTCAGAATCTGGCCCATGGGCCTTCTTGGTGGTTTGATCTTTTCATTCCTTGGATTCGTTATAGCCGCCCCTGGAGCAGTTTACATTGAAGGAGTTTTCGGGCAGGGAAGAGTGGGTAAAACCGCCCTTGCCGGACCCATGACGAATCTTGTTTTAGGGACTATTTTCCTTGCAGCAGGAATTTCACTTGGGGGAACTGGTTGGGCTTTTCCCATGGGTTACCTCTCACAAATTAACCTTTACCTTGGTGTTTTCAATATGATCCCAATCCCGCCCCTAGATGGCCAGAAGGTGATGAGCTGGAATTTAAGATCATACGTTGTTATTGGGATTACCATGGTTTTCCTTGCGGTTGTATCATTTGTAATATTTGGGGCCTGAATTCCCGGATTGATCACTCTTTTGGCGTAAGAAAGAAAATTGAGCTTTCACCCACTTCTATTCTGTAAGTTATACTGTGGGTGATGGGCAAATTATCAGTAACGACCACCACAGTCTTTGATCTGGACAGAAGTTCCCAAAGCCCAGGTGAGGGTTTTACAATTACGCCAAGATATAGTGGGTTTTCTGAAGCTTCGAAATAATTTTCAACTTGATATTCCACTTTTTCGCCGTTAATGGTTGAAAGAATTTTCATTTTTGGCATTTGCACATAAGTCATCTAGCTAAGGGTTATATATTTTCCAGAAATTTGGTGCAGTCTTAGTTTAGGTATTCAGCGAACAGCATCCTGAATCCCGTTTAAGAAGGCAATGATTTAGATGAGATACAAAGAGAATTGCACGTCCTGCGGAGTCGGACTTGTCCAGACTGGTTACTCCATATTTGAATGCCCACAGTGCGGCGAAGAGCTTATAGGGCGCTGCAAAGACTGCCGCGAACACTCCACAAAATATGACTGCCCCAAATGCGGTTTCCAGGGACCATGAAGGGATTTCAATGGGAGACGTAGCAGTATTGTTAAAAATTTTGCCCACAGATGTGGAGCTTGATATCAACGTCATCAAGGATGAGGTTGTAAAGAAGGTAAAGCCCCTTTGTGAAGTAAACAATGTGGAAATAAACGAAGTGGGTTTCGGCCTTAAGGCCATAAAGTTACAGGTAATTGTGCCCGACCAGGAAGGAAAGATAGACCAGGTTGAACAGACTATCTCCAGTGTCGACGGAGTTGGCCAGGTAGATACTGAAGAAGTTACTCTTGTCTAATGTCGCTTCCGTGGTTATTTTATAACTTTTTTTTCGATTTATTCGTTGCATTCCTTTTTCTAGTTTTTTTAGGTTTGACATATATAGCAGCAATAAGGAACCGTAACGATACTTATTCTGGGAAACCCCAGTCTAAAGCTCTGGTAATAGTTCCCTGCAGAGGGCTTGACTATTCCCTTGAGGCAAACCTCAGAAGCATAATGAAGCAGGACTACAGCCACCATGATATCATAGCTGTAGTTGATTCTGCAGACGATGCAAGTGTTCCAGTGCTCAATGAAGTGGGAATGAAATGGATGCTTGCAACTGACCGTTGCGTGAACTGCAGCGGCAAAGTCAGGGCAATTTCCTCTGCAATTAATGGCTCCGAACCATACGAAGTCTATGTCATTGCAGACTCAGACATTCTTGTAAAACCGGATTGGCTCTCAAAGCTACTTTCCCCCATGATCAATCCTCATACTGGAATATCGACCACTTTTCCTTATTTTGAACCTGTGGGCGGATTCTGGTCTAAGGTAAAACTTATCTGGGGCTTCGTTGGCCTTGGCATGATGGAATCCAGCATAACAAGATTCGGATGGGGCGGATCACTTGCATTCAGGGCTGAACTGATCCAGGGTGAAGGCATGGAATTCTTCCGCAACTTTGTTTCGGATGATATAGCACTGACTAAGCTCTGCAAAAAGATGGGGCTAAAGATCGCATATGTAAAGGAAGCGATGCCCACAATCAATTCGCCGGACGATTTTGCAACTTTCATGGAATGGGCAAACAGACAGACCGCACTCTCAGTATATTCCACGAGAAGGGTACTCAGGCTTGGCCTTATTTTTTACGGGGCGTCAATTCTACTGTTCATTTCATCCATAATCCTCACTTTTCTGGTATTCCCGCTCTTTGCGTTATTCCTGATTCCAGCCCTCATAAATGCTGCCAGAGCGGTAAAAAGGTCTGGAAAACTGCCTGTTTACTCTTTTTTCATAAGTCTGCTCATACCGTTCATTTATATCTACAATCTGACCAAGGCGGCGGGTATGAAATCCATAAGCTGGAGAGGGAGGGATTACTCACTGGAAGAGTAATCCGCGTAAATTATTATATTACAATACAATGAAAACGTGGTTAAGTTGACTGAAACTCCAGATTATAAACCCATTTTTGGCACCAATGGAATACGGGGAATACCAAACAAAGATCTCACAGTAGAATTCGCCCAGGAAATTGGCAAAGCCATTGGAACTTACTACGGGAAAGTGTCCGTGGCAATGGGCAGGGACACCAGAGATACGGGGAACATGATTTTCAATGCCGTCGCGTCAGGACTCATGAGCAGCGGGAGCGGCATCATAGACTTGGGAATCCTGCCCACGCCGGCACTTCAGTATTATTGCAAATCAAAAGGCATTTTTGGAGTGGTAATAACGGCATCCCACAATCCACCCCGATTCAATGGCATCAAGTGCATAGCGAATGACGGAACTGAGCTGAGGCGTGAAGATGAGGAGAAGATCGAAAGGATCTATTACGAGAAAGCCTTCGCGACAGTTCCCTGGGAAGATGTAGGAACGTTGAGGGGCGATCCGACTTCCCTTGAACTTTACTTAGACGGTATTTTGTCACACGTTAATGTGGGCAAGATCAGAGAAAAGCAATTTCGTGTGCTTGTCGACAGTGGAAACGGGGCGTCATATTTCACTACGCCTGCCCTCCTTAGAAAACTTGGATGCAGCGTGGTCTCCCTTAATACTTATCCTGACGGTAAATTTACCTCCAGAACATCAGAGCCCAGACCAGAGAATCTGAAAGATCTCATTTCGCTCATGAAGGGCGGCAATTTCAACCTCGGTGTCGCACACGATGGCGATGCCGACAGGGCAGTGTTCATAGATGAAAAGGGGAACTTCATTGACGGCGACAAGACCTTGTGCCTGGTGGTCAGGAGTGTCATTAAACCGGGCACCAAGGTAGTTACCCCAATAAGCAGTTCAGACGCCATAGATGAGATTTGCCATGATGGAAAGGCCGATCTTATCCGTACAAGAGTAGGCGCACCTCTAGTCTCCAGGACAATGATAGACAACAGGGCCATGATTGGGGGAGAAGAAAATGGCGGAATAATCTACGGGGAACACCAGTATTGCAGGGACGGTGCGATGACTGTGGCCCTGATACTAAATTTAATGGCAGTGGGCGGCAAGAGGATCTCTGAAATGATTTCTAGCCTGCCACAATTTTTCATCCACAAACTCTCAGTTGAGAGAAAGAGAGACTGGAAAAGCCTTGAGCCCCATATTCTTTCATACGCTGAAACAAAGTCGAATGACAGGTCTGACGGCCTCAAGATTTATCTTAGTGACGGATGGGTGCTTATGCGCCCCTCGGGCACAGAACCCATAATAAGGGTTTACGGTCAGTCACGGGATGAAAAGAGAGCCAGGGAACTGGCACTTGAATATGAGGCCCTTATACTGGGCCTTCAAGAAGGGCCGAGTGCAGAGTAAGTGTCCCTGAACCGCATCACCGCTGTTATATTGCCAGCTATTGCGAACCAAATGAGCAATATATTGATGGGTGTTATCAGGATGCCATACAGTACTGCATGGTAAGCAATGAAAAACTGAAGCAGAATGAATATGAGCATAAGCACTAGCCTGTCAGCCCTGCCAAGGATGCCTGAGTAATTTCTCCTGAGTCCCAATGCCTGTGATTGCACACCCAAATAGCTTGTAAGAAGCACGCCGATGATGGCAAGAAGTCCTATCCACATCTGTGCATGGATGCTGAAAACGAACCCCAGCATGATCAGAATGTCTGAATACCTGTCCAGCACATGGTCCATGAGGTCACCTCTTTTTGAGGATAAATTCCTCATTCTCGCAACCTTGCCATCTATGGCGTCAAACAGCGCAGACAGAAGCAATGTAACAAAACTTGCAAGGATGAGCACTCCGCCAAGATAAAAGAGAAGGCCGGTCAGGCCGGCAAATATCAGTGAGAACAATGATATCGTATTTGGATTGATATTCATGAAAGGCTTTGATAAGGGGATGAGAAATTTATCTGCTGTGCCTCTGTAGGAATCCAGTACCATCAGTAAGGAAAATGTTCAGGACCAATTAATCTTTTTTCGAAAGTCTGATATGATCAACTATCTTCAAAGCAGCAAGTTCCAGATTACCCTCCACGACCTTAATCCTTTGGATTCTAGACGAAGGAAGCAGCTCCAGAGCCTCCTGGTATATAATATCTGATCTCAGTGCATCCAGGTTCTCTTCAACCTTCTCCTTTGAATAGCCCCTCTGCAATAGCGTTTTTCCAGTCTCCGACTCGTCCCTTTCAAGTATGAATACCATTTCACAGGGAAGCAGATGGGAGTAATGCCCTTCAATTATGATGCCGGACTTGCCTTCCCATTTAATCCTGTCCCGAAGGCAATCCATGTCCATTTCATTGTTTTCCACGCAATCCCTGGCTCCATCCATATCAAGGATGTTCCTGCAGTCATAACCGGAGTTTCTCAGATAAGTGCATACTGAACTTTTGCCGGAACCGGGAATGCCGGTGATGCTGATCAAGCGTAAACCTCGGCAGGAGCACCCACAACATCACACATGTCCAGTTCAAATGGCCGCGAGAGATGCCTTCTTGACAACACAGGCACGTCAAATTTTCCCGTAAGGATCTCGCGGGGTTTAAGTTCGTAGGAGGCGAGACTTTCTTTGCTGCCGCACCTGTAGCATCTATAGTCATTTCTCCCTCTGCTGTGCATTCTGTCACCACATTCTTTGCATGTAGGAGGGATTTTTATGTAAACGTCAGATAGAGCCTTCACTTCCATTTTCTCCACGTTGAGGCATTTATCCTTGTAGGTCCCGTAAACCCTGATATCATCGCCGGATGCCATTTTCGAAAATGCAGTCCTGAATTCTTTTGTAGGCTCAAATGCTGCTATGGCAAGTTCCATATGCCCCTTCTGCAGTGTGGCAAAATAGTGCCCGCCTGTTATACTGTAAGGTTGCCCTTTTACCGTTCCCTCAATTGAATAGGAACATCCGTCCCGGAGCTTTTCCGGATCGGGAATAATGTGATCATCCGTAGCCTGGTTTGTCCTGAACAGAAGGTACCGTTCAACACCAAGGCCTGTTTCAGCTACGATCTCCGGAGCTTTATCGAGTAAACTCTCAGGCTGGGTTCCCCGGATCCCCAGTACCACAGGAGTTCTTTCCCGGGGAAAGATTGCGGCGTGATTATTCCTGTTATCTATGTTGTTAAAGCTACCCGGTATCTGGTCTGCCAGCCTGGCAACTCCCAGCTTCAGGTCAGGGGCTACGGGTAGCCCATTCGGGAATCTGTACGCGAGGAATTCATATGTCACTTGTTTAGCAGGCCACGCGATGGCAGCGGCTGCTCCAATGATCCCCCTTCCATTTTTGAATTTCCTGTATTCACCACCCTGTTCTGTGACAAATGCCTCAGCCTCGTGGATTGAAACTTCCTCCCGGACAGCTTTCCAATAAAATGATGAATCAAATTCACTGGTGGAGAAAACTATCCCTGGATTGGTGTCATGTTCGTCGAGTACGGCCATCTCCTCAACAACTTCACCGGCAAGGTTGATCAGATCAGTTGCCTGTGGTGCATCTTCCTCTTCAGGGTAGCTCATTATATCCATTCCGTTGAAGCTCCCAATCTTAAGCGGAACTCCTCTTCCGTGCCCTAATTTGGCACAGAGTGCCCCATTGCCCCTCGTTTTGTGCTTGATAGCCGGGTTCAGCCTTACAAGGTGCGGGTAGCCGATGATGTCCATCCCGCTGCGGATAATGATTTCAGAAAGAAGGTAGGTTGTGCACATTCCCTCTCGGGAGTCTGTGTCATCTACTGCAATGTACATTTAAACCCCGTATCTTCTTTTCCTTCCCTGATAGGAAATAATTGCCTTCAGGAAGTCCGTTTTTTTCAATTCAGGCCAGTTCACATCGGAGAAGTATAACTCGGAATAGGCAGACTGCCAGAGCAGGAAGTTCGAGATCCTTTCCTCACCGCTTGTCCTGAATATGAGATCGGGATCAGGTAGGCTCTTGTCGTAAAGGAATTCGCGGAATTTTTCTTCTGTTATGTCGTCCACGGTCATTTTCCCATCTTCGATCTCTTTGTACATTTTTTTCATTGCATTTATGATTTCCTGCCTGCCACCATAGCCAATGGCTATGTTGAAACGGAAATTCTTGAACCCTTTGGTTGTTTCCTCAACCTTCTTGATTGTATTCTGCAGGTAATCCGGAAGATGGTCAAATTCGCCGATCACTTTCACTCTGATCATGTTTTCATATATTCTCGGATCTTCTAGAAGATCAATGAATGCATCATTGATGAGCCTGAACAGAAATTCCACTTCCTTTCTGTCCCTGTTGAAATTTTCAGTGGAAAACCCAAAAACCGTAACTATTCTTACACCTGCGTCCATGCACCACTGGAGGACTTCCTCAAGCTTGTCCTTGCCCTTTACGTGCCCCTCATTCGCACTGAGCCCGTTTCCCATTGCATAACGCCTGTTGCCGTCTGTTATGATGCCGATGTGCATTGGGACCTGACCTTTCTTCACTTCATCCAGGAGGATCTTTTCGTATACCTCCGTGGTAAGGTTCCCAATCTGATCGGCGATTCCCATTCAGTCAACACTATGCAATTTTGAGCTTAATATTTATTCTCCGGTCTTGAGAGCTGTCAAAGAGTACATGGTGAGTGAACTTGAATACCCATGTACTTCCCTTTTTTTAATAATGTTGAGGCCGAGCCCGCGAAACTCTTCCATCCTCTCCTCAATTCCCTTCATGTCAAGGATTTCATAGTAATGCAATATGCCATTTCTATGAAGTTTTTCAATTGCCTTGCCGAGGTACCGGTGAGATTCATGCGGGAGGTTCATAATTATCCTGTCCGCATCCGGCAATGTGTCGATGATCTCCAGTGAATCACCGTATACAGGTTCTATGTGTCCAATAAGCCTGTTCAGTGCGATGCTTTCCTTCATGTACTGTACGGCATCCGGGTTGCTGTCGATGGCAACGATTGATGCCTTCTGCATTTTCGCGATGTTTAGGGAAAAGGCGCCTATTCCTGCAAACATGTCTATAATTTTCTCCCCTTCCCTGACCTCTCTTGATACAAACATCCGCTCTGTTGCCAGCCTTGGTGAAAAGTAAACTTTGGAGACGTCGAGCCTGAAAATTAGCCCATTTTCACGATATTGCGTAATTGTGGCCGGTTCACCCCTTAACAGCTCTAAGTCACGTAACCGAAATGGGCCGGTTATCCCTTTGTCCAGGAATACCCCCCTAATATTGGGATGTGTTTCTGCCAAAGCGTCTGCAAGAGAAATAGCCCTATCTCTTTCCCTGATTTTGGTGATTGCTATGTCCCCTATTAGATCAAAAGCCCCCCCTGCAAGTTTTGGAAGATGCTTAACCTTTGAAGGGATTGGATCCATGGAAACCAGAACCCAGGGGTGGTCCCCAATTGCCTCAGATACGTTGGTGTTTTTCAGTGGTATGTAAACATAATGAGGATCGCGCTGGATCTGATTCTCGATGTCTATCCAGTTGCCTTTTCTAAGCTGCAGGAGAATGGCTTGCGCATCTAACTTTGAAACCTTAAGGTAATCCTTCAACTTCGTCTCCTCTGAAGTATTGTCCTTGCATGGCTGATGGTTTCAGTTGCCAGTTTGTGGGAGAAACCGGCTATTCTGGTAACCTCCGGCTCAGTGGCAACGGCCACTGAATCCAGGCTGGTCAGGCCAGAAGCATAGAGCCTCCTTGCCCTCACCCTGCCTATATTCGGTATAGCGGTAAGTTCCCATATGTCCTCCTTGATTCCTTCCCTGATCCTGATTGCCAGCATTTCAAAGTAGGTCCGCCTCTCAGCCAGATACATGGATGCGAGCCTGGAAAGCGAATAGGCCATCCATTCAGCGCTGCTTACCTTTGCCTGGATGTCACCCGGCCCTATGCCGTATCTATTGGTTATATAATCCGCCGATTTTTCGCTAATCCAGTCATAAAGCACCATGGCAGTCTTGGCGCTGTTGAAGTAATCACTGCTGTCCTGATATTCAAGGCTGTTCTCTTCCATGAAAAATAGGATATCCTCCGTGTCATCCCTCTTGGCAATGAGGGAGGGCACTTCAGGGGTGAGGCAGATGTTGTACAGTGTCCTCTGGTCATTGATGTTGCCCCCATCAATGTATCTCTTCAGCACAAGGGCGGAAACGGGGTCAATATAAAGGTCACTGACGGTCTTGCCAAACTTGGTGATTTTGTATTCATCCTCTGTTCCCTGAATGAAACCATTTTCGTGCAGAAATGCCAATGCTCCCTCGAACCTGTTCCTGTGCAAAGATATATCTTTCTGGTAGCCCAGCAGGGTCTTCTCGTGAAACTTCATCAGGCCTTCTATGTTCCCTGCGAGTCCGGTACTTACAAGTGCAAGAGTATTGAATCTTATTAGCGACTCTTTCCCTATGCCCGAGAAAACCGGTTCCGGTTCTCCGTCAAGATATTCCCAGGCCCGCTCCATTGAGGTTTCCGACGCGGCATAAATGATTCCAAATCCTGTTCGGTCATATTTTGGCCTGCCTGCTCTTCCCAGCATCTGGTGTACCTCTGTGTTTGAAATATATCCCACATAGCCATCGGAAAATCTCGTGATGTCCCTTATGACGACCACTCTGGCAGGAAGATTTACACCGGCAGCCAGGGTTGGAGTGGCAACAAGAACTTTTATCTTCCCTTCCCGGAAAAGGGATTCCACAACATTCCTTTGAGCTGAGGAAAGGCCAGCGTGGTGAAAACTGACTCCCTTGGGTATGAGTTCCGAAAGAATTCCCTGGTACCTGTCTGTTTCTCCGCCCCATGGTGGTTCCCACTTTATAGTCCCCACCACACCCTCCTCAAGTGAGAATGAAAGTTTCCTTGCCAGATCTTCCGCCCTCTTTCTAGAGTTGACGAAAACCAGCAGTTGGCCTCCCTGCAGAATAAAATGCTCACAGAGCCGGGAGAGGTCATCTTTTCCCTTGAACAAAATAGGATCATCCCCTTCCTGAAATTCAAGTGTCCTGTTGAAGAGAACTCCCCTTTCGAGCTTAACAGGGCGAAAATCGCTGACAACCGCCTCTGCATCAAGCCAGCCTGATACATCCTCAATGTTGGATATTGTGGCAGAGAGTCCCAGTATCCTTGTGTCAGGATTCATGTATCGCGCAGCTGAGAGAAATGTTTCAAGCCTTGCGCCCCTGCTCTCATCCCCTATTAGATGAAGCTCATCCGCAACTATGAGAGATATCCCGAACATAATGGATGGATCGTGATGAAAAAGTGAATCGGCCTTTTCAGATGTGCATACGATTACATCAAACCTCTTTATGAACTCAGGTGAATCGTCATAATCACCAACAGATATAGCCACCTTGAGTCCCAGAGATGACATTCTTTTCAGATCGTCGTACTTTTCAGAGGCCAGGGCCCTGAGTGGCACTATATACATGGACTTGCGGCCTTTCAGGAATTCCCTGTAAATTGCAACATACGCTATGAGGGATTTGCCTGAGGCTGTTGGTACAGAAACCACCACGTTCCTGCCAGACTGAAGGTGATTGATTGCCTCCTCCTGGTGAGGATATAGTTCCAGGTCAGCACCATCGAACATATCAAGAAACTGCCCTGGCAAATCCAGTCCTGTTAATCTCATTATCCATGGTTTATGTCAACTAAAAACTAAATATTTGCACTCCGAAGTACCACCGTCTCTGTTTTCTAGTTACAGGTTTCCTGATACAGAAAATTAATATGGACACCGTGTTTTTCAGCAGTTGAGCCAAAGACCTTATGTCATTGTGAACGTCGCACAGAGCCTGAATGGCTTTATTTCAGGCAAGGATGGCAGAAAAGTCATCATTTCCTCTCCAGAGGATATGGTTAGGGTACATGAATTAAGATCCGAAGTTGAAGCCATACTCATTGGCTCCGGAACAGTAATTGCAGATGACCCCAGGCTCATAGTTGACCAGAACGTCGTCCAGAAGGAAAAATTTCCATTGAGAGTCGTTCTTGACCGGAGTCTGAGGACCAGGATTGGATCAAGAGTCTATGACTCGTCAGCAAAAACTGTTATCTATACGGCGAAAGCCAGGGAAGATGACAGGAAATGTGAGATAAGGACCAGAGATGAAAAGGGGCTTAAGCTTCAGAACATTCTTTCTGAGCTCCATGAAGAAGGTATCAGAAAAATTTTAGTGGAAGGTGGCAGGTCCATTATAACCAATTTTATTGAGGAACGTTTCATTGATGAGTTTTACATCTATATCGGCGACATCATTATCGAAGATGGGGGGCTCGAGTTGTTTTCCCCTGGCTTTGAAATCCGCAACGTGATTAAATCTGTTGAATCCTTCGGCAAAGGTGTTCTTATAAGCCTTGATCCATATCACTTACAGAGACTATGGAAAACACAAGTAAAGGATTCCTGAGACTTGGATGGGCCAGAGAAAGGATGGATGTTACATCTCAGATTCGGGAGAGATTCATCCAGGAAAAGCCACTCAAGGGAGTGAAAATTTCCATGGCTTTGCATGTGGAAGCCAAAACCGGTATTTTCGCCCTTCTACTGAGGGAAGGCGGTGCAGAGATAAGAATGGCCTCCTGCAATCCGCTAAGCTCAGATGACAGCGTCGTCCAGTCCCTTAAGGATGATTATAAAATGGACGTTTATGCAAAAAAAGGTGAGACAGATGATGAATACTATGAGTACCTCAATAAAACCCTTGATCTCAAGCCCAACGTCATAATCGATGACGGAGGGGACCTTGTCAAGATTGTGTCAGAAGACCGTACCGATCTGCTGGACAATATCATCGGGGGGAATGAGGAGACTACAACAGGCGTGGTGAGGCTTTTCGCCATGGAAAAGGCCGGTGCATTGAAATTTCCAATGTTTGATGTGAACGATGCTGAAATGAAGCATTTCTTTGACAATAGGTACGGCACAGGCCAGAGCACACTTGATGGCATTATGTCCGCAACCAATGTCCTGTTGGCAGGAAAGAAGATTGTGGTTGCAGGTTATGGATGGTGTGGCAAGGGTATTGCCATGCGGATGAAGGGCCTCGGCGGCCTGGTAACTGTGACGGAGATTAACCCGGTCAAAGCTGTGGAAGCTGCAATGGATGGCTTCGACGTCAAACCCATGAATCTGGCCATAAGGGAAGCTGATCTTGTTGTAACTGCAACCGGAATGAAGAATGTGGTATCCTACTCAGACCTGCTTGTGGCTAAGAAAAATCTCATACTTGCAAACTCAGGCCACTTCAACAATGAGATCCCTGTGAGAGAACTTGAGACGAAGTCGCTTGAGAAAAGGCCTGTAAGAGAATCCATAAACAGATACAAGCTTGAAAACGGAAATACCATTGACCTTATTGCTGACGGCAGGCTGGTGAACCTTGCAGCGGGACAGGGGCACCCGGTCGAAATTATGGACATGAGTTTCTCCATTCAGGCATTGACAGCAGAATATCTGGTTAAGAACCACCAGAAGCTTGAGAAGAAAGTGTATCCTGTTCCAAGAGAATTAGATCTGGAGGTTGCAAACCTTAAACTTAAAGGGCTTGATCTTTCAATTGACAGACTTACCGATGAACAGACGAAATACGGTGAAGAGTGGAAGGAAGGAACCTGAACAGGTGAGTTGAACCATGAAGAAAATCTTCCTTATTGTTCTGGATGGGCTTGGGGACAGACCTAATATAGAACTTCAGGGCAGAACAGCCCTTCAAGCCGCTTACAAGCCGAATCTTAACAGGCTTGTAAAGGAAGGGCAGGCCGGGATAATGCATCCTGTATCTCCAGGAAGCAGAACTGGGTCTGATACATCACACCTCTCACTGTTAGGTTATGACCCTGCGAAATATTACACTGGAAGGGGGCCATTTGAGGCTATGGGCCTTGGAATGACTGTGCTGGGTGGAGATATTGCCTTTAGGGCAAACTTTGGAGCTGTCGATGCAAATGGCGTGGTTACCGACAGAAGGGCTGGCAGGATTACTTCCGGCACAGACAAACTTGCAGATGTTCTCTCCTTCTCTGTTGATGGAATTGATTTCTTTGTCAAGGCGGGAGTGGAGCACAGAGCTGCCCTTGTCATGAGAGGAAAGGGCTTATCCGACCGCATAACTGATTCTGATCCGCATGAGCCCGGATTGAAAGTGCGTGAGGTGAAACCTCTGGATGAAAAAGGAAAATTCACAGCTGATGTCCTGAATAAATACCTTTCAATGGCAAGGAAGAAGTTAACTGATCATCCGGTGAACACAGAGAGAATAAGGGAAGGAAAAGAACCAGCCAATGAACTGCTTATAAGAGGCGCAGGGCAGGCACCGACTCTAACGCCATTCAGCGAACTTTTTGGAATGAAAGCTGCGTGCATATCTGGCATACCAATGATAACAGGGATTTGCCGCCTGGTAGGAATGGACAGCATTGCTGTGAAAGGGGCCACAGGGAGGCTAGACAGCGATTTCAGGGCAAAATTCGAAGCCGCTTACAAAACATTGAACGATTACGATTTTCTCATTATGAATGTAAAGGCAACAGATATTGCAGGGCATGACGGGAATCCTATTGCCAAGAGGGATGCCATACAGAGAATTGACACTGCAATGAAAGATATTGACAAGATACTGCAAGATACCGTGGTGTGTATTACTGGTGACCATTCTACGCCTTGCGCAATGAAGGACCATTCTGGTGATCCATTGCCCATATTATTCAGTACAGGCGGAATAAGGAAGGATCGGGCAAAATTGTTTGATGAAATATCATGCACTGAAGGTACCTACAACATCAATAGCGGAGATGTCATGAAAATTCTGCTTCAGTTGTCTGACAGAGCAGAAAAATATGGAGCATGATTATTGGTAGGGCAATAACCCGGAAAATGGCTTGTCAACAACCATAATTTTTTCAAAAATTACTTGAGTCAAAAAGATTATATATATACCAGTCAATAGCATGTCTGACAATTGGATGACACCTAAGGCTTTTGGTTTGGGAAACTTCAAGGAGAATTTTAAGATCCACAGCTTGAAAAAGGAATATGACAAAAGAAACAAGAAGGATATCCTGACTTACTCACAACCTAAAGGCATTTACTACTCCATAATTTTTTCACTGATGCTTTGGTGGATACCTATAGCCGGACCCGCAATTGCAGGATATCTCGGTGGAAGGAAATCCGGAACCACGTCCAAGGCACTCACTTCATCTCTCATTGCCACCTCAATCATAATGATGATTACGTTCGCGATGGCGCCATTCACGTCAGGCGCATTGGCAGGAGTGAACTACTACTTCAGCAATGGTGTTCTGACAGTGAGTCAGAGCCAATTATTTGCATATTCAGGCCTTCTGAACGACCTCTACACAGGTTACGGCATCTTCAAGACATTCACACTCATCCTTCCCGGCTCGCTTGTGCTTCTTAACATATTCAGTTACACAGGTGGATTCATGAGTACCCTCAAGACCCAGGAAGACAACCTATCTTACAGCTATATGAGCAAAGATATAGATGAGAGGCTCAGGGCAGTTAGATCAGCCCCGAAGGTGCAGATGGGCAGAAGACTGATCAAAGAATTCACGGATGGAACCAACGACGACGAAGAGGGAGTTGGCGGTTGGAGTTATCTATAAATCAAGCGTAACAATTTTTTACCACATATATCTTAACCACTCATAAATGATAGACATCAAGCTTCTCAGGGAGAATCCCAGTTTATTCTATGATTCGTGTAAAGCCAGGGGCTTTGATACTAAGGTCCTGGACCAGTTCTTTCAACTGGATGAAAAATGGAGGGAAAATCTCAAGGCCATTAACCAGGTAAAACACGAAAAAAACAACCTAAGCCTGGAAGTCTCAACAGCTGTCAAAGAAGGCAGGGATCCCTCTCAGATAAAGGAGAAAGTAAGGGATCTGAATACAAAGTTAGCCTCAATTGAGGGTGAACAGAAGGAAATTGAAGATTCCAGAACAAGAATTGCAAAACTAATTCCTAACCTGCTCGACAAAGGGGCCCCTCATTGCCTCACCGAAGAAGAAGCTGTACTCGTTCGTACCTGGGGTACTGCAAAGGTCTTCCAGGAAGACATTGAATCATTCAAAAAAGCAGCCAACGGAATGGAATACGAAGTGCTTGAGAGCAGGCCGACGAGCCATGTGGACCTGGTACAGGATATTGGTATTGTTGATCTCGAGAGGGCGGCTAAGACTTCAGGGGCAAGATTCTATTTCATGAAGAACAGGCTTGTGAAGCTCGAAATGGCCTTAGTAAACTACGCGCTGGATTTTCTATCAGAAAGGGGATTTGAACTTGTGGAACCACCCTTTATGCTTAACTACAAGGCAATGGAGGGGGCAACTGACGTTGAAACCTTCAAAGACACCTTGTACAAGATTGAGGGGGAGGATCTCTACCTCATATCAACAGCGGAACATCCACTTGCAGCTTATTTCCAGGATGAGATACTTGAAGAAAGTAACCTGCCTGTGAGGCTGGCCGGGATATCTCCGTGTTTCAGGAAAGAAGCGGGCTCTCACGGGAAAGACACAAAGGGCATATTCAGGGTGCACCAGTTCACAAAAATTGAACAGTTTATTTACTGCAGGCCGGAAGATTCCTGGGATTTCTTTGATGAACTGGTAAAGAACTCTGAGGATATGTTCAGGAGCCTGGAACTACCTTACAGGGTGGTAAACATCTGCTCAGGAGACTTGGGGAATCTTGCTTCCAGGAAATTTGACATAGAGGCATGGTTCCCATCGCAGGGAAAATTCAGGGAAGTAGTTTCAGCTTCCAACGACACCGATTACCAGTCAAGATCCCTGAACATAAGGTACAGGGCGAAAGGAGGAAACAGGTTTGTTCACACACTCAACAGCACTGCAGTTGCCACCACGAGGGCACTTGTTGCCATTATGGAGAACAACCAGCTCAAAGATCAAACTGGTTTCCACGTCCCAAAGGCACTGATTCCTTACACAGGCTTTGAAACCATTACAAAATAATTTTACCTGGTTCTCTCCGCATATGCCATTTTAGCAGAAGTGGGGGAAAATTTTTTCCACCGGTCCAGTATTGGAAGCCGGTCCTCGTTCACCTGATCCATGACGTTGAGATACCCTAAAATTCCATTAACAGCCTTGTCTGCATCCCTAACTGCACTTATGAGGTCCCTTGATGCGTTTGTTGAGTCTCCTCCAGAGAAGACCCCATTTAGGGACGTCATGCCAGTTTCATTTGTAATGGGTTGGCCCTGAGGTGTCAGGCGAAGATTCCTGAGATATTCATCGCCCATGAATCCATAATCAGTTTCCTGTCCTGTTGCCTCGATTATGAAATCTACGTCTATTTCGTGCACCTTGTCCTTGTTTGGGACTGGCCTGGCACGGCCCCCTTTTTCAGTAACCATCTCGTTCTGCCAGTACCTGAGCTTTACAGCCCTGTTGCCTTCCTTGACATACTCGAATGGGGTTACTTCCCAGACATAATGGACGTATTCTTCAATGGATTCTTCCATTTCCTCATCTGCATTCATGCTGGGGTATCCAGGCCTGTCAATTTCCCGCCTTCTGTACATGATATAAACATTATTTGCCCCGAGCCTCATGGATGTCCTGGATGAATCGTTGGCAGTAAATCCCCCTCCGATGACCACAACATTCTTCCCAACATCGATGTGCTCACCAAAACTTACTCTCCTTAGAAATTCTGTTGCATGGATTACATTCACTGCATCACTGCCGGGGGTGCCGGTCATGTGTGGCTTCTGGTTCCCTACTGAAATGTAAACGGCGTCGTAGGACTTCAATATCTCATCAAATGTGATGTCTTTTCCGACTTCCGTGTTAAGTTTTACGTCAACGCCCTGTGAGATTATGAACCCGATCTCCTTGTCTATGACTTCTTGCGGCAGCCTGTATCTGGGGATACCTGTCTTCATGAACCCCCCCAGCGCCGGAAGTTTTTCAAACAACGCAACCTTGATTCCTTGAATTGAAAGGTAATAAGAGGCTGTCAGGCCTGACGGGCCGCCCCCGATAACCGCGACTTTCTTTCCGATAAATTTCTTCCTCGGAAGCTGCAGAATTTCACCATAATCATTGAACTTGTCAGCGGCATAGCGCTTAATGTGCCTTATTGCTATTGGGCCACCTGTGTCATACATTACGCAAATATCTTCGCAAAGATGTGTGCACACCCTGCCTATTACTGCAGGAAAGGGAAGATTCTCGAAAACTATTCTAACCGTCTGGGCCGGATCGCCTACTGCTGTGCTGTTAATATAACCGCCAATATCCAAGCTGGCAGGACACGCCTGTGTGCAGATATTGCAGCCAATGCACCTGCTTGATTCGGCAATAGCTTCGCTATCTGAGTACTCCTTGACTGCTTCCAGCCGGAAACTCTTAACCCTCTTCTGGGGGTCTTCATGTGCTATTTTGACACGCTCAAAATTTAGCATTATACGACCCTGCCCTTAAATCGCCACATCAATTATAAACATTTTTTCACAGATAGAGCAAATTTCCAGCTCTAATTGAGGTTCAATCCATCAGGCAAATCTCGGTATCACCAGCATGGCAAAAAACAGGTTGAAAAGCACAATAATGCTCATTGCTACGTAAAGTCTGTTCTTTTCCTTCAGGAAGTCAATTATTGCGATAAATACCACTGAAATTGGAGTGAAGATCAATACCCACAGACCTGTGGTTATATAGTAAATTCCATCCAATGCAGCAAGTCCAGCAGGTATTCCTCCAAGTGGGATGGAATGAGAATCAAAGCTGTTGCTGAAATTTGAAAGATAAGATAGAGTATGGTTCATGCCCCCATTCCTGACAAACAAAAGGACGGTGCCAAAGGCTATGAAAAAAAGGCTCAGTAAAACCCCTGTCCTCAGCACATAGCTTGTTATGAGATCAAGATCAATTTCCTTTTGCATTTTTCTCAACACCTCTTTTTGTATGTATGTAAAGTCCGCTAATCATTATAAATGCAAATATTGCGGAGGCAACAACTTCAATATTAAGCGATATGTTCAAGACACTGGATTTTTGCAACCCGCGCAGGAGCATTTCAATTCCGAGGAATGAGAGTATGGCGAAGAAAATCCACCTTATGTTCTTGTTGGTTATTTTCATCAGTATTTTTGCCCCTATGAATGATCCGATGAGAACTCCAATGGCAGTGGCAGCAGCAATGAACACCTGTATGTAGCCGTTATACCAGTAAATGGAACTCCCTGTGGCAGCAGTTATTCCAATCATGAAGTTACTGGTAGTTGTTGTTACCTTCATGGGGAGATTCATTGCCCAGTCCATTCCAAGAACTTTCAATGCTCCGCTTCCTATGCCAAGAAGCCCTGAAATTACCCCGGCAAAGAACATTATAAATTCTGCAAGCCACCATCTTACACCCTCGTAATTTACCTGTTTTTTGAGCCTCTTGTCATAATAAGACCCTGCAAGCTGGAATAATTTGGTCGACCAGTCTGCTTTGCGGGGAACTGGCTCCTCGTACTTCCCTCTCTGAACTGTTGGAATCAGTGAGCCTAGCAGTACCGCCCCAAAGATAATGTAAATCATCCACGAATAATGGTTGTTGTTAATGTACACTGCAGTTAGGGAGCCAACTATGGCCCCAGCAGTAGTGGCTATTTCCAGACCGATCCCTACTTTGACATTGGTGATTTTTTCCCTTGTATATGCACTAGCGCTGCCGGCAGAAGTTGCAATAGTAGACACTAGGCTTGCCCCTGTTGCAAAGATAATAGGAATTCCGTAAAATAGTGACAAAAGTGGAACTAGCACAGTGGCTCCACCAAGGCCCGTAAGTGAACCTAATGTCCCTGCTGCAATCCCGCCCACTACGATTGAAAGGAACTTAAGTGCTATGTATAAGATAGCAGTCATTCAACCCTGAATCCCTGCATACTATATATTTATCTTCAGAAACCCCGGCGAATTTGGGACCTGCGGGATTTTGCTTAAAATCCGATTTTTGCGATAAGTAGCATTCTTTAACTAATCCGAAGATTCTACCGTAGATGCTGTAAATTCAGGTTAAAGTACCATTAGTGATTGTGAAGGGCAGGATTGCTGAAATATCACCGTAATAAGCAATTATGCGGTATTTTCCACTTGCTGGTATCTGCTGCAGGGAATTTTCTGGCAATATCGTTATCGTTGCACTATTGTTCCCTGTAGTTATGTTGCCATGTTGCCAGAGGTATCCGTTAAGGTTAGGCATTGGAGACATAGGAACAATTCTGTAAAGTACCTGTCCATATGACAAATTGCCATTTTCCACCCACAGGCTTAAAGAGATTGCAGTTACATTGCCGTTCCCCGTGGATGCAATACTGATGTTCTCTATGCTGATATCACCAGTAACAGGATGCAGAGCTTGAATTCCAAGAGGTACTCCCAGAAGCAGCACTGCAATGGTCAGGGCTATCACCTTTTCTTTTCCACGGAAACTTATTTTTTTGTGCTGCCTGTTGATTGCTTCGTCTCTTTCTGTTCTCATCAGCGCGGGAATTGCGAGCGCGATTATGGGCCAGAAAATCACGTAATCAAGAAGAAACCGGTAGTTGAAAAGGAATATGATTAAGGGAAAAGCAAGAAAAGCGAATCTTAACTTCTCATAATATGAGATGTATATGATCATGAATGAGATTCCCAGGCATGCGACCATTGCGGTAAAGAACTCTCTTGAGAGCGGCAATATCCCAAGAAAACCCAGTTGTGAAGGGCCAAATCCTATGCCAATAAGCGGGAGAAGTCCGGGTGATGCCAGTGCCTGGAAAAACGAAGATGGGTCGTTAAAAATAAATGGCAGATTTGGCAAAAAGAAGGCCGCAGCCGCAACAGTAGTCCATGCAATTCCGGCCTTTCGGCCTGTTTCCCTGAAAATAAAAATAAGAAAAAACGGAAAAGCTATCCATGGAATTTGCTTCACTGCGAGAGCTAACCCCATGGAAAGCCCTGAAATAACTGGTTTTTTATAAGTTGAAATGGAAATGAGCATCAGAATTGCCCACAAGATGTCCGGGTATCCAAGTCCGGTTTGTATGAGGTATGAAGGGTTTAGAAGAAGAATAAACACTGGAGAGAGTGATAGAAGCCTGAATTTTATGTCAGAGTAAAGAGAGAAAATTATCAGCGGAGGGACTGCATAAAGAGGAAGAAGAGTAGCTGAAGGGCTTATCCCCAGAACCTGGGCCGGAATATATGAATAAATTGAAAGTGCCGGATAGCTGAAGCTGGTAACAAGGCCTCCTGTAAGCAACGGCGTACCAATGCTCAGAGGAAAACCAGGAATGGATGAATGTATGAAACCAAAAACTCCAGCGGTATTTGTCACAACGTAGGGATTTGTCCCTTGAAGTGCGAGGTGCGCAGAGTAGTAGTCCAGCAGCAT
Organism: Thermoplasmatota archaeon; assembly: GCA_023489435.1. GTDB lineage: Archaea > Thermoplasmatota > Thermoplasmata > Thermoplasmatales > Thermoplasmataceae > JAJZOM01. The sequence goes on from JAMDCA010000037.1 coordinate 65,811, forward strand.
TTCATCGGTTGGGTATTTAGGAGAGCCTGCCCAGAAGGCAAATGCCCAGGTAAGAGCCAGTACAGCTATGGGCACATAAAACAGCCTCGTAAGATTTTTTGACATTTTAGTTTCAAGTTTATGGAGGAATACCAGTATTGCCAGAGATGCCAGTGTGAATATCGCCAGCAATGCCTCGTAATTTGAGGGTACAGAACTGTAGTGTTCCACGCCAGACAGAAAAACGGGAACTATTAGATACAAAGCATAAGTCAATAATCCAAAAGTGGCGAGTTTTACCGGAAGTTTTCCCGCTGAGGCCCAGGTCTCAACCCTTGCCCATATCTTCTGAGTGAAATTTAATACGGGCCCGGGAAAATGGGTTATCAATCCACAAAGAAGAAACAGGAAACCGATGAAAATGAAAGACGACTCAATAACAATAAGGAAAGGGCCCTGATAACCAAACTCACTCCAGAGTATTTGGGGTATGGCAATTAGTGCAGAACTAATCGATATGCAGACAAGCCTGATTACGAGAATTGAATTTTCCTGGCTTTCATTCACTTCTCACTTTCCCTCCAAACATAGAATGTAGAGGAGAGATAAGTTACCAGGAATGCACAGACTATTCCAACAAAATCAGCAATACCAATGCCTACAATGCTGCCTTTGGTTGCAAATCCGCTCTTCAGCATCTCTGAGTAAAGTCCATAAAAGACGACTGAGTTGACGCCTAAACCCAGAAGGCTGAATAAGTTAAATCTAGCCAGCCTGAAAAGGAATGTTGATGAAGTTTTTGTAGCCCTTTTCCTGAAAGTGAACCTGTCATTGAGGACAAAGTTAGAAACAACGCTGGCCTCAACTGCCAGAGGGCTTGCCGGAAATCCCATATAACCATAGAGCAGCGTCAGGATAAGGAAGTTGACAAGTATACCGGATAACCCTACGATTACGTACCTTCCAATATTTCCCTTCCTGAAAATTAATGAGGCAAAACTCTGAATATCGTCAAATTTCAGTTTGCTCTTTCCCTGGGACCTCTTTACGAATTTTATTGGGTGTTCGTACACCCTGAAGCCACTTCCAATTAGCCGCCTCATAATGTCAATCTGCCCAGCATATGATGGGCTGATTGGCTCCTCAAGATTTGAGTCGAGCAGGAATTCCATTGCCTGTGCAGAATAAACTCTGAAACCACTTGTGGCATCCTTTACCCTTGCGGAAAATGTTGATCTGAAAGCTATGTTTCCTCCGAGGCTGATTATCCTTCTTGTGACCGCATCTCCATTTTTTCCACCGGGGACATATCGGGAGCCTACCACAAGATCCGCCTGCTTATCCATTGCAGACCTCAGTAGATCTGGAATGTATGAGGGGTTGTGAGAAAAGTCAGAATCCATAACGACGGCATACTTGCATGTTAAGGGAAGCCTCTTGAAACCTTCCAGAATGGCGGATACCAGACCCATTCTCCTGTGCCTTTCCACAAGATGGACGTTGCCCCATAGTGTGCATATCTGCTGTGTTCCATCTGTGCTTCCATCGTCCACAACGTATACTGTGTAATCTTCCAGTTCGGGAAGTAGGTTTTCCAGATTTGCCCGTTCATTCACGACAGGTAGGATTATGGCAACACTGTCAACCTTAGGACCTGCCATTATTATTCCAAAGTGTTATGTATCTTTAGGTTTAAAACTTTGGGCTGTAAAGTCGGAAAAAGTTTACAAAAAGCGTATCCCTCACGATTTTTCGATTCCTCTATAAAGATATTTATAATCTTCCCCTATCCAATCTCGATTAACATGTCCACAGACATCTCACAATTGAGATTTGGCGAAGAACTCATCAAGAGAGGTTTTGCCAAAATGACAAAGGGCGGCGTCATTATGGACGTAACTAATGCAGAGCAGGCAAAAATCGCAGAAGATGCCGGTGCAGTATCAGTTATGGCCCTTGAAAGAGTCCCAGCAGATATCAGGGCTGCCGGAGGTGTTGCCCGAATGGCTGACCCTGAAAAAATCAAGGAGATTATCAACGCAGTTTCAATCCCAGTTATGGCAAAGGTAAGAATAGGCCATATTTCGGAAGGATACACACTTGAAGCCCTGGGAGTGGATATGCTTGATGAGAGTGAAGTTCTTACTCCGGCAGATCCGTTCTTCCATGTTTACAAGAAACAGCTTAAGGTACCAGTGGTGTGTGGCGCAAGAACTCTGCCGGAAGCCGTGAGAAGGATTGTAGAAGGAGCTGCGATGATCCGGACGAAAGGGGAAGCGGGAACAGGAAATATTGTCGAAGCAGTAAGGCATATCAGAACGGTCAATGAAGAGATAGGGATAATAAAGGGCCTTAGCCAGGAAGAACTGAAAAAAGTGGCAGAAAGAATTGCTGAGAATTACACCGTGCTAAGGAAGACCGCTTCTCAGGATCTCTTTGGAGACGAAAAATATCTCACTGGGTACAATCTCTTTTATGGACAGAATATTGAGAGGATGGAGGCAGAGGTTCTCAAGGTCCTTAAGGAAGTAAGAAAGCTTGGCAGGCTTCCGGTTGTAAACTTTGCAGCAGGTGGGGTTGCAACCCCAGCTGACGGTGCCTTGATGATCAAACTTGGCATGGATGGAGTATTTGTGGGAAGCGGCATATTCAAGTCTAAGAATCCAGAGAGGATGGCAAAGGCAGTAGTGGAAGCCGTTGAGAATTACGAGGATTATAAAATTATAGGCGGAGTTTCCTCCGGACTGGCTGGAATGCAGGGGCTGGACATAGAACAGATGCCAAAGGAAATGAGGCTCCAGGAAAGAGGTTGGTAATCCATCTATAGTTTGCTTGATACTTTACTGATACTAGCCATACTGGCATTACTTTTCGTAGTTTCCAGGGTTTTGAACATATTTGACTTGAAAGGAACTACAGCAGCCCTGGTAGTTGGGCTGATTGTTGCTTTCTTCGGGTCACTCCAATGGCTTATTGTTTTGCTTGTGTTTGCTATAAGCTCGCATTTTGCCACCAAAGCCTTCTTTGACATCAAGAAAAAACAGCATGTGCAGGAAGGGGTCGCTGGTGAGAGGCGGGTTTCCAATGTCTTTTACGCAGCACTCATCGGCATAGCCATTGCTTCTATTAACCTGGGCAGCGTGCTGTCGCATTCCATCTATTTCCATTATTTTGAACTGTTTTCCATTTCACTTGCAGTTGTTAATTCAGACACTTTTGCATCAGAAATTGGACAAATTGACAAGAAAGTATACATGATTACCAACTTTAAGAGAACAACGCCCGGAATAAATGGGGGAGTGTCTCTGACAGGAGAAGCAGCAGCCCTCCTCGGTGCGTTTATCGTTGCAATTTCTTATGGCTTGCTTAGCTTATCAACCGGAATAAGCGTTGTTAGAATCCTTATGGTCGGTGCACTTGGGTTCCTTGGATGCCAGATAGACAGCATTCTTGGTGCTGCCTTTGAGAACCGGAACAAGTTGAGTAAGGGAGAGGTCAACTTCCTTGCTTCCTTCCTTTCTGTCCTGATTGCAATACCAATTTTACTGGTCGCGTTTTAACTTCTAATATGTGATTAATGTAAAATACTACAGGAAAGGGCAATGCCACAGATTAATTCAATACAGTGAAGCAGGCTTTTGTGCAGGGTAAATTAAAGTTAAAAAAAATTACTGCTTTGAAAGCAGTATGAATCCATTGGAAGAATATGGTCCTGCAGCTGCGTTGATCACAACAAATAAACTCTGGCCAGTGGCCATGAGTTTTAGTGCAGTTGCATTAAGCTGCAAGGTAAAGCTAAACTTGTATGCTCCTCCAGAATAGGTAACATTCTTTGTAAATGAATGGAACAGAGGATATGTTATGTTCTGGTAAGTGTAGCTTTGGGACAGACTTGACACATTCGCCGCAATTGAGCTGTTTACAGAGGAATTCAAAGTGGTGCCCGACTTCTCGGTTTGGTTAAGTGTTTGGTTGTACAGTTTGCTGTAAATTGCATTATAGGTCGAATTGTATGCACTGAGATTCACCACAGCGGGTGCTATGACAGTTAAATTCATTGCCCCTGATGCTGTTGTTGATGCAATAGTCATGTTAAAACTGAGGTTGGTAGTTGTGTCACTGACATTGGCTGTATAAGTCTGGTTGGATGCATTATAAAATCCACTCCCACCACTGGAAGTAATTCCCTTAATTGACGTTCCTGAAGCCTGGGAAGGAATAAGTTGGGATGTCCCCAATGCTCCTCCAATTATAACGACGGCTATGACCAAGAATCCAATCCATCCTTTGATATTACTTGCCATTTTAATTTCAAACTCCTATTTTCTTTGATTTAATATCGTCCAGTTTAATTTCACTGATTCTTGCCAGAAGAGCAAGATGTTCTTCTCCTAGGGCTTCTCTTATGAACCTCATGTGGCTCTTTCTTTTGAGAACCATTTTGAAGTTGCTGGTTTCCCCGATCAGAATTTTTGATTCCCCCAGAAGATCAGATGCGGGGAAAACATAATCACAATTCATGCCTTCGAGTGCCTTTTTGACATCAGTTTTCAGAAACTTTGCCGATGTTAGTGAGCCACCCATTGCGAACATATACTGCTTTGTGAGCCCCAACTTTGCTTCAGGCGCACTTATAATTGTATCGCAAAGTAGTGCAAGTTCATATCCGATGTCTATGGCATCGCCATTCACAATTGCATAAATTGGTTTTTCAATTGAGTATATGATAGATGCCAGGGCCCTCATTGAATCGAGCATCTCAATTGGGTTGTCCCATCCCAGAAGTTCCGTTGCAAAGAAATCATTCTGACCAGTTATGGCAATGCTCTCCACTGAGCCGTCTATGGAAGCTGTGCTCAAAGCCATTATCAGCTCATCAAGTGTATGTTTCTTTATCTTCCCGGATGAGGAACTTCTTAGGATTATTAGACCTATCTCGTCTTCTCTCCAGAAGGAGATGTCTTCAAATCCTTTTACCCTGATATCACTCATCGTAGAACGCTGCCCTGTAAATTCTCATTATTGTGCCGGCGAATATTAGGATAAACCCTAGCCCAATGCCAAACTCTGCATTCGGAACTGCCCCTATCGGATTCAGCTGCATAATAAGGTATATTATTGCAATAGTGCCAACGGTGAGAAGTGCCGACAGGATCATTGCCACATTCTTGTTGAGGTGGAAAGTGTTCGCGCTCTCTACCTTTTTTTCGTGTTCAAGTGACATATTGGCAGATTTCATTGTCCCAACAGCACCAAATACCATTACGCCACCTGTGAACAGTGAGGTTACGATGTTAAGGCCACTTATGTGAACAAGTGTCGCTGTGAAATTCTGTCCAAAGTTGTAAGCTGCAAACATCATTATGAACAGGAACACAAGGAATGAAGTTGTTATCTTGCTAGTGCTTACCTTGAATTTTCCTTTCTTGAACATGCGGGAAAGCACGGTGACACCCGTAACAACTATGACAAATGGTGGAACGAATACTGCTGCCACTTCCCAGTTTGGAATCTGGACACCGGGCGTAAGGGCTCCCCAGGCGGAAAGAATAGCCATGTAAAGGATCCCCAGTATCCCAAATGATGTGACCAGTGGCCTGGAAAGTGGATGCAGGTCATCCGTAGTATCTATGAATGGCAGCAGGAGGAAGTAAACAAGTGGAACTATTCCGAACACTGCTGTCGCAGCAAGTGCAGAAAGCGGTCCGGCTATACTGAACATATTAAAATCGACTGCCTTGTAAACAAACAGGAGGAACCACGGGGGGTACGCAGGAACATAAGCAGCAAGAGGGCTGCTGGGGGATACCTGCGGGAATGGCGAGAACAGTGCAGGTACATGAGGTAGTAAAGCAATCACCGATGGTATAATCATGAGCAACCCAAAACTGTACATTGCCAACTGTGTCATGAACCCGAAGTTGTAAGGATACCATTTCTTGTGTTTTTCTTCCTCTGTGTCGACCGCAGGTGCCTTGTGGTTAACATCTTTGTGGGATGGCATTATGCCATTTGCTTCTGCCAGCCAGAAATGTGCGCCAAAGAGAATGCCAATGAGCAAAACGAGGATTACGTGCCATGCAAGCATGTGAATGAACAAACTTATGGATGTCCCATTTCCAAAGAAAATGGCTTCCAGGGAATTTCCAAGGAAAGGTGTGGCCTGGGCAATACCTCTTCCCACATCTGTTGCATCTACGGAAAGAACGTCACCGGTCATTGAATAACCAAAAAACCCTACACCAACGGTAGTTGCAAGCAAAAGGACCCCAATTATCCACTGGAGCTGCCTGGGCTTCTTGTACGAGCCAAAGAAGTAATTCCTGTACATGTGCACGTAAATCAGGAAAATCATAGCATACGCACCATATAGGTGAGTAGTGAGCATGAAAGACCCAAACGGAATTGATGTGATAATTGCCTCAGTGGATAAATATGCATTTGCAGGGTTGTAGTAAAGCAGGAGCAGCAATCCGGTGATAATCTGGTAAACAAAAGCCATGCTGATAATTGCACCAGTCCAGTACCAGATTCCTCCTCTTTTCCTCATGTAGTCTGGCACTTTCTTGAGCGGAAGTTCCTCAATATGCATGGGATCGGGACCTAAGATGTCGTCCACTTTTGGGACCTTAACCAATTTAAATTTACTTTGAGCCATTTAAAAAACCTCTTTAAGCCCCCGCAACGCTGACCTGTGAAACCTTGGTTGTTGTTGTACCGCTTGGAAATGGCGTTCCACCTTCAAGATCACTTGGTTTTCCGTATATTGTTGGACCGAGCATGCTCTTTACCTTGTATGTGTCATTGGTCGGATCGAAATCCAGCACAACATTGGGTAGTGGCCTCACCGTTGGGCCAGTAACGACTGCTGCTCCCTGGGCTGGATCATAGGTGCTGCCATGGCAGTTGCAATGAATGAAACCAGTGGGGCTGCTTAATGATGAGTGCCCTGGAATTGCTGTTCCACCACTGTAATAGTGTATGATAGGAGGGACACACCCAAGATGCTGGCATATTGCGCTGAAAGATATTACTGAACCATATGGGCCCACTCCACCAGGAGACCTGAATGTCCCGCCAGTCGCGGGTATGGTAACATTCTGAGGTGTTACTCTAACATCGTTGTTGCTTGTATCCCCTAATCTTATCAGAAAATTTGGATCATTGTCCAGGGGATAATAAAAGATGTAAGCTTTTGTGCTGTTCACCTTGATATCTGAGGTGTGTATGGGGGTGCCAGTTACTTCGTCAACAAGTGTGAGTGTTGGAAATGAAGTAAGCCCGGCAGCAGGAGTTATCAGATTTCTGATAACACCATTTGCGACCCCAACGACCGCGGCTCCCGCAGAAACTACGATCATTGCCTTCAGGAAATTCCGTTTTCCCTGATCTATTGGCTCATCGTCCATGGAAGATGAATAGAACTACTGTATAAGTTTTTTTAGATTTTTCAACTGTTTACCTTATAAAACTGGCAATTAGGTAATACCATTACTAATGAAAGAGGATTTGTAGATTCCCAGATATCTGGAAATCTTCATATACTGGTATCAAATCTATTGTTATGGAAAAAGATACAGAAAAAGAAGAAAACGAAAATGAGGAAAGCAAGCAGAACATTTCTGTTAAAGGGGTCAGAAAAGATATTTACGGGAGGATTATGAAACTGACCAGGGACACGGGACAGACGCTTGGGGAAATTACAAATGAGGCATACAGGACATTTCTTTCCGGAGTAGAGGGGGCTAAACATCTTTCCAAGAATTTCATTGATGGAGCAACCAAAGGTTCTGTGAAATACATTGAGAACATCAAGACGCTTACCATTAATGGAGAGGATCTAGCCGAGATATCTACAAAAATCGTGTTCAGAAACATAGACACATTGATATTTGAAGACATAAGCACAGAAGATGTGACGAAGCACGTGGAGAGCCTCTCAAACGTAAAAGTTATAGTAATACCCAAGTCGGTAAGCAAAGCATCAATTCTACTTAGGTCCACACTCATAGATGAGATAAGGATTTCTAAGTAATACTGGAATGCATGAAAATAATATATTCCCAGTGAATACGTGAACCTGCTCACAACAGGGCTCGTAGTCTAGTGGTTATGATACCGCCCTTACAAGGCGGTGGTCACCGGTTCAAATCCGGTCGGGCCCACTTATATCTATAAACAAGTCCTGCTCTAAAAGATAGGTAATTAAGTGGATAAATAAGGTAAGGTTTCTGAAAGGAATGTATGCAACACCCGCCTGCCAGACTATTGTTCCAAGTTAATTTTTATGTTTCTGATTTGAAAGTCTTTCCCAGTTACTCACCCAGTGAAAAATAATGACGAAAAGAATAGATTAGGGGTTTCCATTTTGCTGGATCTATGTGCCTCTCATCCAAGACGATATCCTTCCTCGCGTGTAACTTTACTACAGAAACCTCCACTATTGCGGCGTCCGCCCCACCTTCTGACAATACACATATGTTCTTCACGACCGCTTCCATTTGGAGAGGACATTCTTTGACCAATGGTGGACGAACTACCTCTGAGTCCACCGCAGTCAAATTAGCAGCCCTGAACTTGTCGCTTTCGTATCTGTACCTGCCAGCCTTAAAAGGAGGCACAGGGTTCTTACCCGTTAATGGAGCAAGCCCTTCAACGCTTTCCCACATGTCTTTGTCGGGAAAGTTGAGCGTCAGCTCTCTGGTCGCCTCCAAATTCTCATAGGTCTTTCCACTCGTAGCGAGCCCTAGTACGACATGATAACCTAGGGCCCAGGCAGACGACATAGGTGATAGATTCGCATTACCGTCTTTGTCAAGAGATGATATGAGAACAACTGGTGTGCCGAAATAAAGAATACTCGGCTTAACGTTCATATGGTCCTCATTCTCCAGTTTTGAGGTGTTTTCACTCAAGTTATGATACCCAGAATTTCCATATTCTTCTTTGTACTCGTTCGAATCAATACACATAGTATCACAAGGATCAGTTTTGACTAAATCTTATCTATACATATGAGAAAAGACATATATCAAAAACTCTTTGAGCTAAAGGGTAATAAGCATTGAGTTTGAGAAAAGGCAGTATAGTCGATGCGATTACTCATCCGCTAAGGAAGACCATAGTTGAGATTTTAGCTGATGCGCCCAGAACAGTTAGCGAGATTGTAACACTTACCGGCAAGAACCAGCCCACTGTATCTTCGCATCTGGCGATTCTCACGAGTGCTAACGTTGTCGATTCACACCCCTTAGGACGGGAAAGGATATACCGGTTGATTCCGGAGGGATTTGAGGAACTTGTCGACTGGTTAGATGGAGTCATTCATGCAAGAGATGAAAAACGCCTTTCTCCGTTCAACAAGAAAACCCACTTGATTACTGAATTGCATTATGCAAGAACGTGCTACGATCATTTAGCCGGCATTGTAGGAGTCAGCATGCTTGATGAGCTACTGAACAGGAAATGGATCCTACAGAAGGGGGACGGGAGCAAGATATTAACACTAACACCAGAGGGAGAAGCGGGACTTTCTCACCTCGGGATAGAAATACCTATTCGAAGGAACAGCAAGAGAATCTTTGCTTACTCGTGTATGGACTGGACTGTTAAGCGGTTCCATCTTGGAGGAGCCTTAGGTTTCTCTTTACTGAAAGGACTGGAGAATTTGGGTTACCTGGAAAGAGTAGCTGGTTCAAGAAAAGTGATCATAAATCGAGAAGTAAAGAACTTTTTCATTGGGGAACCTGTCCTATCCTATTGAAATAACGCTTAAACGGAGACAGGAGATTGAGGAATGATGAGAAAGGGCTTTTGCGACGAACCTTCAACGTTATTTATTATGGAAAAAGAACCGGTCGGGACCACTTATACCTACATTAAGTCCTTCCCCCTGCCAAAAAGGGGATAGTATTAGACTTGGCTTTGGTCCCCCAAGGTGTTGACCACAAATCCAGGTATTCTCTTCATACTGCGCTGCCCCTTAAATAAGGAAACAATATTATCTCTAATTAGGGGCCCTAAGCATGACCATTCTCTGACAGATTAGGGTATTGTTGCTGTACTCTCGGAATTTGCCTAAGTCCGTTTGTCTCTCGAATGTCAAACAGGTTCACGCGGGCAGAGAGCTGATACTTTAAAACTTGACAAAATACACTTAAGCAAACGTGAATGATCCATAGTTATCCAAGTGTGTCAGTTCACAGTAGCTTGATAAATTCCTCTACACTTAGTTCACATTGTCGAATTATTGCTCTCATTGTACCTTTTGGCAGCTGATCATGATTAGGGATTGAAACTCTCTTTCCATCTGATTCACGCTTCAGTATCATGTGGCTTCCAACCTGGCTCTTGAATATGAATCCAACCTTGAAAAGAGCTTTCATAGTATCTTTCCCTGAGACAGAAGGAAGTTTAGGCATTCAACTCTACGTTTCCAATGATGTCTATGTCCGGTGGTATGGGCTCTCCATCGGATTTCATGTCTTCTATGAAACCCCTGATGGCCTCCTTTATGTTTGACATGGCCTCCTCAACTGTACGACCATCGGATATGCATCCAGGCAAAGCTGGAACAGTAACGACATAAATTCCATCTTCATCCTTCTCCATAACCACTGTAAATCTCATAATTTTATGATAGAGTATTGAGTATAAATCTTTGCGCTTCATTAAAATCCCGATTGAATTCGTATTCCCTAGAAGTTCAATGAATCCGGTCGGGCCCGCTTTCCCCAACTCGCTGTCTGCCTTGGTGGCAAGCGGGAATTTCACTTTATGACCTGAATAGAGGCCATCCACAACCAAGGTTTTCTCCAAGTCAATTACGGAGAAATCTGGCATTTTCATTTTCTGACACACCGAAGGGCTTTGAACCGAAAATATAAGCGAAAGAAAAAGGACCGATAGTATCATTCCATGTGAGACCACTGCAACTGATTTTAGTCCACTCTCCCTGGTTATCCCACTTATACACTGTGTGATCCTTTGCTTTGCCTTGGAATATCCTCAAAGTGGTTTGTTCTAATTCCTGAGAGGTAATCCAGTACATACTGCGTGAAGGTTTACTGTTCTATAAAATCAAAGTGGCGCTCTACCCCTTTCAGGCATTGGCGTACTATCAAGGATACACTGCATATTTCCCCTAGTATTGCGGCAGTGGCCTTTGCTTTACGCAATGGGCTGTGGAAAATGCAGTCAACGCCCCGGAGCCCGATCTCCTTGGACATTTTCAGCAGAGAATTTTGTGCTGCAGGCTTTAGCTTCCATTCTGTTGAAGAAATAGCAGGATTAATCTCAGTTTCTGCGTGCCTGATGATGTACAATTTTGCCATAGTTTGAGGAATCACAAGGCCATAACATATTATGATTATCTCTTCAGGTTGCCCACGGAACGCCCGGGGTTTCCTGAAAGATAAAACGTTCCCTAAATATAACAGAATTGCGTTTGACTTCCTGAAGATGTACAAGGACAGAAAAGATGCAGGCCAAAAGCTTTCACTGCTTCTCCAAAGATACCAGGGTGAAAACGTAATTGTATATGGCTTGACCAGGGGAGGAGTTCCTGTTGCCTATGAGGTTGCAAAATACCTGAATGCACCTCTGGAAGCATTCATTGTGAAAAAGCTGGGTGCACCTTACCAGGAGGAGCTTGCCCTTGGCGCTGTTACGGAAGGAAAAGAACCCGGGGTTTACTATAACAAGGAAATACTCTCACACATGCATCTGCTTGAAAGTGATCTGAAATCATCTATTCAGAGGAAAATGGCCGACATTGAGGAATTACAGAAAAAGATCAGGCCTGATGCCAAATTGCATTTGTTTCCAAAGGCCATTGCCATTATCGTGGATGACGGGATTGCAACTGGCTCCACCATGAAGGCTGCACTCAAATTCTTCAAGAAACTGGGCCAGTTCAGGATAACTGTTGCAGTTCCTGTGGGACAGCGTTCCGTACTTGAAGAGTTGGGAGAACTTGCTGATGAAGTGGTTTGTGCGGAACCCGTATTGTATTTGGAGGCCGTTGGAGAATTCTATAAAGATTTCACACAGGTGGAAAGCGAGACTGTTCTCGCCCTCCTGGAACAATCCAGAAAACCACTTGCAAAGAAGAATTGAATTTCATGGGCTTGTGCGGGAGCGATTGCTTGAATAGTATTGCCAGACCTTGATCCCCTCCATCCAGAAGGTCGCTGCCGCAGTGCAGGCAATGATGAGGAACCAGTCGGATGCAGTAAGTTCAGCGGTGTGCAAAATCAACTGGAGGGATGGGAATATTGTGATAATGAACAGAGTGATGAACACCAGTATTCCCCAGATGAGCACAACCTTGTTAGAAAAGAATCCCTTAATTGATACTGGCTCTTTTTCAGTCCTCAGGTTTTGTGCAAGAAACAGTTGGGCAACAACCCAGGCCGCGAAGGCGGCTGTCCGTGACCTTTCAAGATTCCCGGAAGTGTGCACCAGAAAGAAGTATATTCCAAAAACTGCACCTGCGATAGCCAGCGAAGTAATGATGACATAAGCCAGAGTGCTTGCATTGATGAAGGATGACTTGCCATTTTTTATCCTGGCTGACATAATGCCAGCTTCTTCCCTCTCATAGAGGAAACCTCCCAGAGCAGCCACATCCAGAAGAAGCTCCAGTATTATGATCTGGATAGGCGAAAAGGGGAATGGTATTGAAACTATAATGGGGGCAAGGAGAATCATTACAAGGGAGAGTTTTATGCTTATCTCATACTTGATGCTCTTTTTAAGAGTATACAGGATTTCACGGCCTTCATGAACCGCTTCCACAATGGTGGAAAAATTATCATCGAGAAGAATCATGTCCGATGCCTCTCTTGCAACCTCAGTCCCCCTGATCCCCATGGAAATCCCAATTTCAGCACGTTTCAATGCGGGCGAATCATTTACTCCGTCTCCCGTTACAGCTACTGTTTCCCCTTTTTCCTGCAGGAGCTTCACCAGCCTGAATTTATCATCCGATGTGATCCTTGCAAACACCGATACGTGGTCCAGTTGATTTTTGAGTGTTGAATCATCCATTCCAGCAAGTTCATTCCCGGTCAGGACCACCCCTGCGGAATTGATTCCCACTCTGTCGGCTATGGCCCTGGCAGTCCTGGGGTGGTCCCCGGTCAACATTATCACCTTGATTCCGGCATTCTGGCATGCAAGTATTGATTCCTTGACTTTGTCCCTTGGAGGATCAATAAAACTGATTAGACCTAGGTACTGTAGGCTGTCCTCAACTTCTCTCCTTTCTGTGCTGCTTTTCCCCAACTTTTTGTAAGCAACGCCGATGACCCGTTCTCCCCTGGAAGAGATGGCCTCAACTTCCTCCAGTACAAGGGCAGCCAGATCTTTCTTCATGCCATTACCGGGAATGTTGGAATTGCCGGTGGTTTCGATTCTGTCCAAGATTGCTTCAGGGGACCCGCTTGTGAAAATAAAGATCTCCCGTTCCAGATTCTCGTATATGTAAGATGACAGCTTCAGGTTATTGTCGAATCCAAATTCCTCCAGAAGCCTGTATTTTTTACTAAGGTTCATGTTTTCAGGGTTCTTGGATGTAAAATAATTGTAAACAGCAGTTTCCATTGGATCCCTGCGGGAATTTTCCGCATCCTGTGACAGGTTCAAGGTTCCAGTGGCAAGGATCGCCGCTTCGTCCATGAAACCTGCCTGAAGCCCTGGACCAAACGTGGAAGGATCAAAATAAACGTTTGACACAGACATCCTGTTTTCCGTGATCGTTCCTGTTTTGTCTGTTGCGATTACAGACACACTGCCTAATGTTTCAGCTGCTCTGAGGTTCTTTACCACTGCCTTATGCCTTGAAAGGGAAAATGCACCAATGGCAAGAGTTATTGAAATAATGACGGGCAACTCCTCAGGAACTGTTGCGAAAGCCATGGAGAGCCCTGTGAGGAGCATTTCACTTAAGGCCTGGCCTTCAAGGTATCCCATTAGAGGAACAATTACGCTGAAAATTACAGCCATTGATGCCAGTACAGTGATAAGCCTTGAAAGTGAGTCCTGAAGCGGAGTCTTTTTCGATCCCTCCTGTTCTGTCAGGCTAGCTATCCTGCCAAGTTCTGTTTCGTTCCCGGTTACAGTTGCAATGAATTTTCCTGATCCTTGCACCACCATCGTTCCGGAGAACACGATATTGTCAAGTTCGGCAATAAGGGCTGATTTGGGTATGGAATCAGCATCTTTGAGAACATAAAATGACTCCCCTGTGAGAGAGGATTCATCAACTTTCAATGTGTGGGCCTCTACAAGCCTTCCATCTGCTGGCACCAAATCGCCTGAATAGAGAAAAACCACGTCCCCCGGTACAATGGATTCTGTTTTTATTTCCCTGGTGGAACCTTCCCTCAGTACCCTGGCAAGAGGCATGCGCAAATCCTTCAGTGCATTAATTGAAACCCTTGCCCTGTTGACGTTATAGGTTTCAATCCCAACAACCAGCAGGACAACAACCACGATTGTTATGGAATCCCGGGGCTCCCCCAAGATAGAATACAATATGGCAATGATCACCAGAAGCAAAATCATGGGCTCCCTGAGTTCCTTGATAAATACCCATAGGAACCCGATGTTTTTTTCAGGCTCAATTGTATTTTTACCATAAGATTTGAGCCTGGCCTCTGCCTCCGTGCTATCGAGGCCACGGGAAATATCAGTGTTCACGCTTAAGGCAACTTCTTCTAAGCTCCTCTGGGAAACCTCCACAGCTTTCAAAGGCGCCCTCATTTGACTGCCAATATAGTGGTGCATAATGTAGTGAATCCCTAAAAAAAAATGGGGATTGGCATCATCTTGACGTGATCTATTCCATACCTATTCTGAAGTGCATTAGTTCACAAAATCTTATTAATCCAGCTAAAGTTTAGCATTAAATGGGGGATAACAGGCCGACCTGGGATCAGTATTTCATGAGAATGGCTTTTCTTGCAGCCTCCCGTGCTAACTGCACAAGGAGGAAAGTCGGTGCAGTGATCGTGAAGGACAAAAATATCCTTGCGACCGGTTATAATGGTCCACCATCAGGCACAGTCCACTGCGACGTTGTCGGCTGCATCAGGGACGACCTCAATGTACCCTCCGGCGAGAGGCATGAGCTTTGCAGGGGATTACATGCCGAGCAGAATGCCATTATCCAGGCTGCCGTGCATGGAGTAAGCATCAGCGGGGCAACTATTTACATCACCACACACCCTTGCATCGTTTGCTCCAAGATGATCATGAATTCCCAGATCAAGGAGATAATCTACGCTCAGGGTTACCCTGATGAGCTCGCGGAACTAATGCTGCTGGAAAGCAACATCAAGAAGAGGAAATTTGAACTGCCGGAAGAGGAAACAAGGGCTATGCTTGGAGAATTCTATGCGAAAATGCCCGGTAACGACTGACGAACCTTATATATAAATGGACAAGATCGGTTCACGTGTTAGATTTTGCATTAGCCACGATGGTGTCAAATGAAATCATCTCCATTATAACAACATTAGGCTACCCTGGAATTTTTTTCTTAATGCTTCTTGAAGGACTTTTGCTTCCCATACCATCTGAAGTAGTCATGGCATTTGGAGGCTACCTGGCCTACAGCGGAACTCTGCCTTCGGAAATAGGGATACCAGCTTTCATCCTGCTGCTTCTTGCAGGCAGTGTTGGCAACATGGTAGGTGCATACCTTGCATACATGCTGGGAGACTACGGGGGCATACCCCTTATCCTCAGATACGGGAAATACGTGATGCTTGACAAAGGTTCCATAGACAGGACCCAGCTCTGGTTTGAAAAATACGGAACTCCTTCAGTGTTCCTTACCAGGCTTGTCCCTATCTTCAGGACATTCATTTCGATACCTGCAGGCATTGCAAAAATGAACAGGGTTCATTTCCTGGCCCTGACATTTGTGGGTGCCATGATCTGGGACTCGATCCTGATTTACCTGGGTTACATTCTTGGGCCCCACTGGGAGCAGATCATCAGCACCTTCAACCAGTTCACTGACCTCGCGGTTGCAGCCCTTGTCATTATTGTGGTAGCATGGGTATACACAAAAATGAAGAGCAAAAAAGCTACAAAGAGTAAGAGTGTGGAATAATAGAGATAAGGGACATCCACAAGTCCCATTTGCAATTACAGTTGCATTTGCTTGACTCTTAATTGTTGAATAACTTTGCAAATGAGTTTTGAAGACTTATGCCCGTACTAGAGCCGAGTCATAGCGGTGTTGTAAAACTCATCCCGACCACATGATGGGCACTCTATTTTCTGATTTCCATTATCGAAATATGCGTTTATGACAAGCCTGATGTAATCATAAACCCATTCATAACCGCACTTTTTGCAGATTGGGTGCGTTGTGCCTCTAATCAAAATAAAGACTTCGCGAGTCAAGTGATGGTTTTGAATAAAAAATTTATTTTTTTAAAAAAATTAGTGTTTGTTCGTGGACCATGGGAGAGCCAGTGATAGAAAGAACACAATGAATCCCACGGTTGCAAACACAACCACATCATTCTCTGATATGTTCAAGAAATGGTAGAGTAGCCCACCAATTTCTATTATGAACAGGCCAAGGAAGAATAGTGGATATCTTACGCTGCTTAGATTTCTTGCCATATTTTTCACCTCAGTGCAGAAGCACTATGTTCGGAAACACTCCAGCAACTGTAGCCCTTATGAATAGGTCAACCAGGAAGAACATTGTAAGGCTGAGCCAGGCAAATGTCTCATGGTGCGTATTTAGTATTGTCTGTCCATTGAATATCTTGTTTTTCGTGTTGTGCTTGCAGCTGAAACAGTCAGTGTTGCCTCCAACCAGATGCCTGATGGCATGGCAGGAGAACGTATAGAGGGTCACCAATGCCGTGTTGACAATGAGCAACAGTCCACCAAGGGTAAGCGTGAAACCTGGCTGATAAACCATTGAAAGATATAGGTCATAGTAGAAGAATGGCAGTATTGCAACTGCGAAGTACATGAAGTACCTGTGCGCATTCTCTATCCTGAACAGCCTTGTTTCTCCAGTGTATTCTCGCCCCTTGAATTCTGCCCTGAACCCGATTTCGCAGGTTCTCGGGTGATTGAACACATGCCTGTGGTAATCTTTCCTGTACGCATAGCAGGTAAACCTGAATAGCGCCACAAGGGGAACCACTGCAAGCGTTGGGGAGTAGAAAGGATCTGTTAGGCCTGTGGAACTGCTGTAATAAACAGGATATGTTGCCATGAGAAACACTCCAACGGCTATGAGGATGATAAATGACCAAAGCCTCCAGTTAGGTTCGAGGAACTCCTTTGGTATAAACCGGGTCATAGACCTGTTTGTTTTCTGCCTTGCCTGATTCTGATTGCTTATCATTTATATCACACTCTTCTCCTTTGTTCTCTTTTTCTTGATTAGCCTTGCGATAGGGTCATACGCCATATCCACAGCCCTTTCCTTTTCCGGGATAATGGCATTGTCCGTGATGTGGATATGTTCCGGGCATACATCCTGGCAGCACTTTGTGATGTTGCAGAAGCCAAGCCCTCCAACTTTGTTAAGGAAAGTAGACCTGTCCACTGAGTCAAGGGGATGCATGTCAAAAGACGCTGCCTTGACCATATGGGCCGGCCCAAAATACGGTGTAGAATGTTCCCTGACAACGTGGCAGACATCCTGGCACAGAAAGCACTGTATGCATTTCTTGAATTCCTGGGATCTTTCTACGTCCTCCTGTTGTATTTTCCAGGGGATTTCCAGATCCTCTTTAGGAGTGAACTTTGGGATCTGCCTCAGTATATCCCAGTTCTCTGTTACATCTGTTACAAGGTCCCTGATCACCGGGTAAGCTCCCATAGGCGAGACTGTGATGTTATGGCCAACCTTGTCAACCCTCGTCTTGCACATCAGCCTAGGCATGCCGTTGATTTCTGCTGCGCAGGAACCACACTTGGCAGCCTTGCAATTCCACCTTATTGCAAGTGTTGTATCCATCTTTTCCTGAACATATCTTACTGCGTCAAGAACCACCATTCCATCCACGTAGGGAACTTCAAATTTCTGATAATGCCCCTTCTCATCCACGGACGGGTCCTGTCTGTAAACATTCAAGGTAATTTTCTCTTCCATCAGTATTCCTCCGTTTTTACATATGGCTTGAACTCTTCCGGAAGTGCCGGCACTGGTATGGTATCGAATTTCATTTCCCCATCCGAATCAGAGCAGGTAATGTTCTTCAGCCATTCCCTGTCTTTCTTCGGAAAATCGCGCCTGGTGTGTGCACCCCTGCTTTCTGGCCTCATGATTGCAGATCTCACTATTGCCTCTGTTGCAACGAGCATGTTACCCAGCTCAAGTGCAGCCAATAGGCCATGATTGTATTTTCTTCCACCAGGAGCAGAAACCGCAGAGTATTTCTCTTTTAGTTTTGCAATGGTATCAAGAGCCTTCTGCAGGTGTTCAGCATCCCTGACTATGCCCACGTTATCTGACATTGTTGTAGTAAGCTCATCTATGAGATCATATGCATTTGTGCCGTCGGGTTTGAGGAAAGCAAGTACCTTTTCGATCTCACCTGTCACGTCAGAATCCTCAACATCCACCAGTTCTACCTTCTTAACGTATTCAGATGCACCATCTCCCACTTTCTTTCCGAACACAAGGATATCACTCATTGAGTTACCGCCGAGCCTGTTTGCGCC
This sequence comes from Thermoplasmatota archaeon, assembly GCA_023489435.1. Classification (GTDB taxonomy): domain Archaea; phylum Thermoplasmatota; class Thermoplasmata; order Thermoplasmatales; family Thermoplasmataceae; genus JAJZOM01. The sequence goes on from JAMDCA010000037.1 coordinate 84,501, forward strand.
GTGTAGTCCGCAAGCTATTTCTCCAGCGGCAAACAATCCCTCCACTGTCGAAGCCCCTGTATCAGGGTCAACTCTTACGCCGCCCATCTGATAATGCGTAGTCGGGGCAACTTCCATCATTTCTTTTGTAATGTCAATACCTGCGAATTCCATGAATTGCATGTACATGCTTGGGAGTTTCTTCTTGACGAAATCAGCCCCCTTGTAAGAAATGTCCAGGTAAACTCCACCGTGTTCCGTGCCCCTGCCGGCCTGTATCTCTGCATAATTGGCCCTGGCAACCACATCTCTTGCATCCAGCTCCTTCTTTTGTGGGGAATAGCGGAGCATAAACCTCTCTTTATCCTTGTTGTAAAGAATCCCACCTTCACCCCTGACACCTTCAGTGACAAGAAGCCCTTTGACTCCTGGCGGGTAAACCATTCCTGTCGGATGGAACTGGATCATTTCCATGTCCTGTAAAGCCGCTCCGACCCTGTAGGCAATGCCTATTCCATCCCCGGTGGACTCCCACGAGTTTGAAGTAATCTTGAAAACCCTTCCGCAGCCTCCTGTTGCAAGTACAACCGCCTTGGCTCTGAAGAGATGGAATTCCCCTTTGTCCATCTTCAATCCAACGGCGCCTATGACTCGCCCGTTCTTCTTCAGAAGATTTGTAATGTACATTTCATCGAAAATTGTTACGTTTTCCCGGTGAATGATCTGGTCCTGCAGCGTCCTTATAATTTCAAGGCCGGTCCTGTCTCCAACATGGCAAAGCCTTCTGTAGGAATGACCGCCAAAAGCCCTCTGCAGAATCCTGCCGTCAGGAGTCCGGTCAAAAAGGGCTCCAAACTTTTCCAGTTCATACACCCTCTGGGGCGCTTCCTTGGCCAGAATCTCTGCCATCCTCCAGTTCCCGATATACACTCCTTCTTCAACAATATCGCCGAAGTGCACTTGCCAGTTATCCTTGGGGTCCACATTGCCCAGGGCAGCAGCCATGCCGCCTTCAGCCATTACAGTGTGGGCCTTGCCCAGTAATGACTTGGAAACAACTATTACCCTAAGGCCGGCATCTGAGGCAGCAAGAGCTGCCCTCATGCCAGCCCCGCCTGCACCTATTATCAGAACATCCGATTCAGTTTTTATGTATTGCTCAGCCATGAGAATCACTTAATTACAGCTAGCTTGGTTTGTTGATACCACCGACTTTAATAAACGTTTTAATGAATATTTAGGCTAGGCTTTTTTTAATCCCCGAACTATCAACCATAAATCCAATGTAGAATTAGAAGGCATGTCAAATCCCATCAGGCTGTTACTATTGAGTTAGCTTTTCTTTAGACAGAATTATCAAAAGATAACCCCTGATGCGTTTTACTCGCCCTTGCTGGCATGGCGGCCCTCAAGACAGCCGCCATAATATTATGTCAACTCCCCCCTTATCTCAAGAGAAACCAGTTTTTGAATGGAATTACAAATAGCCTCACTTTTCGACATACATAAAGGGGGTTTACTTCTTTTTTCATGGATTATGCTGAAGAAGTCATATTTCGACACTATGGGCAATCCTTAAATACTTAAAATTAATAATCAGTTGTCAACTAATGGTTGACAACAGGAGGATGCAAACATGCCATACAAGAGAAGAAGAGACGATGACTGGAAAGACGAATTTGAGGAGTTTTTCCAAAACTTCGGTTTTGATTTCGACAGGTTCAACGAGCGAATGATGAAAATGTGGGACAGTATGCTTAAAGATTCAGGCGTGCAGACTTTCGGCCCATATGTTTACGGGTTTTCCTACAAGATAGGACCCGACGGGAAGCCGGTTTTTGAAGAGTTCGGCAACGTTCCGCAGGACAGGGCATTCGGAAAGGAGCCCAAGCTTCTGGACAAAGATGTCAGGGAGCCTATCACTGACCTCACCGAAGACAAAGACAAAGTATTCGTAACATACGAGTTGCCCGGCATATCCAAGGAGAATATCCAGTTGAATGTGTCGGAATACAACGTAACCATGGAGGTCAAGGAAGGGCCGAGGAAATACTTCAAAAGTGTTGACTTCAATTACGAGCTTAAACCTGACTCGGCAAGCGCGAGGTTCATCAATGGCATACTTGATGTGTCAGTAGAGAGAGCCAAGAAAGAGACCCCTGGTGGAAGAAAGATTTCCATAGACTGAGGGCAAACTATGATTGACGAGGAAATCCTTTCACTTATTTCGGCAATGGAAAACAATACGAGGAGAGAGATACTGAGGGGACTTATCCTCGACCAATCATACGCCTTCCAGATCAGCCGGTGGATTGGCGTTTCTCAGCAGGCTATTAACAAACAGCTTGACCTGCTTGAAAAGGCCAACCTTATCCTTTCAACAGGAATGATTCCCAGCAGTTCGGGTGCACCCAGGAAGATATACAAACCTACTGGATTCTCCACACTTATTGCAGACTATTCACGCAATTTTATTGAAATTAAACGATATGAAATTCCTGAAAAGGAACAGGAAAATGCCACTGATCTTACGAAACTTCCCCGGGAGCTTCTGGATAGCCTGAATAAAGCCGAAGAAGAACTTAATGAGTTGATGGAAAGGCGTACAGAACTGGTTCAGGAAAAGGACAGCCTGCTTGGAAAGCTGCATATCTACATCAACAGAATTTCTCCAGACGAAATGACCAGGAACATTCTACTTGACTTCTGTGATTACCTGGATCCAAAGTACGTCTCCAGAAAGTACAACATACCAATAAGCTATGTTATGCAGGTAGTTGAAACCTACCTGAAATAACTGCATTTTTTTGTGAATTTTTCCGCAAATTCCTCTTCGCTGTGGTTAAGTTTTGCCGGTATGACTATTGTTGATGGAAATTCTGCAAAACGCGCACTTATTATGTTTGATACCGTGTCGAAAATCAGCCTTTCGCCGTCCTGGGAAACACGTGACAGGGAAAACACCATGTTTTCTCCGTTTATGACCCCAAGCTTATAGTGGTCTTCCATCAGAAGGATTGTTTCAAGTGCTTCTTGGGGAAACATGGTCCTTCCCTCTCTCAGGTCCAGCAGGAGAATGGTATGCTGGTTCTGCGACATGTTTGCCCCGATTTTTTCCAATACGCTCCTTGGAAGAAAATTGTCTTGAGGGAACGGGACAGATACTGGTGGGCCCATTCTGTAGGGAAACAACCCTATCTTTCCTGGAATTACAGAGATTATTGATGCATTCTCGAATATCTGCACCTCAATTCCTGCACCCATTGCATCGGCACGGAGTTGGTTGTGGGTAGTCGCGGAGAGTGGATCCCCTGTGATGACAATTGAGACATTCTGGTAAGCAGACAATCGGATTATTTCCTCCTGGGATTCCACAAATTCCCTTTCCGCCGCCAGTATCTTTTTGGCGAGGATGCTTTCCAGTTCCCTTATCGTACCATGCGGTGAAATGGAAGTATAAGTCTCAAAATAAACGATGTCTGATGATTTTAAGACCTCAAATTGCTCAAGCGTAAGGCTCTTGGTGCCCCTGAGCCCGAGCCCTACCAGGTTCAGCATGCCGGAATCCTAAAGAAAGTCTTCCTCGATGCGTATCAGTTCATTGAGCTTTGCCAGTCTTTCCCCGCCGATCGTTCCTGTCTTGATGAACTCAGCACCAAAGGCCACAGAAAGATGGGCAATGAAATCATCAGTGGTTTCACCGCTTCTGTGGGAGACAGTTCTGCTCATTCCAGCCTCCGTTGCCAGCTTTACGGTTTCCACGGTGCTGGAGAGTGTTCCAATCTGGTTCACCTTGATAAGTATACCACTTGTGGACTTGAGTTCTATGCCTTTTTTGAGCCTTTCCGGATTGGTGGTGTAAAGGTCGTCGCCAACTATTACACCTTTTTTCCCGGTCTTCCTTGTGACTTCTGCAAAACCCTCGAAATCTGTATCCTCTATTGGGTCTTCAATGAAATAAAATCCAAGTTCATTGGGAAAAGATGCGGCAAAATCTATCTGCTGGTTACGGGACATTACTTCTTTCTTATAATGGTACTTCCCGTCCTTGAAAAATTCAGTTGCTGCGAAATCCACTCCCAGCAGAATTTTCACCTTGTGTTCGTTTGAGAGTTCCTTTGCTGCCTGTTTTACTATTTCCACAGCTTCTAGGTCATCAATGCTTGCCGTCCAGGCCCTTTCATCTCCGACTCCGACGCTGACTCCTTTCAGCTTGTCGGAGAGAAGTTCTCCAATTCTTTTGTGGACTCTTGTGTTTACGTAGGCAGACTCCAGAAAAGTCTTCCCCTGCGTGGAGACAAGAAACTCCTGAATTGTTGTTCCATTTTTTGAATGCCTGCCCCCGCCGATTACGTTACCCATGGGTCTGGGAAGGCTGCGTGAAAACATACCCCCTACATATTTGTAAAGTGGAATATCGAGGGCCTGGGCCACCGCCTTGGCGTTTGCCACAGATATTGCTGTAGCCATGTTGCCTCCAAGATTGGAAAGGTATTCTGAACCGTCCATTTCCCTGAGCAACGTGTCAAGTCCCTGCTGGTCAAGTGAGTTAAATCCTATGAGCCGATTTTTGAGATTCTTCTCGAAGAACTTGATGGATTCATCCGGTCCACCCTTTGGAAAAGCTTGCATCTCTGTGGCGCCTGTGCTTGCACCTGAGGGTGATGAGCATACCCCGGTTGAAAATTCCAGGTCAACTGTAGCTTCTACTGTGAAATTTCCCCTTGAATCTATGACTTTTCTGGCCCTGACATCTACAATAGGAATGTGCGACAACATATAGGTTAGAAATGGGCTTTATGCTTATTTTATTTTTTGACTGGCGCCAAATTGTCTCTGTATCGCCTGCAGAATGTGTTGTAGTTGTTTTTGTAGTCTTCCCAGAGTTTCTTGTACTCCTCTGTCACTTTCCCTATGACCTTGGCGGGAACACCCGCTGCTATGCCTTCTTCCGGTATTTCTGACCTGTTTCTGACTACCGCTCCTTCTGCAACTGCAGCCCATGTTCCAACTTTTGCAAAATCAGAAATTGTGGAATTCATACCTATTACAGCCCAGTCCCCAATTATCGGAGTATGTATAACTGACATATGGCCGAGAGTAACATGCTTTCCGATGGTTGTTTTTTCTCCTGGCCTCGCGTGAATGACCACATTGTCCTCCACTGCGGTGTAATCCCCTACCTCTATTTCCCCATAATCACCCCTGAGAACTGCACCCGGTCCTACCCAGACTTCCCTGCCTATCTTCACGTTTCCAATCACAACAGCTGTTGGAAAAACATAAGCGGTCTCATCAACAACTGGTACTTTACCTTCAAATTCGAACAGTGGCATAAAGAAGTATTGCCAATGCTTTAATGAAATCATTGGGATATTTGCTTGAACATCTGATCCCCGGACATACAGAATTCCTTAAATGGTCTCTTTATGGCCTCTGCTGAAACTGCTGACCCCAGCTCAATGGCCTTATCCATGGGCATATTTCTCCAGATTGCATAGTACATTCCAGCACGGAAAGCATCTCCAGCCCCAATGGTATCATATGGGTTGCTTACCATTCTGGCGGAGAAATCTTTTCTATTCCCGTCTTTAAAGTAACTGGAACCGTTCTTTCCTCTGGTTACTATAAGATCGGAGCAGTAATCTGACAGTTCACCTTGTCCAACGCCGAGAATTTCCTCAGCTCTTGCAACCTCAGCTTCATTCATTATGGATAAATGCGCAATTTCGAGCATTCTTTCCAGGTTATCTTTGTCATACCTGTAATTAATCTCCTGCCCCGGATCAAATACTATTCTTGATCCATCGCACTTTTTGCTGATGGAAAGATAATCGTCCGGAAGGCCTGTCCCGAAATGCACCCACTGGTACCCTGATGGATCGAGTGATATTCTGCTTTCGAGAGGCTTGCCCATTGGCCCCTGGTAAAAATAGTATATCTGGTCTGTCCCATTGGAAGCTGCATAGCCAATTGGCCCCATGTCCTGGTTGTCCACATACAGGTGTGAAATATCTGCCCCGATTTCCTTCAGGAATTTAATATAATTAGAATGAGAACGATCAGAAACTGCAGAAAAAAGATGGAATGGTAAACCCAGACGGGCACCTATCAGTGCAAAATTTCCAGCGGTTCCGCCAAAATTCTCCTTCAGTGAGTTAACTGCAACGGATCCCTTTGTGGGAAGGAAATCGACATTAAGTGTTACATCTATGGCAACATGCCCGAACAGAGCCAGAAAATTACCTTTCATCCCTGTTGAATCAGGTTGGTAATATAAAGGTTATATGGAGAGTTCGACCTTTGCCATTCTGGTGAAAACCACACTGTCCATGTCAAGGGCCTTTTCAGGGACGGGATTGTCTGGAGTTACCTCCAGTTTTCCACTGCACAGGTCCTCAAATTCCAAAATATCCCCTTCATTGATATAGACCACTATAATGCTTTTAGTGGAACTGGAAATACCACCTTCCTCCTGAGCTCTTGAAATCTGCTTTTCGCCTGTTAAAAGCATAAGGAAAGCGGATTCGGTTCTCTTGATCTTTTCAGAATGCTCCAGAAGCCTCTTAGCCCTGTCATATGCAATTGTTATCTGTTCAATGCTTATGACTTTGGATGCATCAATGGCAGAAAAAAAATCATTGTGGCTGGCTCCGAGAAACCCACGTATTGATGAGAGGCATTCCCAGGCCAGCAGATTATAGTATCTGACCTTAGGCGACATTTGTTCCGGGTCTGGTTCCCTGCTTTCCGCCACCGAACATTTTCGAGTTAAGGAAATCAGCAACCGATGAAAGGAACTTCTGTTTCTCCGGGCTTGCAATGAGCGCATTGTCCCAGACTTCCCTGATGTCAGATGCAGAAATTATTTCGATCTTGTCTTCGTGCGCCTGATCCAGAACGATGTCCCCGAAGTTTGCCGCCGGTACTATGACCCTTTTCATTCCAGCTTCTATAGCCGCCTCAACCTTTGCAGTTACTCCGCCGACCGGGAGGACTGCACCCCTGACGCTTAGGGATCCTGTCATTGCAACAGTCTGGTCGATAGGAATGTTCTCAATAGCAGATATAACTGCAGTAGCTATGGAAACACTCGCAGAGTCGCCCTCCACGCCTTCATACGTTCCAATGAACTGTATGTGGATATCAAGGTCGGAAATGTCTTTCCCACTCAACTTCTTGAAAACAGCGGATACATTCTGGACTGCTTCCTTTGCAATTTCACCCAGCTTTCCAGTGGCTACTACCACTCCATTTCCCTTGTGCTGGGCAGGAGTTACTTCTGCAACGATTGGCATAACGACACCGGTGTAGTCCGCCATACCAGTATTTGCGCCAACAACAGCGAGACCGTTTACCATGCCTACCTGGGAGCCTTCGCTCCTGAAAGTCTGGTAAGTTTTCCTGATCTGTATTGACCTGTCAGCGACCTGCTGTTCCAGAGGCTTACTCAGAGCTTTTGCTGACACAACCTGCCTTCCAGAAACAATGTCAGTTTTTTCGGTTATTGCTATGTCCCCCGCAACCCTTATGAGGCCACCCAGTTCCCTTAGCCTGAGAGTGAGCTTTCCCTTTCTTCCTGATCTTTTCTGGGCTTCTTTCATTATCTCTGTTACTGCGCCAACATCAAAGTGGGGTATCTTTTTGTCCTTGAGTATTTCCTGTGCAATGAACTGTACCAGTTTGTGCCTGTTTTCATCGCTGTCTTCCATGGTATCGTTTACGTAAACCTCGTAACCGTATCCGCGTATCCTCGACCTCAGTGCAGGGTGTATTCCCTGAACTGCATCCAGATTTCCGGCTGCAACTAAAACGAAATCGCATGGAACAGGTTCGGTCTGGACCATTGCCCCTGCGCTTCTTTCACTCTGGCCTGATATGGAAAATTTCTTTTCCTGCATTGCCGTAAGCAGTGCCTGCTGGCTTTCCGGCCTGAGCAGATTCATTTCATCAACGAACAGAACTCCCTTGTGTGCCTTATGGATATTCCCTGATTCAACCCTGTCATGGGCTGGTGTTTCAAGGCCACCTGACTGGAAAGGATCATGCCTGACATCACCAAGAAGGGCTCCAGAATGTGCACCAGTTGAATCTATAAACGGAGGTTTGTCGGAAGGAGTGTGCGAAACGAGCAACTTGGGAACTAATGCACGTTCCATCCTCATTCCCGGGTTAAGGGCCATTATCATATATATGAAAAGTGCCGCAAATATTGCAAGGAATGCAATTGTGTAGTTAGTGAAGGCAATTGAGGCAACAATGCCAAGGAAAATCACCGAAATAATGATAAATAATATACCTCTAGAGCGGTCCTTTCTCTCCCTTTCTGCCTTCAGCTGGTATTGCCTTACGATTTCCTTTCCTTTCCCTGCCGGGAGTGTTTTAACCTTTGGTCTGTTTGAATCTTCAGGATTAGGGAAAACAAGTATGTCTTCTAGCTCGTCTTTTGGCAGAAAATCTACCATTGACTGGGCCAGCATTGATTTTCCAGTTCCAGGTTCGCCGATGAGAAGCACATGCCTTTTCTGCAGAGCAGCCTTTTTAACGACTTCTCTAGCCTCCTCCTGGCCTATTACCTGGTCAAAAAGAATCCTGGGCACTTGAACATCTTTTGTTGAATTGATGTTAAGTTTCTTTACCCATTCATCTACAGTTTCTACCGTACCGTCCACCACTACTCAATTTAAATTAAACTATTAAGCCTTTCCAGTATAAGGAAAGCAACAAAACAACGTAAAAAAGGGAAAACCCATGATAACACCAGTTAAGGTGTTATCCTATTTCAACTGCGAAAACTTTCTTGTGGTTAAACATGGTCCTGAGGCCTTTAATGTCCTCTACATAGTCCTGATTAACCTTGTAATACTTGAAACCGTTCTTGGTCTGTTCGATGGAAATGAGTCCAAGGCCGACGAGTGACTCTTCTCCTGTGTATCTGACGCCAAGGCCCTCCATGCAGCCCTTCACATTTGAAGGATCTGATTTTACAGCACGTGATATCTCAGAGAGATAGGACCTGTAGGGATAAATGGAAAGCATATAGAACAGAACCTTGCGCCTCAATTCGCTTCGGTTCAGGGATCTAATGATGTTTCCATCTGCTATTAACTCCATAGAGTCAAATTCGCATGGATATATATAAAACTTCTTGGCAGACAACCTACATGTACCCTTAACTACACGTTCCGTCACATATTTACCTACATAAGATGTCAGACAATATCTGACATGTCAGCCAGCTTCCTGTTTACTTTTTATGTATTGAATAATACTCACAGGACAGGGAGGACAAATCTGAAAATTGCTATGGACGCTATTATGCTCGAAGGAATTGTAATCAGTATAGTGTATTTTGCCATTCTCAGAGAAGCGAATACGGAGTCTATGAGCCTTTGGTAGGTGTTTTCTTCACCCATCTTGACTTTAACCAAGTGGCTCCTCATGCCAATTTTCACGTCAGTGATTGTATTCTTTGCCATGAGGACGGTGCGCTTTATCATTTCGGCTGCCTGCATGGGGTTTCCACTTCTTCCAAGCGGATTGATATCAAGATTGTTGGCATTCACGTAATGGTTATCAGTTGTGTATATCTCCAGGTTGCTTATCTCATTCTCCACAAGCTTCCTTGCCAGTTCAACCACTTCCCGGGTTATATTGTTTGAATCGGTCAGGACAACTGCCTGGAATTTGTCTCCTGTTTCGGTAACGAATGCCTGTATACCCATGGAGCCGAGTTCAGAAATTGGCTCGTGGATCCTGTAATAACCCATACGGGCAGGGAATTTAGTCTCAAGCCTTTTCAGTTCACGGGAGAATGCCTTCTCCATGCCTTCACAGTTGTCCAGTTCAGGAGCCTTCTCAACAAAGAAATTTTGTGCATCAATAACCGCGAACTCTTTCAACGCGGTCTTTTCAACATGATGCATGATGTCAAGACCTTCCTTCAGCTTGACATCATCGAATGGCTCCCTTTCTGGAATTATTGCACCAAAGCCAAACTTACCGAATTTTTGCATACCGATGACGTATTTCCCTACGTTGATCCTCTTGAATCTCGAAATAGTGTCAACATACTCCATTCCGTTCAGGCACTGCATCACGCCAGAGGCGATCTCATCAATGTCCTGGTCACCGGAGCAGTTATTGCTGTTAGTGGTGGTTGTGTGGAATACCATAAGGTCTGTGCCAAGGTCCGAAAGCCTGTGCTGAAGCCTCAGTGGGAGATCACTGGATCCCAGTGTTCCAAATGGGCCCGGATGAACAAATGGGAATACCATAGTTACAAGCCTACCGTCGTCCTTCCTGATCACATCTATAACTTTTACAGGCACACGCCTGCTATGGGCATATAGTTGAGCAAAGAACTTGTTTCCCACTTCAAGGCTCTCTTGGCTGTTATTGTAGTTGAGGAACATCTGAATTATCTTTGTGGCGCTTTCTCCGTATTCTTTAGAAAATTCCTTTGTAGAACTTTTCACGAATACAATGCCGCCAATGACGTAAATTATTGAGGATATGATGAAGGGAATTACCGTAGCGAGATCCCTGAAAGCTATCGTTAGGGCAAAAATTGCAGCGTAAGTGTAATTCAGGGCAGGGATAAAGAATTTCGATAACTTGTCAGAGTAGTAAGTGTAGAAAATGAGCACTCTTAACAGTGTAGCAGAAGAAATTGAAACCATGAGAAGTGATTCGAGGCTCTGGAACAGGTGGATCACTGATATAATCCAGAAGAAAATGGATGCGAGTGCAAATGACATGAAGTTAAGGTACAGGATCCTTCTAGCTGGAAAATGTGCCTTTGTTATTCTCACGAAAAGCACGTCCAGGAATATTACAAGCAAATAAGAGCCAAGAACACCGACGATTATTATGAATAAACTCATGATGAATGCATAATCTACAAGGAGCACCAATGCTGTCAATACTACAAGAATGCTCCAATGCGGTGACTTTTTCACCATTTTCGTGAGGTCGGAAAATGCTTTGCCTTCCTGTTCCTGCTCTCTCACTGAACTGGTATGTTCTTCTTAATTAAACATTTTGCTAATTTTGGTGGAAAAAACTGTCGATTGTCGAATATTTTTCCAATATTCAGAATATAACCGGCATGAGTTTAAACCTGCCATAGCTGAAAAGGACTTTGATAAATTTGGGTTTTTCCAATGATTCGCTGTCCAAGATATCGACGTAAAGCCCCCTGAGATTTCGCAGTTTTTCCTCAGAAGAGACAACTGTAATATTTTTAAACCCAACTTTTGCTATGATCCGAGCTGTGAGCTGTTTATTGCCCCTCCCTAATAGAAAACCCTGGCCCCCGATCGGGGACAGCACAATTCTTGTATCCTGGCCCGAAATTTCGTTTATCTGTTCCTCACTGAGGTCCTTTGCCAGAAGCTTGCGGTTGCGCACAAGGTCAAATCCCAACAGGCTGCTGTCCAGACTGAGCAGCTTGTTTATGGCCTTGCAGGTGGATCCTGGCCCTATAAGGTAATTGACTTCATCCTGCATTCCATCTATTATATACTGTGCTATGGCTTCAGAACTAGAAGCAGGGTATTCAGCTTTAGACTCTGACATTATAAAGTCACTTTTAGGTACAAGAAGTGTTCCGTATCTCGACACTTCCACATCACCCCTTTCATATGCCTTCTCGTTCAGGTCGATTACGTCGGCATTCACAAAATCATTTACAGAGCCAGTTGCAATTGACCTGAACAACTGTACAGCCCTTGAAACACTTATTGCAAATACTGAGCTGAACATCTTGGTTCCAAGTGGTACTCCAATAACAGGCTTGGAAAAGCCTGAATCTACGATGTCCCTTGCAGTCCCATCCCCTCCGAAGAACACAAGAAAGTCTGCTCCATCTTCGAACATAGATTTTGAAGCGTTGATGGTATCTGTTGAACTGCAGTCACCGGTGTATGAATAGGCGATGCGGAATTTATCTACGCCAGATTTCAGAAAAGCGTCCTCGCCCATCTTGTCAGAGGCCGTTACAAATTCTACCTGAATGTCCTTCACCTCCTCCAGGAATTCCACTGCTTTTTCTAATGATATTGATTTTGGGCAATCCTTCAGGCGAAGAGTATCCGACCCTTTAAGATTGAAAAACTGTCCGCAACCGGCAATTGGATTCACCAAAAGCGCAACTTTCAGCATACGGCCCTCATGTTTCATACTGCGCTATTGCGGCAGTATAATTCTGGTTGAATGCCACAATATACCAGTATTGCGGCGATGAGTTGAGGGATAGGTTTATAATCGTGGCGTTTCCCGGCTCAATAGTGAAAGTGCTTGTTGGTGTCGGCGAAAGCAGGAGATATGCAAGGTTAGAGTTGTAAGTTATTTTTGAAAGTTCGTTAGGCAGATAATATGAGAAGGAAATGTTGGGCCCACCGATTGAGACGATGTGTATATTTTCAGGTTCATTGGAAGTGAGGGCCAAAGAAATGGAGCCGTTCTGGTTCGGTTTCATTGTAAATGGGTTATAGTTGTTGAATTCCATCAGGCTGCTGGTGTTGACCTTGAACATCGAAAGATCAACCGTGCTGAAGTAGTTTCCAGAATAAACTGTCAAAGCGTAATTATTGAATCCAAGCGGCATATTGTTGGGCGCATCTATTTTCAGCGAGTAGTTTACATGACCCCCTGGAGCAATGGATCTGCTTTCACCTGACATATTGTAGCCAACCGTGGGTGAGATTTCAAAGGCTGGAACTATAGTTGACTGGCCTGTGTTGTTTACTGAAACATTGAAATTGATGCTGTTCTGGCCACCGTTGTATAAAAGGAAATATTGCTGTGTTACATCGACGTTGAAGCTGTTGGTGCTTGTGTGCAATGGAAAAGGGGCAAGGCCGAGAATGATTATGGCGAATGCCACGCCTGCTATTGCCTTGGTGTTCATGCGTATTCCAGTTATGTTGTTCAGGGGCTGTGGTCCCTTGAGGCCAACAAGAAGGGCGAACACTGCCAGTATAATCCAGGGAGTGTAAATCACGCTTAATCCTATAATTACAACAAGGGAAAGGTAGGACAGGTAAATAGATCTCCTCCCGAACAAAGCTGCTGAAATCAGGCCTCCATCCAGAAATCCCAGGGGAAGCGCATTGAATGCAGTGATAACTATTCCAGCCCATCCTGCCATTGCAAGGGGATCTAATATTCCATTAGAAGGGATAAGCGGGTTGGCAAGGAATTGCAGAACTAGCGGAGATCCCACTGTCTGGACCTGCGAATTGACAATAGGCGCCGATGGCGGGAAATTGTATGTTGTCAGTGACCCTATTATGAGGAAAACCAGGGATATTAAAAACCCGGCTATTATGGAATACCCACCAGACTCGATCATTGCGCGCTTGCTTACGTATGGCCTGTTTGGTGAGTTGATCATGCCCATTGAGCCTATCCCGAGGGGATTTGGAATGAATAATGGTAGCGGGTACTGCATGCCGTTCTTCTTCATTGCAACGTATTTGGCAGCCTCCCTGCCAGCGAGAATTACTGAGAGTGGAAGCATGTAAAACAGGAGTGAAGTTGCAAGGTTTCCAAGGAAGTAACCATTTCCCTGATAATTGACCTGGTACTGATACCCATAATAAAAGGCAAACGCAATGGTAGTGGCAAGAAGAACCAGCTTTATCCTTGAATCATTTTTGGTCTTCCTTACTGGCTTGTGCATTACTATAATTTCATCCACGTCGCCTGTGCTGGTAAAGCTAAGATACCCAAGCTTATCAAGTTCCCTTGAAAGCTTAATGAAGTTCTGCTCTGGCTGCAAGTGGAACTCTGGAACCCTCAGGGTGAGCGTGTCCTCTCCATTTTCGTAGGAAGTATACTCATAATACTTAGAAACAGTGTCAAGAATGACTTTGCGATCTTCCTGATCAGACATCGGTTAGCTCCGGCTTCAACGTTGATCCAAAATAGCCCTTATTAAACTTTTATCAATGCTGAATTGCCCTGACATTTGCGCATGCCTCTTGTTTCCCTGTACTGAAGCCCCAGTGCTTGCAGCAAGTTTTTCGCCTATTGAAATGGCATCCTCTTTTGAAGCAACTATCCTTAATTCGGTCAATTTCCCATTTTTTGTCAGGACGAAAGAGAGTTCCTTTTTCAGGGAAAACAGAGCACTGATTATACCCTTCATCTCATCTTCTCCGAAGCTGCCCTCGATAAAAATGGATTCTTTGCCCAGGATATCCAATGGCTGTGCATTGGCTATTGCTGCCTCAACCGTCTCCTTTAAGTGCCTGTCCTTCTCTTTCTTCAGTTCAAGGTTTTCTTGGACCAGTTTAGACACTGATCCAACTACTTTTTCTGGCGCTGTGGTGAGTTCACCTTCGATGAACTGTTCGTTTGAATAGATCTCCTGAACATAGTCAAGGGCTGCTTCGCCGGCCGCAAATGTGAACCGCTGGATGCCCTCCTGAACCGTTTCCACCCTCAGTATCTTCAGGAAGCCGATCTCAGATGTGTTCCTGAGATGGGTACCACCACATCCTTCAGCATCCACACCGTCAATTTCCACCACTCTGATAGTGTTGCCATCCGGCACACCGCCTTCAAAGAGCCTGAACCCATACTTGGTAATGGCCTTGTTCCATTCCATGCTCCTCACTGCAATGGCCCGTCCCTGTGTTATATATTCAAGGCATTTCTTTTCAATCTGCCTGAGTTCACTGTCTGAAGGCTTCCTGAAATGTGTCACGTCGATCCTTGACCTGTCTACCCCTTTCTGTACACCACTCTGCCAGACATGCTCTCCCAGAATTTCCCTCAGTACACCAAGAAGAAGATGGGTTGAGGAATGGTGTACCATCAGCCTGTGCCTTCTGAAGTAATCCAGATGGCCGATTATTCTCGAGTGTTCTGGTATTTCGTTTTCAACCTTGTGCACAATGGAACGGCCGCTCCTGGTGGCTCCCAGCATTTCCACCCTTTTGCCTTTGTAAGTGAAGTAACCAAGGTCAGTTGGCTGGCCTCCACCATCCGGGTAGAATGCAGTCTGGTTCGGGATAATTTCCTTATCTCCGGAATAAAGAACCAGGGCGTTGAATTCCTTAATTGAAGTGTCATCATAATAGAGAGGCCTGGTAAAAATATCAGGATAATTCTTATCCTTCTTCCTTGCTGCTTCAGGTTTTTCATGCAGCGAGGTAATTAGAGAGTTGAAGTCTCCCGGGATGGCTATCCTTGCATTTCTTTTCTCAAGTACTAACCTTGCTGCGGCCTCTGGAATAATCCCTGATGAGTCATACAATGTTACCAGGTCGTCTGTGGAAAGGGTTCCTTTCCTGTCAAAGGTTCTGAGTATGAGGCTTTCACCTTTCTGTTCCAGCTCTGAGTACTTTCTCTCCTCCTCGCTCAGTGCTTCCAGTATGAAAGATTCAGGGAAATTGTGGATTACATCATTCAAATGCTCATGGTGGAGCCGGATTAAATCGAACAGTGAGCCTGTGTACCCACATTCAGCCTTTGACCTAAGTGCGCGCCTGATCAGGAGCCTGGCAAGGTATCCGACCTTCACATTGCTTGGAATGACATAATCTGAAAACAGTATCATGAGTGTCTTGGTGTGGTCTGCAATTGTATACACGGCCTTGGCTAGATCAAACTGCCTTTCCAGGTCTTCACGGCTGTTTACAAGCCCTTTCTGCTTAAGATCAGGGAAGCTCCTGTCCAGCACTGTATCTCTGTCGAATGGCTCTATTTCTGCTGAATGCCTGGACAGAAGTGCAAGGCTCTCAGGTTCCCACTGCCTGATGGATGAATTCTTGACGATGTGGTCTATTGCATATGGCAGCACTGCCTGGTAAACTGTTGCAGTTCCATTTGAAAGCCATGCGAGCCTTTCAAGCCCATAGCCGGTGTCCACGATCATCATGTCCATTTTGGAATACCTGTTTCCATCTATCTCTACGGTGCCTTCGGGATCCGTAGCCATATCCATGAACACAAGTGTGGCCACTTCAAGGCCTGCAATCATGACTTCAAACGCATTGCCGCCATTTCCGCCTCCTGACCATGGCTTTTCTTTGTAGCTTATAAGTGCAGGGTCTATTCCCATTGCCTCAGTAAGGAATTTGTGGCAGTACTGCGTGGTCTCTTCCTTCCAGTAAACAAACTTATCCTTGTAGTTGAAGGAATCATGGCACATCATTTCAAATGAAGTAAGGTGCCTGCCGGTTTCGCCAACCAAGTCCGTGTCGAGCATTCTTACCGAAGGTTGAGACATTGCCAGCGGGTTCCCGGGAGGAGAGACCCGCCCCGAAGTTACGTGGGGTTGGAAATTATATATTGATGCGTTGACAAGTAGCACATCATCTCTCCATCTTGGAACCACCGGGTACGGCCCAATGATCTTATGATTATCCTTGAAAAAATCAAGGAAAAGCGACCTTACTTCTTTGAGGGTATACTGCCTGTTTACGGGGCTGTTCCCGATAAAAGTGTATGAATCACAGGGAGGATCTCCACATGTCTTCCGGTTGCGGTCAAGCGTCCAGAAATAATGGCCGCAAGATATGCATGACTTCTTTTGGAAGCCGGATTGCTTAAAAAATTCAAGGTCAAGTTCCCCTGTGCTAATTGACATGTTTCACTCTCACTGATAGCGTTATTTTCAAGGTTTTTCTGCAATGATCACAAACCTTTCCTTAAGGATAGTGCCTTTCTTCCTGTTAATGTTGCCATTCAACAGCTTATCTTCAGGAGTTACAGTTAGGTATCTCTGCAACTCTCTTCCCTCATTGCTATCCATCTTTACCGGGGAAAGCCACTTCTCGACAGTATATTCCTCCTCAGAAGTGAGTGTTTTTAAAAGCTTGAAGCCTGCGTATTTCATCAGGGCCTTCCAGGTTTCAACTTTCTCTGCTGCAACGTGCGATGGGTCCCTGATAATTTCAATGTGGTTAAATACATTGTCCTGGTCGCTTTCAGGCACAGCCATATCAACCAGGCCAATCCTTCCACCTTTCTTCAGCACTCTGAAAGTTTCTGCAAGGAATTTTTTCTTGTCTGTGAAATGGTGTGCGGCACGCCTGCAGGTCGCAACATCAAAAGTATTGTCCCCATATGGGAGCTGCATTACATCACCTATGGCAAATTCAATGTTCTCAATTCCATTCTCTTCCGCAAGAGCTCTCGCTTTGTCCAGCATTTCCTTTGTGCCGTCAAAGGCAACCACCCTGGAAACATGAGGCGAAAGCCCCACAGCTGTGAAACCTGTGCCTGATGCCAGATCTATGGCCACATCGGTCCTGGATGGGGTGATTTCTGTGACAAGCTGCAAAAGATCCCCGCCTTTCTTATGTGATTCGCTGTTTGCATAGGAATCAGCGTTTTTTGAAAAAAATTCCTTAAAATCTGACATCGGTGAGATATGCTAATTTTTTATATATTTATTTCAGGTCCTCTTAAGCCTGATCAGATAGTTCGCCTTGGAGTAAGGCTGGAGATTGACAACCTCCAGGGCCCTGAAATTCTCGATTTTGGCCATTTCCCTTCTGAGAATTTCCTCTTCGGATCCTTTGCCGGAGATGGACCTTATCTTGAGGATAAGCATTGCATCCCTGACCATTGGAAATGCCTTTGCATTGGCGTTAAATATCTGAACCTGGTTTCTCTGCGCCACATCCTGATATATTATGTCTATGTTATCCATGAAAAATGCGTATCTTTCAGGTATGGTGGCATCTTCTAGAATTGGGTATATGTTCTCCCTGCGTTCTGCCAGGGAGATAAGCTTGACAAATGGATCATACGCTTTTTCGACCGCGTATATCCTGCCTTCCGTGCAAATATCGGAAAGATGGGCAGTAGTAGTGCCGGTTGACGCCCCAAGGTAAAGAATGCGGGAATTTTTCCTGAAAGGAAGTTCCTTTACTCTCTTGAGAATCGCTGCTGCGACCTTGCTGCGCTTGGGTTCCCACTCACGGAAGTAAACCTTCTCTATCCTCTTGATATCCTCTCCGTATACGGAATCATTGTATTTTGTTGCAGTGTACAGTTTTCCGTGTACCCTGGCAATCCCCAGCGACGCTATATCCAATGCCACAAGTAGTCAAAGTCTGCTAAAAAAGATATGCGTCCCATGATCCCCCTCGCCTGAATTAACTTATTAAATCTGATTTTGATATGTTAATGATCAAAATGGATTGTGAAATGTGCGGGAAGAAGGTTCCACATCTAGAAAAGGTCAGGATTGAAGGAGCTGTTTTGAGCGTGTGCGATGCATGCGCAAGAATGGGAACACCCGCGGAGAGCATCAGGACACGGTTTACCCCCGCTAATGCCCATGCCAACCTTGAACCCATCAAGATCCCACAAAAGAGAATCGTGGTTCCACCCTCCAGGCCATCTTCAAGAAAGAGACCGAGAGACAACCTTGAGAATTTAGATGTCGTTCCTGAATACGCTGAGCTCATAAGGAGCGCAAGGGCTAAGCTTTCATTAACGCAGGATGAACTTGCAGCAAAGCTTCTGGAGAAGAAGAATGTCATTTCAAGCATTGAAAGGGGCGACCTTCTTCCCGAAATCAAGACGGCGAGGAAACTGGAAAGGCTCCTGAATATAAAACTGCTCGAAAGCGAAGAATAAAACTGAACCGGCAGAAATGCCATTTCATTATTTTTCGGGACAATATATAAGCTCTTTGAAATACGCGACATACAGAAAAAGCTTAAATAATTCAGTTTTTTCTATACTTGCAAGGTCAGGAAATTGAAAATAGAAATCGGGCAAAGATTTGATTTTGAAATAGACCGGGAGGACGTGGAAAATGTCGAGAGTGGCTCCATAATAGCCACATGGTTCCACATGGGCAACCAGATATATGTGGAGCTCATGGTAAGCAAGACCCTTATTAAGGAAGTCAAGGGCTTCTTCAAGACCAACAGGAACAGAAGTGCACTTATTTCCATTGCAAGAATTTCAAAATCCAAGTATGTAGTGAGCCCGACAGTAGTTCTTGTAAACAAACAGCTTAAGGACCTTAAGCAGGTAAAATAAAGAATTCAGTAGGTGTAGAAACCCCTACCTGATTTTCTTCCAAGAAATCCTGCATCCACCATTTTCTTCAGCAATACAGAAGGCCTGTATTTTGGGTCTCCGAACTGCTGGTAAAACAGGTTGCATACGTCAAGTGTCACGTCCAGGCCCACCATATCTGCCAGTTCTAGTGGTCCCATGGGCATTCCAGCCCCTTTCTTCATTGCCAAATCTATGTCCTCGCGGGATGCTACACCTTCGTCCAGCAGAAAAATGCCCTCATTTATCATTGGAACAAGCATCCTGTTCACCACAAACCCCGGAACTTCCTTGACCAGTATAGGAACCATTGGGCCCCGGTGGTTTCTCAGCCCGGACATAAATTGCTTTGTCCTTTCTGCTACTGCGATGTCAGTGTGTATTGACGGTACTATTTCTACCAATGGAAGGGTGTATGGCGGATTGAAGAAGTGCGTGATAAGCATTCTTTCAGGATGCTCCATCCCGGATGTGATGGATGTAATGCTTATTGATGAGGTATTTGAGGCAATTATGGAACCACTTGAGACAACCTTGGAAATCTCAGAAAATACTTCCCGCTTGACCTTAAGATTTTCAAAAACCGCCTCAATCACCAGGTCCGAATCATCTGTGTCAGAATATTCGAGAAC
Source organism: Thermoplasmatota archaeon (assembly GCA_023489435.1). Lineage (GTDB taxonomy): Archaea > Thermoplasmatota > Thermoplasmata > Thermoplasmatales > Thermoplasmataceae > JAJZOM01. The sequence continues at coordinate 104,147 of JAMDCA010000037.1, forward strand.
AGGCTTCACCCTCTTCATCAATTCCGCGATATGTCTGCTTGTGAAGTTTGGGGCATTGTTCTTCAGCAAAGTTTCCTTCTGCGGTTCTGTAAGTTTTATTCCGCTTTTCTCTATTCTCTGAATCTCCTTGGTTCCCCTTGATTCCTCAAATTTAGCAAGGCCCCCTGCAAAGCTTTCAATTCTCTTCATGCCTGCAGAAACCAATGCTTCAGTCTGGTCCTTGAGATAGACAGAATAACCATTGAAGGCCATTACTTCTGCGATAGCGGCCCCCATGTTTCCTGCGCCAATGACTGTGATCTTTCTGATTTCAGTTTTATCGCCCATGCAAAGGAATAGGCACTTGAGCATATTTTATTTTCAGCCAGTTGCGAAATTGAATATTCTCACTTGTAAAGATATATATACCGTGGATTCACTACATCATCTGGTCACTGATGGCAGGAAAAAAATTTTCAAGGGATGACCTAGAAATTGCCAGCGGCGAAGAACTTGACCAGATAGCATTTGGAGAAGTGGAAAAAGGGAGGAAATATTCAGGGAACAACTCTCGTTCTGTCTCTAGGAAATAGAGTGACAGATCGTATGTTCGGGATGTCCAGAATAATCATAGTCAGCCTTTCGAGTCCAAGGCCCCAGCCCGCATGCGGGGGCATGCCGTACCTGAAGGATTTTATATAAAACTCGAAATCTGATGGATTCAAGCCTTTCTCCATAAATCTTTTTTCAAGCATGTCAGGATCATGCACTCTCTGGGCGCCTGACGTTATTTCCTTTTCGCCAAACTGAAGATCGTAGGAATTCGTGAGTGAAGGATCATCCTGTTTTGGCATTGTGTAGAAGGGACGCACTGTTGCCGGCCACTCTGTTATGAAGTAAAAACCCGGGAATTCCTTTCCGATTTCTTTCAGGTGCTCGGTATTGAAATCCTCCCCATAATTGAATGTGAAGCCTTTCTTTTCGATTATCTTCACACATTCCTTGTAAGTTATCCTTGGAAATGGCACTTCGGGAACCCCCAGTTCCTTTCCCAACAGCTTGAGGGCATCCGCATTGATTGCCAAAACTTCCTCTATACCGGATTTCACGGCATTTTCCAACATTGTCATGGCACCGTTGTGATCCGCAAAGCTCATTTCAATGTCCACGGAAGTAAACTCGTTCAAATGCCTGGGAGTGTTATGCTCTTCTGCCCTGAATGCCGGACCCACTTCAAATACCCTGTCCATTCCTGATGACATGAGTATTTCTTTGTACAGCTGGGGGCTCTGGTTGAGGTAGGTTTCCTTCTCGAAGTATTTGACCCTGAAAAGGTCAGCGCCACCTTCCGTTGCGGCTGCAACGATTTTAGGCGTATGGACTTCCACAAAATTCTGTGACATGAGGTATTTCCTCATTCCCCAGAGAAGTGAGCTTTCCACCCTGAAAATGATGTTGTTCTCTTTTTTCCTGAGGTCAAGGAACCTGTTGTTCAGCCTCGTGTCGAAATCTGCTTCAACCGGGTCATCGATGCCTAAAGGAAGAGGAGAGCGGGAAATGTTGAGAATGTTTACACTGAGAGCCTGAATCTCCATGCCTGCTTTGGCACCTGACTTTCTGTCAACCTTCCCCTCAATCTCAAGAACTGACTCCCTGCTGAGTTCTGAAACTTCATTATAATTTGAAAGTGCATCTGGCTTGAGTGTAACCTGTACTGTTCCTGTGTGATCTCTCAAGACAACAAAGGCTATGCTCTTAAGGCGCCTCAAGTCCTGGACCCATCCGTTTAATCTGACCTTTTCTCCCTGTCCAACGGAATTCAGGTCCCCGATTGCAGTTCTGATCATCTCCGCCCAACATGGTTTACATTGATAAATCACTTTTTCTTTGGCGATAAAACCTTTATAATTGGCTGAATATATTGAACAGTGAAAGTTTCACCCATAGTGTTTCTCTTCATTCTTTCTTTTGTGGCGATTTCCTTTGCAAGCAGCAGCTCAGCCACCACCAGCCAGAATGTTCTCGTACTTAACCTCCATGAGGAAATAGATCCCGGTTCATCACATTTCATATCCAGCGCCTTGGCGGGTGTCAACAAGAACAACACTGTCGCCGTGGTTATTGACATGAACACCCCTGGAGGGATCCTCCAGAATATGCTGTATATCATCAATGCGATCAACGCAACCCAGAGTTTGGGGGTTCCCGTTTACACGTACGTGCCCTCATATGGTGGAGCCGCTTCCGCCGGATCTTATATAGCCCTTGCCTCCACCGCGGTATATATGGGAAATAGCACTGTTATCGGGCCTTCAACCCCAATAGTTGTGGGTGGCACTTCTCTCGAGCAGAACCACACTGAAAATTACTTCATCTCCTACATGGGGGCAATTGCTCAGGAAAACCACCATAATGTGACTGCTGCTGAAATAATGGTGTCCCAAGACACTGCATATACTGGAATGCAGGCAATTTCCAATGGCCTCGTCAATGGTTATGCATCTAACCTCACCACCTTCCTTGCAAAGATGAACCTGAGCGGCTACAATGTCATTACGCAAAACCCCGGTTATTATGACAATTTCCTGAGTTTCCTGAGTAATACCACTGTTGATGGCCTTTTCATACTGGTGGGGTCCATAGCCATTCTGGCAGACATATATCATGGCACCGCTGTCCTTACAATTGTTGGCATTGCACTCATAGCACTGGGGCTTCTTGGTGCAGAAATCGTCAGTGCCTCCCTCGTTGGGTTAATTCTGGTAATGATGGGTGCAATATTCATTTTCCTGGAGGCGAAAACCGGCCATGGGGTAGCATTGATAAGTGGTGTCATCGTTACCCTAATCGGAACGTTCATGCTGGCATCCCCATACCTCTCTAGTAATCCCGGATATTCGCCATCGCCCTTTGGTACGGGAGATATCGTTGCAGCGGTCCTGATAGCCGTTATAGCAGTTGTTGTTGGCTTATTGGTAAGAAGGATAGCTATTTCATTCAGGGCTAAGAAATTCACAGGCTCTGAGTCACTGATTGGGAAGACAGCTGTAGTAAGGAAAGCCATCAATCCAATGGGTACAGTATCTGTTGAAGGGATACAGTGGCGTGCCAGGACAGAAGATGGCAGCTTAGTGGACTCTAACGCAAAAGTAACCGTGGTGGGAAGGGAAGACCTGGTACTTGTAGTGAAGAAACAGTGATCCAGGAAAGAAACTCATATGGTTCTATTTTTGCCATCACATAAATTCATTGCAATGGACATCTTTTATATCTTTTCTCAAAATCAAGTACTGCATGCCCAAATATATCCTCGGTTTTGATGTCGGGGGAACAAAAATTTCCGCGGTTCTTGGAGATGATTCCGGCAACATATTAGGTTCACAGAGAAAGCCAACAGTACGGCATCTGGGAAGAAAGAAACTGGCTGAGGACCTCATAAATATGGGCCACTCGCTGCTTGACAAATTTAAATTGAAAAGGCCGGATGCAATAGGTGTAATTTTCGCAGGCCTTGTTGACTCTGAAAAGGGAGAGGTCCTTACCTCCCCCAATATTCTTGGCTTGAAGAACTTCGCCATAAGCAAATTTCTGGAGCAGGAATTCAAGGCTAAGGTCTTTCTCGAAAATGATGCGACTGCAGCAACCATAGCCGAGAGGATATTTGGAAGCGGAAAGAATTATGATAATTTTGTCTACCTCACACTGAGCACAGGGATCGGTGGAGGTGCCTTCATAGGAGGAAAGCTTTACCGCGGAGCCCACGGGATGGCTGGCGAAATGGGGCACATGGTTGTCATGTCAAATGGGCCCGTCTGTGGCTGCGGAAGGCGGGGATGCCTCGAAGCAGTGGCGAGTGGAAGGGGAATTGCAAGGAGGGTCGCAGAGAACGTAACTGCCGTGAAGGAGTCAGAACTCTACTCCAAGATCAGGCCTCCGGACATAGATGCCAAGAAAGTTTTTGAATTCAAGAATAAAGGAGACATGCTATCCCAGCTCATTATTGAAGAAACCATATACTACCTTGCAGTTGGAATCGTGAACATAATAGACATATTCGATCCCGAAGCAGTTATCATTGGAGGCGGCATAGCAAATGCAGGCGATGAACTTTTCAAACCTTTAAGGGTGGCTGTGCAGGAGGAGTTCAAATCCATGCAGAGGCCAGTGAAGATCATAAGGGGATTGAAGAATGGCCACGATCTGAGCACAATTGCACTTCCATTATACCGTCAAGCCCAGTTCATCACAGCTGAGTGAAATGCCGCAATCTACAGGTCTCAAAGTTAATGTTCGTACTTGAAAACCCCTGGTGATCTGACTTATGGGTTTGATCGCCAACAAGTATTTTCCGAAATAATTTTCATTACTGCAACATATTTTGAAATCCTAAGCGCCATGGTGAGGACACATTACAAAGAGAAACAGAGTAATTGCAAATTAGATGCGCTAGAAGAGGGGGAGGTAAAGAGGTGGAGCAATCTCTGGGCACCCCATTAGTATAATTAACAAAGTTTGAAATAAACTCAGTTTATGAACTCATTGTGGCAAATGGCAAAGGTGGCGATCTTGGCTTTGAGAAGGAGTTGTGGAAAACAGCAGATAAACTCAGAAGCAACATGGATGCTGCCGAATACAAGCATGTGGTACTTGGACTGATTTTTCTCAAATACATTTCAGATTCTTTTGATGAAACATACAAGGAGATAGAGAAAGATCCGGAAGGACTTTCCAACCCTGAGGACATCGATGAATACAGGGCAAAGAATGTATTCTGGGTTGGGCCGGAGGCCAGGTGGTCTTACCTTAAGAGCAATGCAAAGCAGCCAACAATCGGAGTAATCGTTGATCAGGCAATGGATGCCCTTGAACGTGACAACACAACTCTGAAGGGAGTTCTGCCGCGAGACTATGCGAGGCCTGCGCTTGATAAGCAGAAGCTTGGGGAACTCGTAGATCTTATAAGTGGCATCGGCTTCAACACAATTGAAGGAGTGAGCAAAGACCTTCTGGGAAGAGTCTATGAATACTTCCTTGGACAGTTTGCGGATGCTGAAGGCAAGAAAGGTGGACAGTTCTACACCCCCAGAAGCATTGTCCAGTTGCTTGTAGAAATGATTGAACCTTTCTCCGGGCGGGTATTCGATCCATGCTGTGGTTCAGGTGGAATGTTCGTGCAGAGTGAGAAGTTTGTAGAAACTCACCAGGGTAGGCTGGATGACATACATGTATTCGGGCAGGAATCCAACCAGACAACATGGAAACTCTGCAGGATGAACCTCGCAATCAGGGGAATAGATTCTGACTATGTTAAATGGAACAGTGAAGGAAGTTTATTGAATGATGCCCACAGGGACCTCAAAGCAAATTTTATTCTGGCAAATCCACCCTTCAACGATTCTGATTGGGGTGGAGATTCCTTAAAGAATGACATAAGGTGGAAATATGGTGTACCACCAGCAGGCAATGCCAACTTTGCATGGGTCCAGCACTTCATCAGCCATCTTTCTCCCACAGGTATTGCAGGTTTTGTTCTTGCAAATGGTTCCATGAGTTCCAATACATCCAATGAAGGACAAATCAGGAAGAACATCATTGAAGATGATCTCATAGACTGCATGGTTGCACTTCCTGACAAGCTATTTTACAACACTGGGATTCCAGCATGTCTGTGGTTTGTCTCAAGGGATAAGCATAACAATAAATTCCGCGACAGGAAGAATCAGATCCTTTTCATAGATGCAAGAAAACTTGGTAATATGATAGACAGGAGCCACAGGGAACTTACTGATATTCATATTAAGAAAATCTCAGACGCTTACCATCTCTGGAGAGGAGAAAAATTAGAAGGCAATGATACTGGATATCAGGACATTGCTGGCTTTTGCAAATCAGTAGGCGTGGAGGAAGTAAGGAAAAATAACTGGATTCTCACACCTGGTCGCTATGTCGGAAGCGAAGAAGTGGATGATGATGAGGATTTTGAGGAGAAAATGGAAAAGCTCACTTCAGAACTTGCAAAACAAATGGAAGATGGTCGTAAGCTCGACGATGAGATAAAGAATAATTTGGAGAAGATTGGGTTTGGATTCAGAAGATAATGGTGTACCCAGTCAAAAGGAACTACTTGGAAAGCGATTGTGGGCTCAAGCTAAACTCAAAGACATCTGTGAACGAATATTTAGTGGAGGAACTCCATTCACAAGAAACCCTGAATATTGGAACGGACATCTCCTTTGGTTATCTTCTGGTGAAACAAGCAATAGACTCATTAGAGATACTAAACAGAAGATTACCACAAAAGGGGCAAATAACTCAAGCACAAGACTCGCAGCAAAAGACAGTACTGTCATTGCATCTGCGGGTCAAGGTCATACTCGTGGACAAGCGTCTCTTCTTATGGTTGACGTATATATTAATCAATCAGTGGTTGCAATTAAAGGAAAAGAAAGTGTTGTGGACCCATATTTTCTCTTTTATAGCTTGGTTTCCAGATATGAACGGTTCAGGCAGATTTCCGATGCCCACAGTATCAGGGGAAGTCTTACTACTAAGGTACTATCAGAAGAAACCATCCTTCTTCCACCATTAAATATTCAAAAGACAATAGGACAAATTCTTCTCAGTCTTGATCTGAAAATAGAACTCAATCAGCAAATGAACAAAACCCTCGAATCCATAGCCCAAACCCTATTCAAACACTGGTTCATAGATTTTGAATTTCCTGATGAAAATGGACAACCTTATAAGTCAAGTGGAGGGGAGATGGTTGATTCTGAGTTGGGAGAGATTCCCAATGAATGGAAGATTGGTAAAATAAAGGATTTGGCAACAGTAACCTCTGGTAAAAGACCAGGGAAGAAATCAGATGTTAGGACAGAGGAATTTAATGTGGAACTTATTGGTGCAAGTTCTGTAATGGGGTTCGTTAAGGATAGCCTATACACTGGAAAAATAATTCTGACCGGGCGTGTGGGAACCCATGGGATATTACAAAGAGTGAATAAACAATCATGGCCTTCTGACAATACGCTGGTGTTAAAACCGATTCGTTACGAATACATTTTTCAATGCTTGAAGTTAGTCGATTTCGGTTCACTTAACATAGGCTCTACTCAGCCGTTAATAACTCAGACTCAAATTAAGGAATGGGATATAGTAATTCCCCCGAATGAGATTCTTGGGACATTCGAACTATTTGCTTCTTCACTTTACTCAAAGGTGGATTCTAATAAAGATGAGAGTAGAATATTGTCTTCCTTAAGAGATTTATTGCTTCCACAACTCATTTCTGGAAAAATCAGAGTCCCATTGGAGGATACCAATGTCTGATCGTTTCTATGAACAGGACTTTGAAGAAACCTTTATGGACGCCTTGTCCGATCTTCAATTCGTCACAGATTATGCCCCAAACATATCTGAAGGAACCCTGTTAGAGGAAAGAAAGAATGATCAGGTTTACTTTTTAGGAAGACTCAGAAACAGGCTTTACTCATTGAACCCAAATATTCCTGGAGAAGCAATTGAAGATGCTCTCAGGAAAATTGTCAGGAACGACTCACAGGATCTGATTGCCAACAACAGAAGCTTCCACAGGATGCTTTTCAACGGAGTGGATGTGGAATTCAAACGCAAAGATGGAAGGATAAGGGGAGAAAAAGTATGGCTGATAGACTTTGAAAACCCCGAAAACAATGAATTCCTTGCACTGAACCAATTCACTGTAAAGAAGGACAAAAGAGACAATCTGCCAGACAGAAGGCCGGACATTGTCATTTTTGTCAATGGTCTGCCTTTGGTTGTAGTAGAGCTGAAAAATCCTACAGATGAAAAGGCAACCATTCTCTCCGCATATAAACAGATACAAACCTACAAGAATGAAATTCCTTCACTTTTCAGATTTAATGAAGTCATAGTAATAAGCGATGGCATCCTGGCAAAAGCGGGAACCATATCTTCCCTGTATGAGAGATTCATGCCCTGGAAGACAGTCAAATTCAATTCTCCACAGAAGAATATACCTCAGTACGAAACCCTGATTGAAGGGATGCTGAACAAGAGAACCTTGCTCGATCTTATCCGACATTATGTGGTGTACGAAGAGGAAAAGGATACTGTCAACAATATAACCCGTACTGTAAAGAAACTGGCTGCCTATCACCAGTACAACGCTGTCGAGAAGGCAATAAAAACCACAGTGTCTGCAAAGGGGGAAAGCAAGAAGGCAGGCATTGTCTGGCACACTCAGGGTTCCGGGAAGAGCCTTACTATGGTATTCTATGCTTCCAAGCTGGCCTTGGAGAAAGAACTGGAGAACCCCACTATTGTAGTTCTCACTGACAGAAATGACCTTGATGGCCAGTTGTTTGCCACCTTCACACGATGCCAGGAACTGTTGAGGCAGGAACCAAAGCAGGCAGATTCCCGGAAAGACATACAGTCACTCTTGAAGGTTGCATCTGGTGGAATCATCTTCACAACGATCCAAAAATTCCTTCCTGAAGAGAATAAGCAGGAATTCCCCATGCTATCTGAGAGAGATAACATCATCGTTATTGCCGATGAAGCCCACAGATCTCAGTATGGCTTCGGCCTCAAAGTGCCAAAAAGCGATGATGAGGCTCTGCTTAAGTACGGATATGCCAAGTACATTAGAGATGCCTTACCAAATGCTTCATTCATTGGATTCACAGGAACACCCATAGAAAATGCTGATCGCAGTACCCATGCCGTCTTTGGGAAATATGTTGACGTGTACGATATCCAGCAGTCTGTGGAAGATGAAAATACAGTCAAAATTTACTATGAAAACCGTCTGGTTGAGATAAGGCTGAAGCCAGAAGAAGTACCCAGAATTGACAGTGAATTCGATGCAGCAACAGAGGGAGAAGAGATCGAAGGCAAGGAAAAGCAGAAGACAAAGTGGAGTACCTTGGAAAAGGTCGTTGGCACTGAGGAAAGAATAAGGAAAATTGCTGAAGATTTTGTGAAACACTGGGAAACCCGTCTTGGCATTTTAGAAGGAAAAGCAATGGTTGTGACCATGAGCAGGAGGATTGCCGTTGAACTCCATAAAGAAATCATCAAACTGAGGCCATCCTGGTATGACAGGGATGATGCGAAGGGGACAATAAAAGTTGTAATGACTGGCTCAGCATCCGACGGCCCGGAATGGCAGGAACACATCAGAAACAAGGAGAGAAGGGATCGGATTGGCGACAGGTTCAAGGACCCTGATGATCCATTGAGGATTGTAATTGTCAGGGATATGTGGCTTACAGGTTTCGATGTTCCCAGCTTGCACACCATGTACATTGACAAGCCAATGCAGGGGCACACTCTCATGCAGGCAATTGCAAGAGTGAACAGGGTATTCAGGGATAAACCGGGCGGTCTTGTGGTTGATTACATCGGCATAGGTCTTGAGCTGAAGAAAGCCCTGAATATTTACACCGAAGGAGACAAGGAAGATACTGGCATACCAATGGATCAGGCCATTGCCGTTATGCAGGAAAAGTATGAGATCGTGGCTGCATTGTTTCACGGGTATGATTACAAGAAGTTCTTCACAGCAGATGCGAAAGAAAAGCTCAGAATAATCCTTGATGCTTCAGATTTCATCCTTTCATTAGAAAGAGGAAAGGAGAGATTTCTGGAAAATGTGCTCTCACTTTCCAGGGCTTATGCATTGTGTGTTCCAAGCCAGGAGTCCGTTGACCTCAGGGATGAGATAGGCTTCTTCCAGGCTGTCAGGGCAGCCATATTGAAGAACAGTGAAGATTCCGAAAGAGATTACAGGAACACCGATTCTGCAATAAAACAGATTTTATCCAGAGCTATTGTATCAGACAGGGTAATCGATCTCTTCGAAGCTGCAGGAATAGAAAAACCAGACATATCCATTTTATCAGATCATTTTCTTGCCGAAGTGAAAGAGATGCAGCAGAAGAATCTGGCATTTGAAGCCCTGAAAAGATTGCTGACTGATCAGATTAAATTAAGGCTCAAGAAGAGCGTTGTTCAGGGAAGATCCTTTGCCGATTTGCTGGACAAGACTGTGAAGAAATACATCAACAGGAGCATAGGGGCTGCTCAGGCTCTTGAAGAATTGATTGAACTGGCCAAGAAAATTCGTGAAGACCAGAAGAGGGGGGAGAAGCTGCAACTCAGTGATGATGAGGTTGCATTTTATGATGCGCTCGCCGACCACAAGACTGCCAAGGATGTGCTTGGTGACGACACTTTAAAGGATATTGCAAGGGAGTTGGTGCTTGCACTGAAGAAGAATGTAAAAATTGACTGGACTATCAGGGAAAGTGTCCAGGCCCAAATGAGGCTTGTTGTCAAGAGAATACTGAAGAAATATCATTATCCACCTGATGGTCAAGTTAAGGCCACTGAAACTGTACTTCAACAGGCTAAATTGTTCGCGCAGGAGTGGACAACATAATAATCACCAATTTAAGAGGATTTATTCCACCCCTTTTCAGTATTAGTAAGATTAAACTTATCTATAAGGCTGCTTTCCAAGCCAGTTACAAGATCCACTTCCAAACCATTGTATGAGCTAATCTCGGAATCATAATTTGGTTTGAGCGCAATTATCTGAACATCAATGCCTTTTTCTAAGAGTTCAATGATTCGTATACCAATTTCTTTGTTCGTAGAACCCTTTCCATTGGTATATGGAGATCTGTATTCCCCAAGCCGCTGTTTAAAGGTTCTTTTTGAACTCTTTACAATACCAATATATCTTACTAAACTGTTTTCTACAAAAGCGTAAATTACGCGCTCGTTTTCAAATGAAGTAATTATGGGAACTATTTTCTTCAAATCGTTTGAATCACGTTGCCATACTCCGACTCTTTTAAATCCATATTTCACCAGTTAATCCACTTCTGTCAAGTCTACCCCCATTCCAAGAACAACAACACATTCTATTAATATTCCACCTTTGTTACTTATTAAATGAAACCTCAAAAAATAGTTCTATATCCCTTCGATGGGTATTTAACAGGTGCAGATTCCAGAGATTCCTTTAAGAAATGGGCCTCTGAGACTCATAAGGGTTTTAGGCATGATTTGAATGTGGCCCTTCCTGGAGACATATTACTGTTTAGTCATTTGGAAAGTCCTGGAAACTGGATCATTGTAGGAGAAGCAATTGTCGATGATAACCATCCAGTAAAGTCAAAATTTGGAAGCTGTTTTGTTTGCGATTTGAAATCTCCATATGATGATGAATTCAAAGTCCACGTTCTTACCAATTATTATAAGCCTTACCCTAAGGAAATAAACGCCAAAATGGATGCTGGCATCAAATTGGGAAGATTTGCCATATTGACATCAGAAGAATATGACAACCTTCATCACATTGCAAATGCTTAATCACTTTCTCTGGTAAATAAATCTAACAATTAATTATTCTTAACTCATTTACATTAATGCCACAATTGATTGATGTATCACATGCCTGGAAAGGAAGCGTTCTCCTTGCGAATCACTACTTCAATGAAAGTACAAGAAAAGCTTTGAATAACGGAAGAGAACTTTGTCGGTTTCTGTGGGGAAAATGATTAAGTAATTTTAAGGAAGGTAGAGTGGGAATAATCTATCCCTACAGATCTGAAATCTGATCAGAAAGCAGACTTTTTGCTTGCTGTTGGCTCATCCCGAAATTGTCAGATATTATAACGATTATAAAATCAGATTTCTGCGCGATTATACCCGAACTTGCAGTGCCAGAAGAGCTCGGAACATTGAGATAAGCATAAGGTGCGTTATTGAGATTTCCACTGTCACCATTCCCGAGTAGAGAAAGGCTGCCAAGAAGCAAGAATCCTCCAATTGTAAAACCATTGTCCGCATAGTTAGAGTTAATGAATTTTATTATTTCAACAGACAAATTTTCTGTTCCATTGTGATAATATGAAGTTTCTGCCCATACTGCTCCTGATAATCCAATGCCAGCCTGAGTAGCATTTTCCTCTTTCGGCGGAGCCTGGTTCCAACTTCCTCTTAAGGCAGATGCTACTTGGCCCGTGGACATAAGAGTAGGTGGCTTTAACAATATATATCCACCAATAGATCCTGCAATCACAACAAACAACAACTATTACTATCAACATCCAAATCTTGAGACCTTTGGGGCCGATGCTTTTTTTAAGAATGGATTTCACAACTTTTGAATATGGCATCAATTCTTTTATGTCCATGTTAATATAAATTTTCCTATTCTAACCAAGTCTACCATAAGCCTTAATGCAGATAAGAATTAACAAGTAAACCAGAGCAGAGTAAGCAAAAAAAGGTGGAAACAGCCCTTTAAATTTCTTCTTTAGGAATTTCTAACGGATAGCCCCCATTTTCCTAAATTCAGTGTTTTATTTACAGGTGCTTTAGTTCACAATTTAGATGAGGCTTTCTTCATTCGGTTTTTAGCAAAGTAATTTCTATAAAATACAATTTTAATCTCTGAATGTCGAGGTTTTCAATTCAGGATGAACTCTTCTGTTCTGGCGTTACAAAGTAAGCATTTTTCTCATCTTTACTTATTGGGTGATGGACCCGACATTATACTTTCATTTTGGTAATGCCTACATTTCTGGAACTCCTGATGAGAATAGATGGTTTGTTTTTTTGCTGGACTATTCAGCTTCTCAGAGGATTTTCTATCGAACACCCCTTTTATTGATGCACTTAAAGAAGCCGCAGTCAGCCCCAACTTCTGGATGTCGTTTCTTACTTTTCTATTTGCAGAGTGGAAAATTGGAGACCTTTTTCAAATCAAAAATGTTAAATTAAGTGGCTGGAAAGTCTATTCAATAGGCGTCATTGCTTCTTATCTAACTTCTTTCTTCATTTTTTATCTAAGCAGGCCCCACCTGCCCACAACTGGCACTTCAGTGATTGCTTTTACGGCTCTCCTAACATACTATTCACTATATCCTTTTATATCCATTGTTGTTCTTAAGAGAAGCCACAGCCTAAAAGATCCAAGAATAGCAAATGCATTACTATCTTCATTTTTTGGCTTCATTCTTATCCTTTCATGGCAATTTGAGACCTTCTTTGGGACTCATCTGTGGACCACTGCTGTTTCCTTAATTCTTCCCGTAATTTATTTTGTACTCTGTAAACGTGTCCATTTGACAATTGAGAATATGGTTAACGATTTGAAAGACAAAGAAATCTTCAAGGATTTATTTATTCTGTGGGGGCTAAACTTCTTTGTAATATTTTGGCAGTTGGTGATAATTAATCCATCGAGGCCACTGCATTTGTTTGTTGGTCTTTTCTGTTTTGGAGTGATCTTTTTTGAAATTTACCAGAGGATTATTATTGAAGAGTTCCGGAAAGTCAGAATTTCCAAGAAAATCGATCTAAAAGATTCTCAATCGAAGTAGCGTACAAGTAACATAACACATTTGTTTTAAAGAGATTGGAATAGCATCTTCCAATTCAGAAATAACTGAACATATGGTCGATAGTAAGCCGCCGACGGGATTCGATCCCGCGACCTTGTGCTTACCAAGCACACGCTCTACCAGGCTGAGCTACGACGGCAGCCGTACGAGATGTTTCCAAGGCTATATAATTTTTTTAGCAAGGTAAAACT
>JAMDCA010000036.1 GCA_023489435.1 Thermoplasmatota archaeon
ATAGGGGCATCCACCGAGAACTGGGAAATAGTGGAAGCTTCCATTGAGACTTATAAGACAACGGGAAAATTTGATGCAGCCATACTGGACATTCCCGAGCCCTGGGCAGCAATACCCAATGTCTCAAAGCTTCTGAAAAAGGGAGGGAGAATATGTACGTATTCCCCCACTTATAACCAGCTGGAAAAGAATGTTACTTCGTTGAAGCAGAATGGTTTCCAGGTGGACAGCAATGTGGAAATTCTGAAAAGGGAGCTGCTGGTGAGAGACAATGCCACCAGGCCTGATAACAACATCATAGGCCACACCGCTTTCATGACATTTGGAATAAAACTCAGTGGAAGCATGCTTCGAGTCTGAAGGCACATCAAGACTTTATAAGAATTACGCATTGATAAAATGCATTGGAGGAAGATTTAGTCTGCCAGGCATGCAATGGAATTGGCAGAGTTGTGGACAAAGAAGGAAGAAGCGATGTATGTGGTTCATGCTACGGACTGGGTTATGTCAGAGGAATATATTTAACAAAACCTCTCAGCCGGAGCAAAGTAGCACTGAAGCGTGCTCTGCTGAGTACATTTGGTGGCCTTGGCATATTTTACGCCGTATTCCTTTTTGCCCTGATAAAGTACTCATTTGGCCCTATTCTGACACTGGCAGTGCTCCTTGCCGGCCATCTTGTGGCAGTGACTTTTCTTGTTCTCTATATTCTTTATAGAGCTGCTCGCGACACATGACCGCCATGACACTTAAACCGACTCTGTCAAGGTCCCGTTGATGGGATATGACTTCCCGCCATCTGCTCCCCATCTTTTAACTGGTTCATAGCTTCAACTGGCGGGTCTTTCTCCCTTAGGAGGGGCCGCATCAGGCTTGTGCGATCCCGTTTAGCCTCATCTGCTGCTTGTACCGTATGTTTCCTGTCCAGTTAGCTGGACTGCGGATTTGATTTCCCTCAATAATTTGCCAGAACTCTATGTCGTATGAAGGGTGAGATTTCTATAGCCACAGGTGCACAACTTATAGGTACAGGTAACTGAGCGGCAGGAACCGGATGGAATCATGAAGCGTTGAAACCGATGGCCGGCACACGTCAACTAAGAATTGACAATGTCATTAAACCAAAAGTGATATATTTAAAACAGACAATTTAGAACTGAAAATGCAGAAAAAGCAGATACGGATCATAAGAAAGAATTTGGTAGAAAACGCGCCAAAGGCTTTTTCCTATTTTAAGAGGCCACTAAATATAATTTTGATTGTTATTCTTGCAGTTGGAATCACAAGTACAGCATTGGCCAATGAAATCCATCCAGCCACCGTCTACAAAGACATATATACGAGGTCTTACCAGGTTACAACCAATATTACTTACGTATCTGGAATAAACATTTTCCCGAACGAAACAACGCACCTGTCTTTTATCATGCCAAGCAATTCTTCGTTGCACTATTACCTTTATGGCCTTGTCCCTGAGAAGACAAATAACCCTGCCTATCCCGGTGGAGTTAGAGTGGTGAACATGCCGTTTTCCTTCGGTAATGCATCTGATGGCACCAACGTCACAGTGTCTGAACCTTCACTGCCATTTCCTGTCAACGCTTCAATGATAATCTATTCACTCTCAAACAACAACTTCACTTTAACGGTAAATGCATTCTCGCAGTCTGGATTTATCCTGAACTTTTACCCCCCACTTGCTATTTTTGGTCTAGCTCTTTCAACAGTCTCTATGATCCTCATAGCAACCATATCCGGAGTAAAAGGTGAAGAAGTTTAGGATAAGGGCCTTTAAATGTTCTCAATATCTATTTTTTGGGTCCACATAATCTCTGAGCCCGTTTCCGAGCAGATTGACGCCAATTATGAAGACAATGAGGAATAATCCGGGAATAAGTATGGGCCACCAAGTGCCGGTTATAAGCCAAAAGCCGGTGCTGATTCCCCCATTTGCATAAAATGTTGGATATATTATGGCCCCAGCCTCTGGAAAACCAACCATCATATCCCCAATCTCGGGGAGAAATGCATTTGCTGTGTTAAGCGTTGAGAACAAATAGTTGACTGTTGCAAAAATGGAGATCACCATTCCAATGTCCAGAGTGATCTGCACAAATATGAATGACATTACATTTGGGAAAATATGTTTTCTGATGAGCTGAAATTTTGAGCAGCCTGAAGCGATGGCTGCCTCGATGAACGGAGTTTTGTTCATAGGAAGTGCCACGCTGCGGGCTATCCTGGCATAGGTGGTCCACCAGATCAGAAGTATCCCTATTGACATGTTCAGGTAGTTCCACCCTTCTATGGAGTCATAAATAATCACCATGATGATCGCTGGAAAACTCATAAAAACGTCAGTGAACCTCATAAACAGCAGGTCAGTCTTCCGCCCATATGATGCAGAGAAAATTCCAGCGAATGTTCCTATTACTGCAGATAAGGACACAACGAGAAGGGAAAATTTGATGTCAGTAGCAATCGACGCCAGCATCAATGGAAAAATTGGCATCCTGTACGATGTTGTCCCAAAGATATATTGCCAACCGTTGGAGAAAGTTGGGGGAGTTGGCTGAAGCCTGATTGTTTTCTGCAGATCTGCAAAAGAAAAGAGTGTTGCTGCATTTTTCACACCCATATATTCTGGGTAAAAGATGTCAAGCAGTGCAATTATGCCGAAGAATACTGTTATGATCAATCCCACAAGGACAGAGGGTCTAGAAATTACATATTTAAAGAAGCTGTGTAATTGTTCAAGCAGACGGGAAACCCCGGAGACAAACCTATTTTTCATTTTCTAAACACACAGTTTTTGTCAATATTGAATGTATGACCTTAATGCACACTTAAATGGTACCTCCCCTAAATTGTGGCTTATACGACAGCTTACCATGAAAGTAACATTTTTTCATTTAAAAAATTCTGCTTTTGGAATATTGCCAATCTCATGTTATAAGACACTGGTGATTCCACTAAGATTTCTAGGTATTTACATAGTAAATAGAAAATTTTTACTATTTTGAATACTATAGAACATCGTTAATCTTGGAGTTGAGGTATTTTATTTTAAGGCGGCTTCTCCTGATGTTTCCCATCTTTATAGGCATAACTGTCTTCGCATTCATTCTGCTGCGCTCGTTCCCAAATTCTGTTCTTGTTGCAGACTTTATCCAAGTAAACGGAACCACTGGAGGGACTTCAAGCCAGGCCCTGGTACAAAAAGCAAGTGAAAGGCTTGGTTTGGGTTACCCTGCACCAATACAATACTTCCTTTTCTTGGATAATTTCATAACTGGACACTGGGGTTATGTTACAAAACCATTGATTGGGTCCACCATTCAACTGATTTCAATATTGCTGCCCAATTCACTGCAATTACTTATTCTTTCATTCTCTCTGACACTCTTGATTGGAATCCCTCTAGGCACTTTAATAGGAACCAGGCCTCTATCGCTTTCCGACCATAGTATAAGGATGTTTTCGCTTGTTGGTTTTGCCATGCCTCAGTTTTTCTTCGGCCTGATCCTAATGTTGATCTTTGGCAAAGGTGTTGCCAATTGGCCTGGTGCAATTTTCCCGATTTTCGGAAGCATAAGTTTTAGCGGCACTCCTCCGAGTTGGGCTTACGACCAGAATCTTGGTGCGGTAATATCAACACCAACACACATGATATTCTTCGATGCGTTGCTGCATCTCGACATCCCTTTAGCGATTAATGCCCTGATGCATCTTATTCTTCCAGTCTTGACATTAAGTTATGCCCTTCTTGCCACCGTTATCATTTATCTCAGGGCCGGGATGATTGATGCATCCGGACAGGAATATGTCAAAACGGCCATTGCGAAAGGGGTCCCGATGAAACGCCTTGTTAAAGTGCATATCAGAAGGAATGCGATTATCCCCACTGTGACAAATATAGGGTTCTTCATGACGTACGTTCTTGGGGCACTTGTTGTTGTGGAGATGCTATTTGGCTATAATGGAATTGGATGGTTCATAGCACAGGCGACAATTTACTCACAGGTATATGGGATAGTGTATTCCGGAATAATCTTTGGAGTTATTCTTATGGTCATAAACTTTTTCATAGATATACTGTACGTCTTCTTGGATCCGAGAATCAGGTACTGATTCTACTCTTAGATGAGTTGCGACCAATCAATCCCATTTAAGGCGGAACGGTTTATGTTATCTTTTCTGTATTTCTCGAGGGAAGTCTGTACATCTTATTTTAAAAAGTATAGTCCCGAGTGTAGTTGAAAAACTACACCAAGTTATATATCCCGGCTTCCGGATTCGAACCAGAGACCTGCGGATTACGGCGGTATTCCATGCCGTGGATTCCCTCTACAGTCCGCCGCTCTACCAGCTGAGCTAAGCCGGGTATCTCCCTAATAAGCCATCTTCTTAAAAAGGTTAGGGATTATCAGTCCCTGTTCTATGCCTTTTGTTAGCGTTCCGTGGCCAAGCGAAATGCATAAATAATTTGAGTCGGGCAGTCATTAGATAAAAATACTCTATAGTCATACCTTGAATTTGCTATAGCCGATTTTTTAGGAGGTTAAAATGGAAATCGAGGAACTCACTGCAACTATGGGCAAATACTACGGTGAAAGGATCGTTACTGCACTGGTCGGCGTAGAATGCGATGTAAACAAGGTGGAAAAAGTTGCCTCAGCCGTAACTGCTTTCCAGAATGTTGAAGATGCATTTGTGGTCACCGGGGATTATGATATAGTTCTAAAGGTCAGGTTTCCACATTACGATGAATTTCAGGATTTCCTGGTGGGAAGCCTCGGGAAACTGGATGGAGTCAGAAGATTGAGAACTATGATGGTTTTATCAATCAAGAAGGAAATGGGACAAAAAATAGGAGAGTGAAAAGATGGATCAAAAATTGTATGATGAGGTTTTATATCTGCTGGATGAACTTGGACAGGACACCACTGTGCCTAAGAATGTTAGGAAGAGTGCAACAGATTCTATATCTAGATTAGGAAACCTGAAAGAAAGTCTAGATATTAAGTGTGCAACGGCCGTTTCCCTGCTGGATGAAATGGCCAACGACCCCAATGTTCCGGCTCATGGACGGGCTGCACTTTATACGGTTATTAGTAAACTGGAAGCGCTGGCAAAATCCTAATTTTTCTTTTCATATTTAAGGATTAAGTCCAAAATATTATGTAGTTTCCGTCGAAATATCCAAATTTACAAAGTAAAGCGGATATAGTAAAGTTTATTAAATACCATTACATATTTAGGGGTATATAATATTACGGTGAGATCAAATGGTACTATCTGAAGCAAACGACAAATTAGCCAAATACCTGATTATTTCAGACATCCCTAGAAGCGTTGCGTACACCCTGGTTTACATCAGGGACAAGGGTGAAATCACAAGTGTCGAAATTGAAAGGGAAACTGGTCTAAGACAGCCTGAGGTGTCTATTGCAATGCAGTGGCTCAGGAGAAAGGGCTGGATCAACAAGCGAAATATGAAGAAAGAAGGAAAAGGTCGTCCAATTCATGGTTACAGGCTTTCCAAGAGCTTCAACGAAATACTTGAAGAAATTATACAAGATCTTTCAAACAAGATCAGCGAAATAAATGACAACATTGACCAGCTTAAGTCCTTCCAGGACTAAGCTGAGCCAATATCAATTCTTTTGACTCCTTCTGGAGTGCCAATTAATAATGTGTGGCAAAGTCCGTTAAAAATTCCAACTTCAGCCACCCCTGGGATCGTTTTGATTAAGATTTCAAGTTTTTCCGGGTTCTCAATTATCCCAAAGTCACAGTCGAGGACAAGATTGCCATTGTCCGTCCTGAATTCCCCCTGTTTTCTCAGAATGCATTTGGCGCCAAGTTTCTCTATGTTCTTTTGGGTGTTTGCGTGCTGAAATTCAAAGACCTCTATTGGAACCCCAAATTCGCCTATTTTGTTCTTAAATTTGGATTTATCCACAATTATGCATACCTTTCTGGAATTATGGGCAACAATCTTTTCCCTCAGAAGTGCACCGCCGCCGCCCTTGATTAGATGGCCACTCGGGTCCACTTCATCCGCACCGTCTACGTCTAAATCAATTTGTCCTGAAAAATTCTCATCAACCTTTATGCCGAGTTTATTTGCAAGATTTGCCGTCTCCACAGATGTGGGAACCCCTGTGATCCTGATGCCTTCCTTGACCATTTCAGAGAGCCCAAAGAGAAAGAATTTTACTGTGGAACCAGTACCAAGGCCCAGGACCATGCCATCTTCAACCAGCTTCAATGCCTTCTCTGCAGCAGATTTTTTCAGGTTTTCTCCACTGGACACCATAACCCGTAAACTTTTGAGTGTTTAAGAGGCTTGGCAATTTTAGGGCATCTCAGATCGAAGAAGCAGGAAGCTCCGTCATTAGGGCGGGGAGGATGTCACTGGCGATTACTTGAAAATGTAAATACTGAATCTGCATGGGAACTTAAATGAATGAAAAGTCGTGGAAAGAATCTTTTACAGAACTTCAGAGGCTGGTACTGCCTCCGGACACAAATATATTCAATGATCTATATGGAGGAAGGCTTGTGGAATGGATTGACAACGTTGCTGCCATTGTAGCTGCAAAGCATTCCAGAAGGAGAAATGTTACCGGAAGCATTGACAATTTGTTCTTTCTGTCACCCATAAATCTTGGAGACATAGTGCACATGACCGGGAGGTTAAATTACGTTCACAGGTCGACTATGGAAATTCAGGTTGATGTTTATTCAGAAGAGGGATTAACAGGAGAGAAAAATTTCACAACCACCTGTATGCTCACTTATGTGGCTATCACCCAGGATGGCAGACCAACAGAGGTCCCCGGACTTGTGCTGGAAAATGATGACGACAAAGAGAGATTTCAGCAGGGTGAAGCCAGGCGTCTGGTCAGGATGAAGAACCTGAGCGATATTAAGGCGCGGAAACCCGAGAGCATTTAATTTATACATGAATTACATTCTTTTTATTAATGGAATTTAGTGCAATTATTCATTTAATTACACAAAGTGCACAAGTGACCGTTTCGGGTCAGATTCAAGGCATTCTTAACCGGGTTTACGAAGTGGTAGCTTCTGTGTCTGCCGTGATTATTGCCATATTGTGGATCCCAATTGCCATGGGGTTCTTCGGGACAGACGAGAATCGGCGCTACGAAGCTAGGATAAGGATGAAGAATGCTTTGATTGGGACCTTCATATACGTCATAGCAGTCAGTGGACTTCTCTACACGCTGGTGAAGTACCTTATTACCGGGTAAGACTGAATTTAGATGCAGTTTCTTCCTATACTCCTTACAATTCTGCAGTTTATTGATCAACTTTACAAATCGCTCATTGGCATACTTTGGTACGCGTGCATATATTATGGTTTGAACCCGCATTATACATTTCTGCTTCCATTCCTTAGCAACTCTGGATTCACAGATCTCACAAACAGCCTGTACGGTGGATTCTTCTTTCAATTCAGCGTGCTCATTTTACTCCTTGCTTCCCTCGGAGCCCTAATTATCAATACATATTCCCAGCCAAGTTCCGGTTATGTATTCCTCTTAAAATGGATTGCCGCAGTCCTGGTCGGTGCAGTATCAGTTTTTGTCATTACATGGCTCTTGACACTTGTGGGTTCTCTGTATAGTGCTGTTTTCGAATCTGTAGGTTTCAGCTGGTATAATTTCCTGAACTTTTCCTCATACTCCACACTCGGGAGAGTGCCTGGCAGTCAATCTGGATCTCTTGGAATCCTCATTGAGATTTTTGCCCTGACGGGATACTTTGTCTCTGTAACCAGCCTGTTGGCAATCCTTATGATCAGGCAGGCATTGATGCTATTTGCAATCGTACTTGTACCATTTGCCACAATTCTTGGTTCAACTTCCAAAGGAAAGAGATTTTCAAGCATCGTCTGGGAAATTGTCATTGAGATGTCGGTTTACCCATTCTTTGTTCTGCTGTCACTTTATCTGGCGCATATATTTGCCTGGGATGTTCCCCTGCAACTGGCGTTCCTGTTTCTCCCCTCAATAATTCCCGGTTATCTCCTTGCCACGGGCAACGCTTTTCTCAGCGCTCCGATTTTCGGTTTCTTGGGTGGGCTCTCACTGTCTGGTGTTGCTAGCAGAGGACTGGAGGCGGCTAACATTGCAACTTTGCCATTTCGCGGAGGGAGCATTGGGGGCACCGTTAAGGATGCTGCAATATTGCCCTTCAGGGAAAAGGATTTTATTAACCAGATGCCAAGAAGCAGTATCTCAAAGGGAGAAATGCCCTGGAAGGAACTGCTCAACGAGGAGCTCAAATACAGAAAAGAGAGATTGGATTGATCAAACATCGCCTCCCAGTTAACGTATACCAGTACAAACCAACAATTTCCGGTTTGCCTATTGGTGATTTGCTGGTAGTGCTCATCATCCTTTGCACCACAATTCTTGCATCAAGATTTAGCTTAGTTGTCTCTGCCTGTATTTTGTCCGTATCCCTGATTTTCTTCTCTGTATATGCCAGGAATGGTAAAAAACCTGTCAATTTCATGCCCGTTACAATTAAAAAGCACTGGATGGGCCTTATTGAGACTGACTTCAAAGAATTTAATGGGCACCTGGTCGTTATGTTAAACTCAGAGGTCTCAGTTTACTTTCACGTTTCTGCAATGGATATCCTGTCAATGAGAGAAGCCTCCCAGAGTGATATCATAAGAGGTGTTGCAGATGCCTTGAACAAGATTCAGTCCAGGGTTGATTTTTTGTCAATGCATGAAGATGAATTTAGTGATTTTCAACGCGCTCCTTTTCACTCTTTCATTAGAATTGCAATGAAGATAGATGGAAGTTACACAGGAAGCACTTCGGAAAAATTGCTGGAATCTGCATATGAGCTTGTCCAACTTTTCAGCAATGCGGGATTCAGATTAACCGAAATCAACAGGAAGGATGAATTGAGAAGAATATTGCTGAAAACGGCAGGATTATCCTCTGGAACTGAAGAAACCAAATCCAGCAGCAAAGTGGATGGCCCCAACGAAAAACAAGAATTTTTCCATTTTTCCAATTTTGCAAAAACGGACAGGTACATTTCTGAAATTGAAATAAGAAACGCAAATTACTTTTCGGGCCCGTTTTATCTGGCTCATTTGGAGAGCATGAGAATTCCTTTTGACGTTATTATTTCGTTGAGGAGGATTCCAGTCGCAAATCACCTCAAGTACGTAAACAGGCTTTTAGCGGAACGGAAGGTTGAATACCGGTTTAACAGAGGTTTATCTAAGGAAACTGAGCATCTCAAGCGACAGATTTCAGATCTTCAAAACATTGCTGAAAATGTGGAGAAATCCCGGAGCCAAATTTTCGATATTGCCCTCACCGTACGGGTCTTCGCAGACCATCCTGCAATTCTCAACGTGAGACTTCAAAGGATAGGGACATCACTGGAAATGATTGGTTTTCAGGCCTCGAGAGAGAACGCACGCATCATTCGTAAATTAATGAGCTTCTCAATGATTCCGTCTAAGTCAAAATACCTGATGGATTCAGAAAGCATCGCAGGAATTCTTCCAATCTATAGGGATGAACAATATGACACAGATGGCATAATTATTGGAATAGATGACTTGAGCGAGAGGGCGGTCTGGTACAATCCCTTTTCACAGAATTCCTACAATTCCCTGGTTATTGGGGAGACTGGTTCCGGCAAATCGTATTTTACCAAAATGTTTCTTATGAGGTCCCTTAACTTTAACGTTACCAATAAGGCCATTATTTTCGACCCCTTGAATGAATATGATTGCGGTTCCTTCGATCAGAGTTGTGATGAATTCACCATTGAAACGTATCTGAAAAGTGGCGTGGAACGTTCAAATGCTGACCCAACCGGCAGAAAGTTTGTCCAGGACCCTTCCATAAAGATCATTAAACCAAGATATGAAGAAATTGAGAGCGACGAGGAAATTGGCGCATTCCTCCTTGCCATTAATCAGGAAATGTCAAACAATAAAATCAGAAATATCCTCATAATAATTGATGAAAGCCACATAATGATGAGGAACCCAAAAAACACAAAGTTACTCGGAACAATGGTCAGGCATTCCAGGCACTATAAGACCTCCATAATGAACATCTCCCAGAATACCGACGATTTCCTAAGCCGGAGTTCTTCGAACATCGCTTATAACAGCAACAGACTCTTTATCTTCAGAACAAGGAATATTAACGAATCCCACAAGAAGGTACTCAAGATTGACGGATTCGACATACCAAAACCCGAGAGCCTTGCTGGTGGAAACCGCCATCCATATTCAGAATGCATAGTCTCGGATGGCACTTACTGCAAGACACTAAGAATCATAACCAGCGATGAAGAAGATAGATTGATGAAAAAATCAACTTGAAGTTGAGTCTTCTTTCTTAATGACTTCCTGCACGAGCCAAAGCTCAAGAAGTCCGAAAACAACGAGAACTATGGTAAATGAATACAAGCCAATGTCTGCCCAGGTTCCATAAAGTGCAGACCAGATAACATAAAAGGCCACACCCACAACAAGGAGCGCCAAACCCATGAACCTTCCCCAGAAATGCCTCCTCCAGAGGGAAGCTTTGGCCTTTGTTTCGTTTAGTATCGCCATATTACAATTGAGCCTAATTATC
>JAMDCA010000029.1 GCA_023489435.1 Thermoplasmatota archaeon
ATAATTTAGAATAAATGGATTAAAAAATATTTAGAGTGGGAATTCCCCGGACGGGGACACTTTCTTCCAATCATCCAGGAATCTATTCAGACCTTCATCGGTTTTCGGGTGCAATGGAAGCTTCTTGAGTACATCAAAAGGAAGCGTGACAACGTCTGCGCCAATAACTGCGGCTCTCAGGACATGCACAGGGCTCCTTATTGAAGCAACGAGGATCTTGGTGCCTATGCCATAATTCACGAACATTGTTTTGATCTGGTCGATAATCTGCATCCCGTCCTCGCCGATGTCATCTAGCCTGCCAACAAACGGTGAAACGTATTCAGCGCCGCTCTTTGCAGCAAGAAGCGCCTGAAGCGGGTTGAAGATAAGTGTACAGTTTACCGGTATTCTCTTTTCCTTCAGGCTCTTGATTGCCTTGAGCCCGTCAAGGGTAATGGGGATCTTGACTACTGCATTTGCACCAAGCTGGCTGACTTTTAGAGCCTGCTTCATCATGTTCTCGTAGTCAGTCGCAACAACTTCGACACTCACCGGGCCAGGGGTAATTGCAAGTATCTCTTTGATTACCTCAACGAAGCTTTTGCCCTTCCCGGCTTCTTTTGCAGCAAGAGTCGGGTTCGTGGTCACTCCATCTACCAGCCCAAGTTCTACACCTTCTCTTATCTCATCCACGTTTGAAGTATCAAGGAAAATTTTCATATCTAGGTTCCTCCCTAAAACAGCCTTCTGTAAGTTTCACTATATCATCTACTCCCATATGGAAGTAATCAAAGAGTTCCCATCCTTTGCCGGATTTTCCGAATGTATCTTTCATTCCGAGTCTCCAGACTGGGACATGGTATTCTTCGGATGTCACCTCAGCGACTCTGCTGCCAAGACCGTTGTAAATGGAGTGCTCTTCCACCGTTACGATGTGCCCGGTTTCTTTGGCAGCCTTTACAATTGCTTGCCGGTCAATTGGCTTTATGGAACTCATGTTGATGACACGGGCATCAATGCCTTTGTTCTTGAGCTGTTCTGCAGCTTCAAGAGCAAAAGAAACCATTACTCCCATGCCGATAATTGTAACATCGTCTCCATCTTTGAATGTGTGGGATTTTCCCTGTTTGAACTCATAACCTTTGTCGTTGAGGACCGGGAATTTTTCCCTGGAAAGCCTGACGAAATTTGGTCCCCTGCCCTTTTCTGCAAGGAAGTCTATAACACTTCTGGTCTCAATTGAGTCAACGGGAACTGTTACCTTCATGTTGGGGAGGCCGGTCATTATGCCCACGTCCTCAACAATCTGGTGGGTAGCGCCGTCTTCACCCACAGTTATACCTGAATGCGTTACCACAAAATTAACGTCAAGGTTATTGTAGCAAACTGACTGCCTCATCTGCTCGTATGTTCTCATGAGAAATACAGCAAATGTTGAGGCGAATACTTTCTTTCCACTCAGGGAAAGGCCCGCAGCTGTAGCTACCATAGACTGTTCAGCTATACCCATGTTGAAAAATCTGTCCGGGTAAGCTTTGCCGAAGATAGATGTCTTCGTTGAAGAAGAAAGGTCAGCGTCAAGAACAACAAGGTTCCTGTATTTAGCTCCAAGGGCCTTAAGTTCCTCGCCATATGCGTCCCTTAGGCTTTCAGACGGTACCATGAGCATTTACTCATCGCCTCCGATTTCCCTTAGTGCCTGTTCATATTCTTCCTGGGAAGCCGGTGGTGAACCGTGGTACTTGGGGTTATTCTCCATGTAGCTTACCCCCTTGCCTTTGATTGTGTTTGCAATGATGAATGTGGGCTTGTCCTTGCTTTTCTTTGCCTTCTTTACTGCAGATATGATTTCCTCGAAATTATGGCCGTCAATTTCAATGACGTCCCAGCCAAAGCTTGATACCATATCTCTGACGCTTCCGATGGGCATTATGTCCTTGGTGAAACCGTCAAGTTGCACACCGTTTTTGTCGAGGATTACAATAAGATTGTTGAGTTTGTACTTGGCTCCCGCCATCAAAGCCTCCCAAATGCTGCCTTCCTCCATCTCGCCATCACCGACGATTACAAAAACGTGATAATTCTTTGAATCAAGCTTGCCTGCAAGGGCCATTCCAACACCTATTCCAAGGCCCTGCCCGAGAGAACCTGTCGACGCCTCCACTCCAGGTACGCCCCTGTGCACATGTCCCTCCAGTTTTGAATTTAATTTCCTGAATCCTGTGAGAAGAGATTCAGGGAAAAAGCCCCTGATTGAAAGAGCTGCGTATAAGCCCGGGGAAGCATGCCCCTTGCTAAGCACCAGTCTGTCCCTGTCAGGGTTTGAAGGGTCCAGTGGATCAATATTGAGTTCTTTGAAATAGAGTACCGCAAGTATATCTGCAATGCTCAGGGACCCGCCGGGGTGACCACTCTTGGCAGAATAAACCATCTCTATTATTTTCCTGCGGATGCTAGTTGCTATGTTCTTCAGGTCTGCCTCTTTATATTGCTCCATCAAACTTTCTCCAAAATTTCTCCTTCAAGGCATCATTCACAGATTTTGAAGGGGTTTATGCGTAGCAGTATTTTTAATACTATTAAAAAGGTTTTTTAGGTTTATCTGCAACAATGTGTTGATTATCATCAGATAGTGTCTATTCCGCTCTCCTTGTCATGTTTTGGTTCCATATTCTGTATTTCAGAATATGACAGACCTGTGGCAACCACGAGCACTTCCACGCTACCCGTATACTTGGGGTCAACTGTAGCCCCCCATATGAGCTGGGTGCCCTTTCCCACCAGCTTCCGTATAATTTCAGCTGCACTGCTTGATTCCTCGAGTTGAAGGTCAGTTCCTCCTGTTACATTTATTATGACTCCTGAGGAATTGCTCATGTCCAGCTTCAGGAAAGGAGAATTAAGTGCCTTCTGTACTGCTTCTTCGACCCTTGTTCCGGGTTCACCGGTAGACATTCCGATCCCAATCATTGCGAGCCCGGAGTCCTTCATTATTGTTCTCAAATCGTTGAAATCAAGGTTGATGAGCCCGGGCTTGGTGACCAGGTCAGAGATACCTGTAATTGCCTTAACAATTATTTCATCCGCAAACCGGAATGCCTTCTCCAGGGGAAGATCTGGCACCAGTTCCAGCAGTTTGTCGTTTGGGATAATGATAACAGTATCAGAATAATTGGATAGCCTTGAGAGCCCCTGGACAGCATTCTCCATCCTGACCTTTCCCTCAGATTTGAATGGAAGTGTAACAACAGAGATCGTGAGCGCACCGCTGTCCTTTGATCTTGATGCAATATAGGGTGCAGAGCCTGTTCCTGTTCCTCCTCCGAGGCCAGCAGTTATGAATGAAATATCAGTCCCGGTTATGTATCGCATTATTTCCTGGTCTGATTCCTTTGCAGCCTGTTCCCCGATTCTGGGGTCAGCGCCGGAGCCCAACCCCCTGGTCAGGGTCTTGCCCATAAGGATTTTGTGGTTGGCCTTCGTCTTGAGAAGGTGTGGTGCGTCTGTATTGCACGCAATCATTGTAGCGCCATTTATCCCCTCTTTCATGAGACGATTAATAGTGTTGGAGCCTGCGCCTCCAGCCCCGAAAATCATTATCTTGACCCTGAGCTGTTCAAGGTAATTCTGGAGCTCTTCATCAGATGTGCTGAAGTCTTCATCCCTATCTTCATAGCCAGGATAATTGGGGGAACTCATTTTCCTAGAAGATAGTGCGAAAGATGTATTAACTTTTGTCGGGGCTGCAGAAAATGACTTTACTAAAAAATCTGTCTATGCTTTATCTTGTACCCCAGCTGTTTCCCTTCCAGAAGGTCAGCAGCCCGTAAATGCTTGTTATGAACAGGATTCCAAGTGCAACAGCCCCATATCCAATGGTTTTGAGCCTTTCGCCACTCATTCTGTGCACGACAGCCCCAAGGAATATTGCAGAACCGCCGAAATTTGCAAGGGTGACTGCAACCCTGAGGAATAGGTGATGCCCGATTGTACTCAGGTTTCCAAACATTACGTACCCTAGAATGTCTTCAACCTGGAAGGCACCATGGTTGAAGAAAAAGAATGTGTAAAGCTTGAAAACCCCTATACCAAGTGCTATAAACGGAAGCGCAAACGTATAGACCATTTCCAGCGTATAGAAACGCCCAGCCTTGATTATGGTCCCATCCTTAAGCTCCCTTCCGAACCTGATCCAGTTGGACCTTGACCACCTCAGGTTCTGCCTGAAGAATTTCTTCAAATTTTCCTGCGGGTAGCACTGAACCTTGGTGTTATAATCCTTCACAGCCCTGTAACCGCTCTTGATAATGTAGCCGGTCATTTGCCAGTCATCTCCGAGCGGCGAGGCATTACCAAGCACGGACATCTCGGAAAATTCTTCTGATAGAATGAAAGGCCTGATTATACCGGTTCTGTACATTACACAGGCGCCGTCCAGGTTCATGACATTGCCATGGGCGGACATCGCTCTGAAGATAACTTCCCTGGTTCTCTCCACAAATTCCGATGCATACGAAAGTGGCTCGCCAGTTTTCTTGATTGCGAGGTTAGCCCCGACTCCGCCAACGTTGCCAACAAAGTGGGACATCATGCTTGAAACAGCATTCTCTGGAAGTATAGTGTCACTATCCATGAACACTACGTAACCTGTGCTGACATACTCCATTGCCCTGGCAAGGGCTTTTTTCTTTCCCTGCCTCACGGCCTGGTGGACAAACATGCCACCCCGGGATTCAACTATGGATTTGTAAGGTTCATAACTGAAGTCCCCCACAACAATAAATCTGCAGCCCTGCATGGAGACAGAATCAATGGATTCCGTGAATATCTCCAGCTTCTCGTTGTATACAGGCATGACAATTGTGGCTTCATTCAGGTCAA
Source organism: Thermoplasmatota archaeon (assembly GCA_023489435.1). Classification (GTDB taxonomy): domain Archaea; phylum Thermoplasmatota; class Thermoplasmata; order Thermoplasmatales; family Thermoplasmataceae; genus JAJZOM01. The sequence continues at coordinate 4,864 of JAMDCA010000029.1, forward strand.
CCAGTGAACTGTCTGTGCGGGAGATGTACTTCATGGAACTGTAGGAATTAATGAGATAATAGAATAAAGTGGCCAGGGTCAGTAAACCTATGGCAAAGTAAACATCCCTTAATAGCAATGTGCCGTTTTATTTTACTTATATATTAAACGTTATTGGTTCAATGATTGCATCACAAGCGAAATCAGCAGCGATATTTAAAAAAAGAACCGAACAATTGTCATGCAATGAAGATACTGGTAACCGGACATAAAGGATTTATCGGCTCAATAATATATTCAAACCTCAAGGGGAAATACGCGGATGTGGACGGAATCGACACAGGAGATTCAATTCCGGACAGGAAATACGATTATATTATCCACCTCGGAGCCAGGACCTTGATTCGCCTTTCCAAGGATAAGCCATATGAATACTTCCTGGACAACCTTGACCTTTCCATGAGGATACTTGAACTTGCAAGGAAGCATGGTTCCATTGTAGTGTATCCCACCTCAGGATCTGAAAGTGAGGCAACAAACCCATATTCGCTTGCCAAAAAGCAGGTGGTGGAGTGGATAGAACTTTACCGCAATCTCTACAATCTCAGAAGGCATGTGCTGAAATTCTACAACATTTATGGCCCGACCAGCAGAAAAGGTGCTGTTTTTCTTTTTTCCGATGCAGCTCTAAGAGGCGAACCAATAACAATTTATGGTGACGGAACGCATGTCAGGGACTTCATCCATGTAAATGATGTGTCACGATGCATTGATCTCATTCTGGAAGGCAAAGTTGAAGAGGGCCATCATGAAATCGGCACAGGCATAGGGACCTCAGTCAATGAACTCATAGAGATAGTTGAAAGGGTCACTGGAACAAAATTGAAAGCAATCCACAAGGAATATGTGCTGCCAGAGGGAGAAGCGCTTTTTGCGAAAAACCCACTGCTGAAAGAAACTATTTCCATTGAAGATGGGGTCAGGGAAGTGGTTGGAGAATTGAAAAAAGAGAGATCACTGCCTCTTTAATTTCTCCCTCAAAACCTTTTTGTCAATCTTTCCTGTGCTTGTCTTTTCGAAGCTGTCTATTGGTATATACTCATCCGGAAGCCAGAATTTTGCTATCCTGCCCGTGTTTACAAATTGTTCCAGATGTTCAGTCAGTTTCTTGTAGTCAAGCGTGCCTCCCCCTGAAACAAATGCAACAGGCCTTTCCCCCCATTTCTCATGGGCCCTGCCCACTACAGCTACTTCCCCTATGCCAGGGAATGTGCTGATAAGATCCTCCAGGATCACTGTCGGGATGAATTCCCCACCAGACTTTACAGCATCTTTCTCTCTGTCCACAATGGATATGTACCCATGCGAATCCACAACCGCAAGGTCACCGGTGTGCATCCACCCGTCAACCCACAGTTTCTTTGTGTTGTTCTCATCCTTCACGTAACTGGAAGTTAACCAGGGAGCTCTTACAATGATCTCTCCTATGGCCTTGGAATCCCATGGGACCTCCTTCCTTGAAGAGTCCACAACTTTCAATTCCACCAGCGGAACGGGGATACCCGTCTTTATCTCAAATTCTCCCCTTTCTTTCTCTGGGAGTTCGTGCACATACTTGTTGTAAGTGGATAGTGTGAGGATAGGGGCAGTTTCAGACATACCATAACCTACGTTCACCTTGAGGTTCATTGCCTTAGCTTTGTCAGCAAGGCCCTTGGGCAAGGCTCCACCGCCCACTGTTACCCTGAGGTTCAGGGATTTGAGGTCTTCCCTGTTCTCACTCTGCAACAGCATGAACAGAATGGATGGAACCATGAAGCTGACACTGACCTTTTCCTTTTTCATAATCTTAGGTATTTCATTGAAGTCATACCTGCCCGGAAGTACGTACTTCATTCCTTTCAGGATGGCGAGATAAGGCATTCCCCAAGAATGGACATGAAACATCGGGACTAGCGGCATTGCCACATCTGTGCTTTTGAGGCTGATGGGCTCATCGCCAAGGGCGGTTCCCATGGTCAAGGTGTGAAGGACTATCTGCCTGTGAGTGAAGCTTACGCCCTTAGGAAGCCCTGTGGTTCCGGATGTGTAGAATATAGTTGCCTGGTCATCCTCATTGAGGACAGGAAGCTGAAGATGTTCTGCGCCCTCGCCGATTCTGTGGTAGCTGTACGAATTTTCGAGTCTTGGCTCCCCATCAGGATGATCTGATGAGACGATCCACCCTTTGACGAAGTCGAATAGGCTAAAGCTTCCTTCAATAAGTGGGACAAATTCATCGCGTATAATTACGAACCGGTCATCAGCGTGCTGCATGGTATAGAAAATGAGGTCAGGCGGGTATCTGATATTCACTGTATGTAGTACGCCCCCGGCCAGTGGAATGGCATAATATGCTTCCAGGTATCTCATGGAATCCCACTCCAGAACTGCGACCTTGTCACCCTTCTTTACCCCAATCTTCACGAGTCCCCTTGCAATTTCGTAAACTCTCTTCCTGAACTGCTCATAGGTAACATTCTCTTTGCCCATGTAAGAAATTATCTGATTTGGGTTATTTCTTACAGAAGAACTGAAAATTTTATCTATGGTAAGCTGAAATTTATCCCCGTTCATAACGTTCCTATGAGTATGTTCATTTTTAATTATATGGTTTTCGGCATTAATACTCCGTAATAGAAAAACTGCAATTTATGGTCATAGAAGTTTTCCGGATGTTATTCCTCGGGACCTAATCTCCCTGGCATACCAGATATTGGCTGCTGAACGAATTAAGAGGCAGTTTCCCGCCATAAGTTACTGAAAAGGTTGAGCTGTTGGCGGTTGCAACTAATGGCTCCCCGGCAAAATTCCACGTATGAAGGGAGACTATTGATGAATATGGTGTCCGGCTGCTGTTGTACTGAGAATAAAATGCATAGTTCCATGCACGGGCCATAGTGCCGTTGAAAGTGTAGTTCAGTGAGCGCAGCGACATGTTGTCAACGGTGTATGATAACCCCGAAAATGTTATGGAGCTTCCGTTGAAAAGGTTGTATGATGTGCTCTTGTTCACAAGGAGATTTATGACCTGGGAGCTGGTGGATGAGAATATTTCAGAGGAACCTGTCAGGGAAACCGCGGACAGACTAAGTGAGTGCCCTCCAGAGAGACCTGTCATGCCCAAAGGCAACGGGCCGAGATTGTCGGATGGCTGGCCATTGCTGTAGGCTTGAAGAAGGGAACCGTCCTCGACCACGTAGTTTATGGCAGTAACATACTGAGTATTTCCCGAAGTTTCCATTACCCCAGCAATGTCATAGGACAAATTCAGGTAATGAGTTGTATTGCCCGTGCTTCCAGTGAGGTTCATAAACAGGCTCACGGAAAGAGATGCATTGAATGAGGATACTTGCGGCAAGATGGAAAACTGCGTGTCCACCGCCTGGGAGAATATTGAGACACCGGATATACCTAGTGGAACGGATGCACTTATGGTTGAACCGGCAGGCATTGGAGTAGAATGGAGATCGGAGACGAGAGAGCCTATGGCAGCTTTGTTCTGAGTCTCATAGTGCGTTTCATTGGCTGTGGTCTGGGCGGGGATATACCAGACCATGAAGCTGGTAAAAAGAGTGATCAGGACTGCAAACAACAGAATCGCGCCTATTACTTCCGCGACCCCTTTGTCTTCCTTATTGAACGAATTGCTGAAAAACCTGCTTTTTTTCACTCTGGCTTGGTATGTCCAGAATATCTTAATAATTTATCGTACGTATTATCTGCATTTCACTTTGCAGTCTCCATCGGGAAAACCAGTGAAAAATGTAATTACAAAGAGCATATGACCATGACATTGTCAATACGCTGCTTGGAGATCCAGAATGGTGAACTCTCCGGACTTCCACCAGGGATAAATCTTGAGGAAATGGAGGGGGAGGAGATCATGGTCTGTGACCTTGATGCCATTTTCAGGGGAAAATTAAACCTGAGGCTCTACGACAGGGTTGCGAAATTCTTTGAAGTTGTTGTAGTGAATTTCCCAAACAGGGTTGAGGATCTGATGGATTCCCTTATATCTGGCGCATACAGCGTTGTCCTGAGCCCTGAAGTTTCGCCCAACACAATCAGGAAAATGCTTGAGGTATCAGAAAACATCATTCTCCCTTCAAAAAACCAGAACGTTGGTTTCTTCCTCAGCAATGGAGGGAAATATTTGATTGCAGAAAGGGAAGTCCCTTACAATTTCCAGAAGTGCTATAATGTGGGGCATGAATTGAGGGGGGACAGGTACATAGACGTTTTAGGCTTCCCTGAAAATCTTTTGGAGTATATATAATATTAACCTGAAGAATACCAAGACTTTTATAGCAAACTCCAGTGAAAGTTATATATTGACTATAGAAGAAGACTCTTCAGAAAAAATCAGTCCGTTCATTTCTTCCCTGTCGGTCCTCAATTTTCTTTTCGCTCTAACAATGAGCGTTTTTGGATACACTATTTTTTACCTTCTTGAAAAAAGCAACATCTCAATCTTGTATGGAGGCCTGGGCACGAGCATAGGTCAGGTAATCCTTCTGCTGATCCTGATCCCACAGGGAAGGCTGATCGACAAGGGCAGGGCATACTCATTGATGATCCTCGGGGCTTCCGTATACGGACTGGTAATAATTTTCCTCTTCGTCGATTCGCTCGGCATATTGCTTTACTCCGGTGTCCTGATGGCCGCAGGAATCGGGATTGTCCTGGTGTCGCAAAATACCTTCAAGAGTTCCCTCTCTTCATTTGTAGGAAAAGCGGTAAGGCTTTCAATTGTGGGCAAGCATTACACAAGGATCATTTTAATGGAGATGATCGGGGGTGCAGTTGCAATGTTCACTGTGGCTGCTGCAGTTGTCTTTTCCACATTTCGTGTCATATACCTTGTTTCAGGGGTGCTTCTTCTTGCCGCTACATTTGCAGCATTCTTCATACTCTTTCCTGAAAACAGGAAGATGATGGTTGAAGCAGAGAGGAAAACAAAAAGGCCACATTTCATGGAAAGTGTCAGGGCACTATCATCCCGGAAGCGCTTTGTATTTCCCATTCTCCTTACTAAGATATTCATGGCGGTTGGGGTATATGTGGTCTCGTACTACTTTATCATAAGCGGGCAGCAGATCAACGTGAACCCCATATTTGCAATCATAGCATTGGGGATTGGTTTCTCCCTGACTGTGCCTTTCGGCTTGTTTGGGGAAAAATATGTAGATTCCCACCCCTCCATGGGCAAGAGTTACATTGTATTGCTGGCACTGCTTGATCTGGGAATGTACGGGTTTCTGGCAGGTGCCTTTTACCTTTCACAGCCAGTGCTTTTCTACCTCTCACTGGCATTCTCTGCACCCGGGCCAGTATTTGTGGCTGGCGGAATGACATATGAGCTTAAGATAATTGGAAAGGAGAACCGCGGTATGTTTGCTGCTATACAGCGAACCTGTGTAGGCATTACCTTTATGGCCATAGGGATTCCATTTGCTTATGTTTTCACCCTGGATTACAGACTCATCTGGTATGTCCTGTTCATCCTTTCCATAGGGACTGTTCTTTCCACGCTTCTCATACCTTCTGGCAAGTACGTGGAGGAGCATTTTTCTAAACCACAGTCCTGAGACCGATAATAGCACAAGCTGAAGCGCATTTATAAAGAATGGACGGGCCCGCTGG
>JAMDCA010000005.1 GCA_023489435.1 Thermoplasmatota archaeon
TTGTCTCAACTTCAGCCTTGAAGAACATGTTTGAGACTGAGAGAGGAGACAGCGGAAACCCATTCCTCTATAACAACACAACAGGCGCAGTTTCGGGCAAGTTCATGTCATTCAACTTCAATGACAAGAGCGGTGTCTTCTCAAATGTCACCTCCAATCTCGTGAATGACAAAGTGTTCAACAGCATGGTAGCATCTGGAAACGGAACAATCGGTCTTAACAACCCCAATCCTGAATTCCCGACCATAAGCCCGATCCTTGCAGGAAACCTCTTCTTCTATGGAAACAACACGGTGGTTTACCAGATTCATGACAACCCGTCACTGGCAACAAACATTCTACTGAGCAACGGAACCCTGAACCTGTCAGTTGCAAATGGAATCAACGTGTCGGTTTACAGACCAGCCGCGGATAACGTACAGCACGTAAATGTCTCAAACCCCAACTACACAAGTGCTGGCCTTGGAAACCAGTTTGAGGTTGAAGCATCATCCACCATAGTGCTCCTCCACAACAGTACATTCAGGGCATCTCTGTTCGCACACCACGCATCAGTCTCAGTGAACAACACGACTGGAATGATCTCCATATCGACAAAGGGAAATGCACAGATCAGCTTTGTTGCTCCTCCAGGACTGCAGCAGATCAGCCACCCTCTCGCCAGAGCTATACAATATGCTGTGGAACATGGGAAGCTGGCCGCAATGGTAGTTCTTGGTACACCAGGCAGCAATAATACCAACATGTCCGTGAACTACAACAGCACAATGGCCATCAGCATACAGAATGTCAACACAAACAGTGTCACCATAAAGGTCGGCTCAACCTCTTCACACGAGGGGACAAGTTTTGGCATTTTCGTGCCCAATGGCGTTATAGCAAACAACTCAAAGATTGTTGTAACCTTTGACTCAACTAACACAGTTACCGTTAGCAATATCTCTTCTGTGATAAACGCAACAAGCACAACGCAGGCTGCAATCTATAAGGTTAACGTAAGTGGAGGCACACTAATAGTGATACACGTGCCACACTTCTCCAACCACACCATACAGATTTCTACAGCAAGCACACAGACGGGGCTTCCGGGACTGCCTGGAAATGAGGCTGTCTACGTTATCGGCGGCGCAGTAGTGGTTGTCGCCCTTGTAGGAGTGGGTCTCGCAATAAGAAAGAGGAAGTAATCCAATTACTTCCCATTTTTTTTAATTTTTAATTCCCGGTTTAATTTACAGGAAATCAAAATAAACAGACAGATTCAAGAATTTACCCTATTGATCCTGTGTTTGAGATGAAAATATCTTCTCTGAAAACTATAAATACCAGATGATTCTTAACCTCCGTGGAGGTGTCCCACTGTGATCAGCTTCATTAAAAGGCGCGACTACGACGATGATGAAGAAAGTGATGACGACGATGACGACTTTTAATTCTTAAATCCCTTTTTTTAGACCACATAACGCAGCCTGACCATAGGTTGAATTTTTATCATAAAACGCATTAAGGCATACTTGGAAAAAGTTCCACAGGCTCCGACTGTTTTCGACTTATTGCACCCTGGCATAGGCGGCCTACTGAAAGAGAGGGGCATTTTTGAACCCACAGAGCCACAGGCAAAGGTCATACCTCAGATACTAGAGGGAAAGGATGTGCTTCTGCTGTCTCCAACCGGGACTGGAAAAACAGAGGCGGCGATTTTTCCTATTTTCCACAAGATACTCACGCAACATCCAGAGCCGGTATCCACACTTTTCATAACGCCCCTGAGAGCTTTGAACAGGGATATGCTTGACAGGTTAATCAGGTATGGAAAAGAACTTGGAATCAGGGTACAGGTCAGGCACAGCGACATATCTGAATCTGCTAGAAGGGAAATAGTCAACCACCCCGGGGACATACTTATCACCACACCGGAAACCCTGCAAATCATGCTAAATGGAAAGAGGCTCCGTGAAATTATAAAGAATGTCAAGTACGTCGTTGTAGACGAACTTCATGAAGCTGCACAGAATGAGCGCGGATCTCAATTTGCCATTGCCATAGAAAGGCTCATGGAACTCGCCGGGGATTTTCAGAGGATAGGTCTTTCAGCCACTATTGGGAATGCAAAAGAACTGGCTCATTTCCTGTCACCGTCCAAGGAAGTAACCATAGTCAAGTCAAACCTGAGAAAAAAAATGGAGATTGCAGTGGGAATACCCCCGAAGGCCCCTGAAGAAGTTGCTGAAGCCATGGGCTGTGATGAAGGTTATGCAGGGGCCATCCTTTATATGTGGGACATGATCCAGAAACACAACGGAACTCTTGTCTTCGTGAACACCAGGAGCTCGGCCGAGGATATTTCCTTCAGGCTGAGGCTTTACGTGGATGACCCTTCTGTGCAGGTTCACCATGGATCTCTGTCGAGGGAGGCCAGAGAAACTGCAGAAGCAGATTTCAAGGCCGGGAAGATAAAGGCCCTGATTTGCACCTCATCCCTTGAACTTGGAATAGATATAGGTACAGCTGACCTTGTTCTTCAACTCAATTCCCCGAGGCAGATAAACAAGCTAATCCAGAGAGTGGGAAGATCTGGCCACTGGATTGAAAAAATATCACTGGGAAAAATTGTCTGCAGCGATATTATTGAACTCGAGGAGGCCACTGCAATCGTTTCGCATATTCTTACGGGGCACCTGGAAGACATACTCATAAGAAAGAATTCACTTGCAACGCTGGCCAATCAGCTTATCCTCCAGTCCAAGTTCTTCCAGAAAATTGACCTGGACCAGTACTACAAGGTAGTATCATCATCTTACCCTTTCAAAGGCCTTTCCCGGGAAGAATATGACAATGTTGTTGATTTTCTTGTTTCCACAAGGAAACTCTGGAAAGAGGAAAATTTTGCGGGAAAGAGGAAAGGAGTCCTGAACTACTACATTGAGAACATTTCAATGATTCCCAGCGAGAAGAACTTCAAGGTCATCGACATGGTCAACAAGAAGTTCATAGGCACCCTTGACGAGCGTTACGTTGTTAACGAGCTTGAAGCAGGCAGTTACTTTGTCATTAAAGGCTCCACCTGGAGAATTATCAGGATTGAAGAGGAGAAGATACTTGTTGAACCGTTTCCCACTGCAGCCATCGCCCCAAAATGGTCAGGCGAGGATATACCTGTGCTCATTGACGTAACGGGAAAAGTCTCGGAGAACCGGGAGAAAAAAGTAGTCCCCCCGTTTGTTGAGGAACACTCAAGAGAAGAGCTCGAGAACTGGTACAAAAAAGACACAGCCACCCTGGGAAGAACCATCATAGAAAGCAAGGGAACCGAGATTATCATCCAGGTCATGCTCGGCACCAGGGGAAACTTCGCCCTTGCAGAGATTTTCTCCAGCCTCCTTGCGGGAATAACTGGGGAAAGTGTGGAGATGGATTATTCGCCATATCATATATATGTCAGGGCATCCAGAAGGATCCCTGCCAGGGATGTCAGGAGAATCATCCTCAGCATTGAGCCTGAAAAAATTCAGCAATACATTGCCGGTTCTGCAAGAAGGTCCAGATTCTTCAATTCTGTTTTCCTCTATGAAGCAAGGAAATTTGGTGTCATAAGCAACAATGCAGATATGGGGAGAATTCGCCTGGAAAAGATCATTGATTCCTACCGGGATACACCGCTATATACAGATTCCATCAGAAAACTTGTCTCTGATTACATGGATATTGAGAACCTCAGGCATTATCTCAGTAAAGTTCAGGACCAGAGCATGGAATTTGTCATGAATGATGACATTTCAGAAAGTTCAGATGTTTTCATTTCCCATTACTCAGAAAGAGTTGCACCACTCAAGCCTACCAAAACCATCCTTGAAGCCGTGAAGAAGAGGCTGGTCAATGAGGAAGTGACGCTCTTCTGCACAGCCTGCCAGTATGTCAGGACTATCAGGATCAGGGACATAAAATCCATAAGGTGCCCTCAATGCGGCAGTTCCCTGGTTGCTTCCCTGTCCCCGTTCGAGAAAAACCTCCTGAATGAGGCAAGGGAAGAAACTCCTGAAGGCCTCAAGATCAGGAAGAGGCTTGTCAAGAACGCACACCTTGTCAGAGAAAGAGGGATGCAGGCCATTATGGCGCTTGCAGCGAGAGGCATAGGGCCGGAAACAGCCTCAAGGCTCCTTGTGGTCACATACCACAACGAGGATGACTTCATAAGGGCAATTCTTGCCGGGGAAATGGACTACGCAAAGAGCAAGCGGTACTGGGACTGATGCAACAGATTTAAATTTATGATTTAGTGTCAAATATTCATGCCTGAAAATCGTGTTCTTAAAACTCTTGAAAAATACAGGATCAAGAATCAGGATGTGCCCATTATCGTTGAGGGAAGGAATGACCTTGGGTGCTTAAGGTCACTTGATTTTCAAGGCAGCATCATAGTCCTGAACAGCGGAAACAGTCTTGTGCATTTTTCAGAGAATGTTGCAGAAACAAATGATGAAGTCATAATTCTTACAGATTTCGACAGGAAAGGCGTGGAAATAAAGAAAAATCTCCAGATGTACATTTCCGGCCTGGGTTGCCGTGTGGATACAGCCCTGTGGGAAACCCTGAGGAAATATGTACCCATCAGGACAGTAGAGGAACTCCCCTTTGCAGTTCAGAGGATCGCAGATGATCTGGAGCACAACGCCATTGACCATGAAACCATAAAGCGCAAATGGAATCTCTGATAGCTGCAGCAGACCTCTATTGAACTTTTTATAACAACGCCCGATTATGTTAAAATGGCTTCGAACATAAAGATTACATTCATTGGCACCGGGGGCTCATGGCCTAGCCCCGGGCGTGGCCTTCCTGCAGTTGCTGTGCAGATTGACGAAATAATAAACCTCTTTGACTGCGGAGAGGGTTCACAGAAACAGCTCATGAAGAGCAACCTCTCATTCATGGCCATTGACAACGTATTCATTACTCACTTTCACGGTGACCATTTTCTGGGGCTTCTGGGGATGGTGCAGAGCATGTCGTTCAACAACAGGGAAAAACCCCTTCATATTTACGGCCCAAAAGGTGCCATAAGAACGCTGAGTTCAGCCCTAAATATAGGTTATTACAGGCCGAAATTTGAGATTCGCGTTGGAGAGCTGGAAGCAGATAGAACTTATGACTTAGGAAAGTTCCGCATTTCAACAATGAAGAATGACCACACCGTGCCTGCTATGTCTTACAGGCTGGAAGAACCTGACATGGTGAGGATTGACAAAGAAAAGGCAGAGGTCCTTGGAATTCCATCCAAGAAACTGGAGGAACTGAGGACCAAAGGCATACTGGCGCTTGAGGGCAAGACGTACACACTGGACCAGGTTTCAGCAGGCATCAGGAAAGGTAGAAAGATTGTATACACCGGCGACACGAGACCACTCGATACAATGGTGGAATTCGCAAGGGGAGTCGATGTCCTGATCCATGAAACATCCACTGATTCCACTCTGGAACCAAAAGTAAATGAGTTCGGCCACACATCTGCAAGGCAGGCGGCTGAAATTGCAAAGAAAGCTGGAGTGGAAAAATTCTTCCTGTATCATTACAGCCCCAGGTATGAAAGCATTGACAGCCTGATTAAAGAGGCACTGGAGATCTACCCTCAATCAGTTGCAAGCAAAGAACTGATGGAATATGATATCCCCGTAAGGCACGAATCCGGGTAATCATTGGGGGACCTTGATTCTGGATTCCGCTTCCTGGATAATTCTTGACAGGGCATTTTCTGTTCCCTGCTGAAAATGCCGGGTTATCAGCCTCTTGAAAATAGCAAGCTTCAAAGAAAGGTGAATATCCCATTTCACAGTTATCCTTGAACCATCCCGGTATTCTGATATTTCGATTCTCTTGAATCCAGTAAAGGGCCCGCTGTGGTAGTTTTCAGTGCAGTACATGGATTCCTGATCGCAAAAGTATGACATTTTTCCCTCTCCCGGGAAAGCAAATCGTACCTTGAACATTCCTCCCCTGGTCTCTGATATCTCCCTCATACCGTGCCAGAACTCCGGCAGGTTTTTCCACTGTGAAAGAACATCGATTATTTCTTCGGAGGATGCGGTGGTGTCTGCAGAAACGCTAAACTTAACGGCCCCTAACATACCCTTACCTATATAGATATTAATTACTCCCCTTAATCGTTATCCCTCTGGATCCCTGATAATTTCCTGACCGCTGGGAATAACTCTTTTCGGGAATGGACTCCATCCTGTGGAAGACAATCTGTGCAATCCTGTCTCCCCTGTTTATCTGAAGTTCTTCATTGCCGGAGTTGAAGAAAGAAAGCGTCAATGTTCCATGATACCCTGCGTCAACTGCACCGAAGGAACCTATGACACCGCGTCTTGCATAGGAAGACCTGACCCAGATCTGGCCCATGACATCTTCAGGGAGCATAAGGTATTCCAGCGTAGCCACAAGGAAATGTTTTCCTGCAGGTATAGAACCACTCTCCATTTCATTTCCGTCATACCTCATTACTGCAGCCCTCAGATCGTAACCGTTTGGAGTTACTGATTCATTCCTGAATTCCTCTGCTATAAGCTGCCCCTTGCTTGAAAGTGAAATGATCTCCCTGTCGCTCAGAGTTGCCATTAATACCTTAAGCAACAGGTGCTAAATGTTCTTTCTGCACACTAAATGCATATCTGTTCAGGACAGTGTAAAAGATTACAGCCAGGCCAAAAGAGATGTAATAGCTTATATCCACACCGTTGAGCATTGCCCCAAATGGGCCCTGAAAATATGCAGGGGGATACATAAACGGAATGGAGATGAGAATGGCCGCGGCATAGGCAATGGCTCCGGAATATAACTTGGGAGACTCCCCTGACCCATTGAGCTTTGGATTGATAATGAAATAATGCGCGATGAGTATGCCAAGCCAGGGAGTTATCCAGTAGTCGAGAATAAAGAGAAAATCCTCGTAGAAGCTATAAAACGCACCATATCCAATGATTCCAAGAGAGACAGATATAGCAGTCCCCAGAAGAATTGGCAATGACTTCCCCTTCCTGTTTATAGCCGTGTTGAAGGAAAGGCCGTTAGAGTAGAGGTTAATGGCGTTAGCCGCTATGCCCCCCAGGAAAAGCGCCACCATTCCGGCAATGAAGTATTGTCCCATAAAATCTGCAAGGGCTGAGGCGGGGTTTGAAACAGCGTTTGAAGTGTAGATGGCAACCAGCATCCCGAGCAATTCTATCCAGAAGGAAGCAATTGCCCCACCAAGAAAAGCATACAGGAAAGAATGTGATTTTTCTCCCCTGCCCCCAACAAACCTGGAATAATCTGAAGCGTATGGGCCCCAGGCCATTATGTATGAAAATGATGCCGCCAGAGTAATGCCGAAGCCTGCAAATACGGGAATCACAGGTGATGACACATATGGAATACCGCCCCGCAAATCCAGTATAGACTTAATGCTGATAACAAGGAACAGAATGCCAAGAACTACAGACATAGCCAGTTCAAAGCGCCTTATGGTCTCGTGGCCGTAATATGCCAGCACGAGGACTATGGCTGCTACAATTAGAAGCAATATCACGTAAAAAGTTCCCCTGATGATGAGCTCAAGGGCAAAGGATGCAAGCACAAGGTTAACTGTTAACCACCCCAGTGTGTTACCCCACTGAAGCAATGCCATCACCGATGAGCCTATTCTTTTAAATGGCCCATAGCTAAGTTCCATCTGGCTTTTTCTAGCCATTACCCCAATCACGCTCATTACCCCCAGAAGCGAACCGCCTGTGATGTTCCCGATTATCAGGGCAATAATTGTGAGATTCAGAGGCTGGCCAAGCGAAATTGGTATGAACCCTATGGCAAAATCCCCTATGGTCAGGTTGGCAGCGAACCAAATATAGAACAGGCTGAAAGGTCTCTGTATCTTGGCGGAGCCCTTATTGGGTGAATCCACGGGAGTATTTGTCACGTTATTACCGAACAGTTGTTCGCTAACCATTGAACGGGAATATGTGGATCATACATTAAAGTCTTCTATCACCGGTCTGCCAACAGTTGCCTCTTTGTATCGAACTTAACATATATGCTGAGCAGATCACAGATCATGAGCCTTGAGGAAAAGGTTGAGGCAATTTTGTATGCATCTGAGAACCCCCTTTCCATCGCCGACATCGCAATGGTTCTCAATGAAAATAAGGATGAAGTTGCCAGGGCACTCAAGGTATTGGTAAGGGACTACCGGAAGCGCACCACATCACTGGATATCGTGAAGAGCGGAATCAGATACAAGATGCAGCTGAAGAATGAGTTTTCCGAAATGGTGGCCCCCGTTTCCAAAAGGGAGATATCGAACCTGGAACTCAAGATACTTGGCTTTGTTGCTGCCAATGCCCAGTGCATGAGAGGGGACATAGTGCAGCACTTTGGAGACAGGTCAAGAACACCCCTGGAAGGACTGGTACGCAGGAAGTTCCTTTCCGCAAAGAAGTACAGAAACACTGAACTTTACAGTGTTACAAGAGAATTTTACAGATATTTCAATATAAACAAGAATGAGCTTGAGACAAGGTCAAAAAACACAGAGGAGACGGAAAGCATTGAGTAAGATACTGCTTGTTGGTGGCGGAGGACGGGAAGATGCAGTTGCAAGAAAAATTGTGGAAAGCGGAGGAGAACTGTTCAGCGCACTGAAGAACCGGAACCCTTCCATACTTGGACTCAGCAGAGACCATCTTATAGTTGACGAACTGGATAATGACAGAATAGTTGAGTTCGCCGTCAGTAAGGGCATTGAACTGGCTTTCATAGGCCCCGATCCAGTCCTTGACACCCCACTTGAGGAGAAACTGTCAAAGAAAGGCATCCTGGTGGCATCCCCTACAAGGGCAGCAGCAAGGCTTGAAACTTCAAAATCATACATGAGAGACCTCCTATCCAGGCACAAAATCACCGGAAATATATATTCAAAGTTGTTCACGGAAAAAGCTGACCTTCAATCGTTTCTTTCACGAGAAAAAAGGGATTTTGCCATAAAGCCCACTGGACTTACCGGCGGGAAAGGCGTAAAGGTCATGGGTGTGCAACTGCGCAATGCAGCAGAGGCCCTTTCATACGCGACACAAATTCTTGACCATGATGGAGAGGTTCTCCTGGAGGAGAGAATAACCGGGGAAGAGTTCTCTCTTCAGGTTTTTACGGACGGCAGCAGGGTTGCAGCTACACCGCTTGCACAGGATTTCAAGAGGGCATATGAGCATGATGAAGGCCCTAACACAGGCGGAATGGGGTCAATCACTGACAGCAACGGGCTCCTGCCTTTTATTCCAGGGACGAGTTATGAATCCGCACTTTCTGTGATGCAGCAAATAGCTGTTTCTATGAAGAAGGATGGCAATCCTTTCAGGGGAGTGATGTACGGGCAGTTCATGGAGACAGCAGACGGTCCAAAAGTGATTGAGGTGAATGCCAGATTTGCGGATCCGGAAAGCATGAACATCCTGAGCCTTTTCAGGGGAGACTTTGTGGACCTCCTCTATTCCATTGCCGAGGGCAACCTGAAGCCGAATTTCTCCTTCCTGAAGGCAGCAAGCGTGCTCAAGTATCTGGTTCCGAGAGGATATGGAACTAAATCTGAGCCGGG